>NZ_CP066339.1:3973491-4279144 GCF_016406125.1 Alicyclobacillus sp. SO9 | reverse complement strand
TGTCCCGCAAGCTGCTAGGCGAATTTTTGCAATAGCATGGCCGGCGATTGGAGAAGCTTACTTGCAAAACTTTTTAGGCGTAGTTGATATGATTTTTATTGCTCATATCAGTCTGGCAGCAGTCGCAGCAGTTGGTGTGACCAATATCTATAAGCTGACTTACACAGCGGTTTTCACCGCCGTTTCAACTGCCTTGTCAGTCTCTCTCTCTCGCTATGTTGGTGCAAGACAATTTAAAACCGGCAGAGCTGCCATCTGGCATGCTTTTATCATTGTTCTTGTTGTTGGCACAGTCCTGGGTGTTGCTTCGGTGCTGTTTTCGGTTCCTCTGTTACGCATCATGGGAGCGCGTGGGGCACTACTGCAAACGGCAATACCGTACTTTCAAATCGTCTTGGCGATGGCACCTTTAATTGCACTCTTCACAGCGCAGTCCGCTGCATTCCGTGCAATCGGCATGACGAAAATTCCCTTGCGCATCGGTCTTGAAATGAACGCAATTCACGTTGTCGTGGATTACCTGCTTATATTTGGATTTGGCCCTATCCCTGCACTAGGTATACGCGGAGCAGCACTGTCTCTTCTAGTGGTGCGGATTTATGCTCTGGCACGGCTGTGGTGGAAATCCCGCTGCCTGGAAGCCATTGCCCTGTCCAAGGCAGATTTGACTTTGCAACTAGACATACTGAAACAAATGATGCGATTTTCACTGCCCGCGGCTGCAGAGCGGTTGTCCAAGCGACTTGGTCAAGTTTTGTATTTTGGAATCATTGTGCGCATGGGTGTGGATGTATATGCAACTCACAACATCGCTGGGACACTGACACCCTTTGCCTCTGCCGTAGGAGAAGGATTTTCCATTGCCGCCACAGCGGCCATCGGAAACGCGATTGGAAGGGGGCATAAAAGCTTGATTGATACCTATCGGAGATGGAGCTACTTACAAGCTGCTGTCTCGATGACCGTGATTACTGGCCTCTTGTGCATATTTAGTCCGTGGATTGCCCAGTTTTACACACACAGTACCCACGTTATCAACCTGTTGACTGTTATTCTGGCCATTGACACCATCTCCCAGCCCTTTATGTCTTCTGTTGTGATTGACACGGCTACAATACAAGTCGGAGGAAACACTAGGTTTCCTATGATGGTGACAACCATAGGAATCTGGTGCATTCGCTCAGTTGGTGTATACGTCTTTGGTTGGAGAATGGGGTTCGGGTTGCCGGCAGTGTGGGCAAGTATTGCTGTGGATAACATGATACGATCAGTGATTTTTACGTGGTATCGGAGAAAGCGTGCATTCGTGACGCACCTTGTTTAGACAAAACACAACGGGAGGCCAATGAGGCCTCCCACGGGTCCCTGGAATTTAATCAACTGTAGGCCAATTCTCGTTCCGGTTCCATTAAGCCAAGAGATTGCGATGTGGAGGCATGGATCTCGCGGAACAAAGCCGGAGAATCTGCCAACGAGACGCCAAATGACGGAATCATTTCTTTGATTTTAGGGTGCCAGGATTTCATTTCTCCAGGAAAACACCTATCCAGTACGTCGAGCATCACGTGAACGGCCGTAGAGGCACCCGGCGATGCACCGAGCAAGGCAGCAATTGATCCATCAGAGGAACTAACTACTTCTGTCCCGAACTGCAATGTTCCCTTGCCGCCTTTTTCAGTGTCTTTAATAACTTGCACTCGTTGCCCTGCCGTTACAATATCCCAATCCTCGCTTTTGGCATTAGGGATAAACTCACGCAATTGTTCCATCCGGTCTTCATTTGACAGCATGAGTTGTTGAACCAAGTACTTAGTCAAAGACATTTCTTTCAGTCCCGCTGCCAACATCGTAACGAGATTGTTCGGTTTAACGGAGTTTATCAGGTCAAAATTGGACCCCGTCTTCAAGAACTTTGGTGAAAAACCAGCAAATGGCCCGAACAGCAATGTTCTTTTATTGTCAATATGTCTGGTATCAAGGTGCGGAACGGACATTGGGGGAGCACCGACTTTCGCTTTACCGTAGACCTTGGCATGGTGCAAATCTGCAACTTCAGGGTTGTTGCAAACCATAAACAGTCCACTGACTGGGAATCCGCCAACGTGTTTCGACTCGGGAATACCAGTCTTCTGCAACAAAGGCAAGCTGCCGCCGCCAGCGCCGATAAACACAAAGTTGGAAGTCACAGACTGAGTTATCCCAGTGTTCATGTCACGTACTTTTACGTCCCACAATCCGTCTGGTGTACGTTTGATGTCTTCTACATTGTGTCTGTACTGCACATTTACGTTCTTGGACTCCAAGTGGCTGAACAGTATTCGTGTCAAAGCCCCAAAGTTCACGTCAGTTCCAGAATCGATTTTTGTGGCTGCTATAGGCTCATCAGAAGTTCGGCCCTCCATCATGAGAGGAATCCATTCTTTTAGCTGTTGCGGGTCGTCAGTAAACTCCATCCCTTGAAACAGAGGGTGCTTTGACAAGACGTTAAAGCGTTTTTTTAAGAACCTCACGTTATCTTCCCCTTGAACGAAACTCATATGAGGAAGTGGCGAGATAAATTCTTCTGGATTATGAATCAGCCCGTTGTCAACCAAGTAAGACCAAAATTGCCTTGAGAGTTGAAACTGTTCATTTACTCGTATGGCTTTACTGATATCCATTGATCCATCAGCATTTTCGGATGTGTAGTTGAGCTCACAAAGCGCGGAATGGCCGGTGCCGGCATTATTCCATTCATTTGAGCTTTCTTCTCCAGCACTGTCAAGTTTCTCAAAAACTTTGATGTTCCAGTCAGGTGCTAACTCCTTCAGCAATGATCCTAAAGTTGCACTCATGATACCTGCTCCAATTAGAATCACATCAGTTTTGTTCTGTGTCCCTTCCATAGCAAACCTTCCTTATCATGTGGATTATGAATAAAGTAGGCACTCCTGCTTCGGCGCTGTTAGAAGCGAGTCTTTCGTCGAAACACACCTTTTGTCTCTCTACTAACCATATCATAGTCTATAGCTACTATTACAGTTTCCACCCCATACTATTATATGGCAAGTGTGAACTAGTAAAAAGAGAGTATGCCGATCTATTGCTTCAACATCTATTTATACCAGTCTTTCGCTCATTTTGGCTTGATCTGAATCAATGAATTTCTAGACAGTCTTGGGGAAATCAAAGTGCAGTTTATATAGAATCCACAAAATTGTCACGTGTTTTCGTCGAGACTGGAGTTATACTTAACATAGGTCATGCGGGGCGAGTGCTAATCTCGTCCTTTTCATTTCGTGGAAACAACGGGTATTTTCTTAATGCTTTCCTTACACTCGGTACGTTACAGCCGACAGCGAAAGCGCGTTCAGTGGTGAATTCAAGGTGGTGAATACTTTTTAATGAATGACGATTTGTCGGCACACACAAGGGTGTATCACGGAATAAACCGTTCCGTCCCGAAATCACTCCAAATTGTATGAAATCTCTATAATTATAAGATAGGCAAACTTGTATCCGCTTACAGTGTGGTTGGTATTGCATATCAGATTTGGAGCACTAATATGGAAGGGGGGGAACGTGTTCTGTGTACACAGTTTGCGGGTAGGTAGTTCCCTTCACAAACGGGGAAACTTGTTCTAGGTCTAACGGCATTAGAACAGGGAATCATATACATCACTTACTGAGGGAGGATTCTATATGTCATTAAAAGAGAAGTTGGCTGAAAAAATTACTCAGCATAGGGAACGTACAACCAGACTTTTGAAGGAGTACGGCAGTGTCAAGATTGATGAGGTTACAATCGCACAGGCAGCCGGCGGGATGAGAGGCATTAAATCGTTGGTAACAGATATTTCTTATCTCGATCCCGATGAGGGCATCAGATTTCGCGGATACACGATTCCCGAGGTGCTGGACAAATTGCCAAAGGTACCGGGCTCTGAAATGCCCTATGTAGAAGGCCATTTCTGGTTGCTTCTCACCGGCGATATTCCGACATTGGAAGAAGCACAGGAGTTGGCCGAAGACCTTAAAGACAGAAGAAACCTCCCTGAGTACGTGAAGGATACCCTAAGGGCTATGCCGAGAGATACCCACCCGATGACCATGTTTGCGGCAGGCATTCTGGCGATGCAGAGAGAATCGAAGTTTGCTGCAGATTACAAAAATGGTAAATACAATAAGGCTACTGGTTGGGAATCAATGTACGAAGATGCATTGGACTTGATGGCGAAGTTACCAACTCTTGGAGCCTATATTTATAGATTGAAATATAAGGACGATACAGTCATTGCCTCTGACCCTTCTTTAGACTTAGGCGGTGATTTTGCCAATATGATGGGAATTGCAACTCCGTATGACGATGTGGCGCGTATGTACTTTATCATCCACTCTGACCACGAGAGCGGAAACGTATCTGCCCACACAGCCCACTTGGTGGCATCCGCGTTGTCTGATGTGTATTACTCGTATTCTGCAGCGATGGGCGGTTTAGCGGGCCCGTTACATGGTCTCGCCAACCAGGAAGTTCTGAAATGGATTCAAGAAACTGTGGAGAAGAACCTGGGAGGAAAAGTTCCAACAAAAGACGAGTTGAAGAGGTTTGTTGAGGAAACACTGTCAAACGGCCAAGTGATTCCTGGGTATGGCCACGCTGTTTTGAGGAGAACGGATCCACGCTACATAGCGCAAAGAGAGTTCGCGTTGAAACATCTCCAAGACGATCCACTGTTTGAAGTCGTCTCTATGCTCTTTGAAGTGGTTCCGCCAGTTTTGTCATCGCTGGGAAAAGTCAAGGACCCGTGGCCCAATGTGGATGCTCATTCCGGTGTTATCCAGTGGCATTACGGGATTGTTGAATATGACTTCTATACGGTACTGTTTGGCATTGGCAGAGCACTGGGAGTATTGTCAAACATCATCTGGGACAGAGCCCTTGGTTATCCCATCGAGCGACCAAAATCTGTCACGACAGACATGCTCGAAAAATGGGCTGGTATTCAGTAATACGGCGTAGACGCAACATGGTTTAACCGTACATCACAGGTAGATAGTAATATGCCATGAGTGGGTTCGAAATACTTACAGGTTGAATTCAGCGGGGATTGTCCCCGCTGAATTTTTAAGTCGGGCCAGCATTTGGTGTTTTCCTTATTTCTGCGGCATTGTAATAATATCTGTAACCACAGAATGTAAGTCAAGTGGCGCGTATTGCACAGGAAGTGCGGCTGTTGGTGTTACATCCAGTTCGAATTTCTCCAACTGTCGTCCATCAACGATATAGGCACCAGCAAGCGGCCTTTGCAGCATACCGTGCGCAAGCAGTCCGGTTACAATCCGGTCTTCAGATTTCAAGCTTTTCCAGGCCTGGGTTCCTTTGTTGCCTCGTTTTTTTCCTGGCAGGCGCTGCGACGGCACAATGCGGTAGTAACCGTGCTGCTCAAACAGGATGACTTGGAACGGGGTATCTTTTCCTACTCTGTATCCTTGCAGCACCGAATCGTTTCGGCTCAGCGATATGACTTTTACGCCAAGCGTGTTTTTGCCGGCAAGCGGGACATCTGGCTGGTCGTATAAACCGACAAATCCTCGTTCTGTAACAGTGATGAACCGTTCATCTTCGTTGGCCGCAAACACGTCTCTCAGTTCGTCCTTGTCCTTTAGTTTTAATGCCCGCACAGCGACAGACCTGTCAGTTTTGTACTCTTTCAAGCTCGTCTTCTTCGCCATTCCTTGCGCAGTGAGAAAGCACAAGGATAATTCTGCTTCAAAGTCTTCTATGGGAAGAATCGCCACAATCTTATCCTCATTCCCGACTGGAAGCACAGTGTGCAGCGGACTGCCTTCGTCTTTCCATTTTCCTTCCGGAACTCTGTAAGCCAGTAGTGAATAGTAGCTGCCGCTTGAAGTAAACAGGAGCAGTGTGTCCGTTGTCTTGGCGGATACGGTGGTTTGGACGCTGTCTCCTAGTTTCAAGTTAATTCCTTCGATTCGCTCGATACCCATGTACGCTCTTTTGCTAAGTCTCTTGATGTAGCCGTTTCTGGTTAATACGACATATACATCTTCTTCAGGAATGGTCATACTGACGTCTACATTGAGTTGTTTGACTTCTTCCTTAATCGGAGACAGGCGTTCATATGTATAGTTTTTTACAAATTCGCTCAGTTCTCTTTCAATGACCTTATCTAGTTTTGTTGCAGATGAAAGAATGCCTTCTAGTTTGCGGATGATTCTTTGCAAGTCTTCCCACTCTTTTTTAAAACTGTCAATTTCCATGTTGGTCAGGCGATACAAACGTAAATCGAGAATTGCATTGGCCTGGATCTCTGTCAGTTCGATACGGCTTATGAGTTGTTCAACTGCGTCTTTTCGGTCTTTGGACCCTCGGATAATAGCAATGACTTCATCGAGACTGTCCAGAGCCTTAATGTAGCCTTCAACAATGTGGAAGCGTTCCTTTGCCTTGTTGAGATCGAACTGGGTACGATTGCGGATGATCTCTCGTTGATGCTCAATATAGGCCGCAACAAATTTCTTCAGGTCCATTTTCTCAGGACTGCCGTTGACGATGGCTGTCATATTCGCGCGGTAGTAGGACATCAAGTCGGTGTTTTTATACAGGTAGGCAACGATGGAATCCATCTGATCTTCCGTCAAGCCCCGCTTTAGTTCGACAACGATACGAGCACCAGTCATTCCGTGTTTGCGGTCTGTTTCGTCCCGGACTTCCACAATTCCCTCAATGTCTCGATTCAGCACAATCTCCTGCAAAGCAACGACAATTTGCTGTTTTACGGCGTTATACGGTAAGTGGGAGAAAACCAGTTGAGGTCCGCCTTTTTTTGGCTGTTCCCGCTCCATTCGAGCCGACATGACAAAGCTGCCCGATCCCGTTGTATAAATGGCACGAATTCCATCGGTATCCATTACTTCACAGCCTGTAGGGAAATCCGGGGCTTTAATAATCTCGATTAATTCTTCATTGGTCACATTTTTGTTCTTGAGATAGACAGTGCAAGCTTCCACAACATCCTTCGGATTGTGGGGTGGAATGTTTGTCGCAAAGCCGCTGGCAATCCCTGATGCGCCGTTAATCAGCAGGTTTGGCAGCCGCGCTGGCAACACAATAGGCTCAGTCGTGGTTTCATCGAAGTTTGGAACCATCCGGACTGTGTCTTTTTTGATGTCTGCCAGGAGTTCCAAAGCGTAGGGCGAGAGCCTGGCTTCTGTATACCTCATTGCGGCGGGGGGGTCCTTGTCGATTGAGCCCCAGTTTCCGTGACCGTCGATTAACGGTTGATTCGTTTTGAACGGCTGCGCCAAATGCACCATGGCTTCATAAATCGACGAGTCGCCGTGGGGGTGGTAGTTCCCCATGACGTCTCCTACCGTCTTTGCAGATTTACGGTAGCCTTTGTCATGCGTGTTGCCTGCGAGATACATCGCATACAAAATGCGGCGTTGCACAGGCTTTAGGCCATCGCGCGCATCAGGGATTGCGCGGTGCTGGATGGTGTATTTGGAGTAGCGTCCAAATCGGTCTCCCAGCAGCTCGGAAATGTCCGTCAAAATCGTTTTTTCGGTATTTGACATCTTGGAAACCCCTCTATTCTTCGTAAGAGTTGAAGTCGACGTGTTCGTACAGCCACTGTTTTCGCAAATCTGATTTGTTGCCCATTAAGGTCGTGATTCTGCGCTCGGCAACACTAGGGTCTGCAACCTCAACCTGAATCAGTGTTCTGGTTTCCGGGCACATAGTGGTTTCCCAGAGTTGCTCGGGGTTCATCTCACCCAGACCTTTGTAGCGCTGCAATTCAAACGCTGTCTTAGTTTGGTTGAGTTCGGCACGCAGCTGGTCCAACTCTTCGTCCGTCCACACATACTGCACTTCTTGTTGCTTCTTCTTGCCTTTTCCCTTGTTATAACTAATTTTATACAGAGGGGGCATGGCGATATACAAGCGCCCGGCTTCAACCAGGTGCCGCATGTACTGATAAAACAGGGTGATGAGGAGGGACTGAATGTGCCCGCCGTCGGGATCGGCGTCGCTCATGATGATAATTTTTCCATAGCGGCACTGTTCCAAATCAAAGGATGCTCCGATGCCGGCTCCGATGGAATCGACAATAGCGGCAATCTCGGCGTTCTTCAGGATTTTGGAAAGGTCGTTCTCTTTTTCCACGTTCAAAGATTTACCGCGCAGGGGCAGTATGCCTTGATGGCGAAAGTCACGGCCCTGTTTTGCTGAACCGCCTGCAGAATCCCCTTCTACGATAAACAGTTCGTTTTTGTCAAAGTCGTTGCTTTGCGGCGGCGTCAACTTCTCTACGAGAACCTTTCTTCTGCCGTTCTTGTCCTTCTTGTTTTTCCCGGTTCGAATGTCTTCAGACGCCTTTTTTGCAGCTTCACGCGCTCTTTTGGAGACCAAAGCCCTTTCAATGACAGTTTCTGCAAAGTCACGGTTCTTGTCGAGATAGGCTCCTAATTGTTCGGAGACAATGCTGCTGACAATATTCTGTACCTCGCGATTCGCCAGTTCGTCCTTTGTTTGCCCGACAAACTCAGGATTTTCAATACTGACCGACAATACAGCGGTCATGCCTTCGCGAATGAGGTCTCCTTCCAGGTTATCCTGATTTTCCTTTAAGAGACCGTTGGTCTTGGCGTAATCGTTAAAGGTACGGGTAAACGCGGTTTTAAAGCCTCGAACATGGGTACCTCCGCTTTTCGTAGGAATACAGTTGACGAAACTCGCAAAAGTCTCGGCATAGCCCTCTGTGTACTGCAGGCCAATTTCAACGCTGACGTTCTGCGCTGTGCCGGAAAAAGACACAGGGTTTTGTAATGGCCTTTTGTCTTCATTCAAAAACACTGCAAACTCGGCAAGACCACCTTCGTAACAGAAGACCTGCGTCTCGTCGTGATTCCGCTCATCGGTCAGTGTAATGGTCAGGCCTGAATTCAAGTACGCCATCATCCGAATGCGCTCTTCAATGATGCCTTTTTGGAAGTGGATGTTGCCGAAGATTTGCGCGTCTGGCAAGAAGCGAATTTTTGTTCCTGACGGGTGCCCCTGTACAGGTGTAATCGTTGGTTCCTGAGGTTCACCAATAATGTCCCGTTCTTTCCCGTCTTTTACAATCGTTTCGCTGATGTATTTTTGAACATATTGCTTTCCATCGCGTACAATCGTGACTTCAAGCCACTTGGATAAAGCGTTGACCGTTGTCAGGCCGACGCCGTGCAGCCCTCCTGACACCTTATATCCGCTGCCTTCTTCCCCAAATTTGCCGCCGCTGTGAAGCACAGTTAACGCAACCTCTATGGTTCGCTTTCCTGTTTCATGCATACCAAAGGGAATGCCTCGTCCGTTGTCGTTGACAGACAGGCTGTTGTCTTCATGAATGATGACATCGATGCGATTGCAGTATCCGGCCAAGGCTTCATCCACTGCATTGTCGATGATTTCCTTGAACAAGTGGTGGAATCCCTGCACACCTGTACCGCCCACATACATTCCTGGGCGCTTTCTAATCGCGGCAAGGCCTTCGAGAACATGAATTGAAGACTCATTGTATGTCGTTGGTGCTTCTATAGACATGTTGTTTCCTCCGTTAAAATGATGGCTTCACATTACGAGTGTAGCCTACGTGTTGTCAACTTTTACATCCGTACACCATATCAGAAGCTGTTGTATCATGTGCGTCTTATACATTCTCCATGAATGGCAGGTGTCCTTGTTTCCGTGTTCTTTTAATGTTCTGAATAAATTATTTCTACCAAACAGTCGGATGAATAGTATAATGAGGTTTGTAAGGGTAACAAGGAGGGAGATATGTGAGCGAGACCGTACGAAGCTATCAGCACTTCGTTGACGGAAAATGGATAGAATCTGATTCCAACAGGCGTTTTGAAAGCGTTTGTCCTGCAGACGGAGAGGTTGTTGCGACTGTTCCAGACGGAACGAAAACGGACGTGGACAGAGCGGTGGCAGCAGCCCGTCAGGCCTTTGACAAAGACGAGTGGTCCAGTCACCTGAATGCACCGGAACGCGCGCGGTTGCTCCGGGCCATTGGGGAAGAAATTCGTAACAACGTAGACACTTTGGCGGAAATGGAGACACTGGACAGCGGCAAACCCATCATTGAAACCTCGGTCATAGATATTCACCTGGCAGCAGATTGCTTTGAGTACTTTGCCGAATTAACAGCAGAACTTGGGGGTCGTCAGGTCGCTCTTCCACAAAATGCGCTTGACTTTACGCTTCGGGAACCTATTGGTGTGATGGCAGCTATTGTACCGTTCAACTTTCCGTTGCTGCTGGCAGCTTTTAAGGTGGCGCCAATGCTCTTGGCTGGCAACACAGTTGTTTTAAAGCCGTCAGAATACACACCGTCGACTGCATTTGAACTAGCTAAGATTGCAGAAGAGGTGGGTGTACCCGCTGGTGTGTTCAATGTCATTAGCGGTTTTGGACCAGAAGTCGGGCAGGCGTTGGCCGAGCATGAAGATGTGGATAAAATCAGTTTTACGGGATCGACCAGGACAGGGAAGAGCGTCATGACATCGGCCGCGAAGAGCTTGACAAAGGTCACTCTCGAGTTGGGAGGAAAGGGTCCCAATATTGTGTTCGCAGACGCAGATTTGGAGCAAGCATTGGACGGTGCCGTCCTTGGGGCGTTTATGAACCAGGGAGAAGTCTGCATTGCGGGCACGCGAATTCTCGTACAGGACAGCATCTACGACGAGTTTGTGGAAGCTTTCGTGAGGCGAGCAAAACGGCTTCCTATCGGCCATCCCATGGACTGGGAGACAAGAGTTGGCAGTCTCGTGCATCGTCAGCAGTTTGATAAGGTTATGCACTTCATTGAATCTGGGAAGAGTCAAGGAGCAAAACTGCTTTGCGGCGGAGAAAAGGTTTCTGTGGAGGGGTGTCCGGACGGTGCATTCGTGGCGCCAACCGTGTTTGCGGACGTGGACAACAGCATGGAAATTGCCCAAGAGGAGATCTTTGGACCTGTGGCAAGTATTATTCGCTTCCATGACGAAGATGAAGCAGTGAAACTGGCAAACGAGTCCTGCTACGGTTTGGCTGGTGCCGTATGGACAGAGAACATAAAACGGGGCTTGCGCATGGCTAGAAAACTGCGTCTCGGTACGGTCTGGATTAATCAGTACAACCGCCTGTGTGTAGAGGCGCCTTTTGGAGGCTACAAGCAGTCTGGAATGGGCCGCGAACTTGGCACAGAAGCTCTTGATGATGTCACCCAGGTGAAAAATGTGTACGTGGAGTTGGAAGACCAAATCATTACGCTGTACGAATAACGTGCCTGCTGGGGGTCGGCAGTTACAGTGCGACAGTACTGAGGCACGAGTGTTAATACTAGAATCGACAGTCGCTAGAACGCCTGATGGAGACGGCGTACCGGAAAGTTACGGGAAGAGGAGGAGACGGGCATGCTGGAATTCTTTCAGTACACCTCGCCAACCCAGATTATTGGAGGAAGTCCAGGCTTTCTGAAGGATGCAAGTCCGGAATTAGAGGCGTTCGCAGGTCTGCGTGCAGGAGTAGTAACAGATACTGTGATTGCGAGACTTGGATTTTTTCAAAGTGTAATAGAAAGTCTGGAGGATGCAGGGATTGTCATTGCTGACATATTCCGCGACGTACCTCAGGACAGTGAACTGAGTGTCGTACAACGAGTTGCTGATGAATTTCAACAGGCCGACGTGAATCTGCTTGTGGCTGTTGGCGGAGGAAGTGTTATCGATACAGCCAAGGCAACCAATATTCTTCTTACGCACACAGGGCAGTTGCATGAGTATCAAGGCGCACAGACTCTGACAGAGCCAGTGCTGCCGCTAGTGGCGGTGCCGACTACTGTGGGAACGGGATCGGAAGTGACAATGGTGTCTGTCATTTCCGATAAAGCGGACGCGCGTAAACTGACCTTCGTCGACAAGGCGTTAGCACCGACCTTGGCGATTCTTGACCCGGCGGCAACTTTTACCTTGCCCGTACGGATGGTCGCTGCGACGGCAATGGATGCATTTACGCACGCGATTGAAGCCTATGTGGACATCGAACACTCCCCTTTTAGCGACGCGATGGCAGTGGCAGCAGGTTCTGCCATTCACCAACATCTGAAGACGGCGCTCCAGAACGAGCAATTTGAGGATGCTCGGGCCGAGTTGCAAATTGCGAGTACGATGGCCGGCATCGCTTTTAATCACAGCATGGTCGGTATTGTCCACGCGCTGGCACATTCGTTAGGCGGCGTCTGTCATGTCCCTCACGGCGAGGCGAACAGCTTAATGCTGGTGGAGGGGCTCATTTGCAACGCAGAAGTGGTACCGGACAGAATCGCTGAGTTTGGGATTCGGACGGGTCTGATTCAGCGGTCTGACGCTTCTGTAGAGGAACTGGCGGGGGCAACAATTGAACGAGTTGCAGGTATGAGGGAGCTGGCGGGTCATCTGGCAGAACTGCCGTTGTCATTAGAATCTGCAGGGGTAAAGGAATCTGACCTTGATTTACTTGTGCAAAGAGCCCAAGAAGACGGCGCGATGGTTTACAACCCCAAGTTTGTGGAACCCGACGAAATCTTGCAGATGTATCAAAAAGTAATGAAGAGGTGATGAATTGTGGGATTGTTTCAGAGTGAGCAGGATGTTTATGATGTGCTAGGTGCATTTTTTCGCGATGCAGCGAAGGACGAAGCAATGGGGCCGGCCATTCAAACGTCTGGACTTGTGATTCAATTTGAGTACTCTGATCCGAATTCAGTCTTAACCATTGATACGACAAAAGCTGAAGCAGGGACCTATTTCGCTGTGATGGAAGGGCCGGTCGACGTCAAGCCGGATGTTCATATGACTATGAAAGCAGATGTGGCGAACCAGTTCTGGCTCGGCAAACTCAATCTCTTGGCAGCCTTGTCACGGCGGCAAATGGTTGCGAAAGGGCCGATACCAAAGATATTGAAACTCTTGCCGGCCATTCAGCCTGCATATGCCAAATACCAGGCGTACGTTGAGGACATCGGCAGGCCTGAGTTGTTGAAGAAATAGCAGTAAGGACCTGGAGCACCAAAGTGAGGCATGACAGCAGCGGGAGTCCGGCACTGGAGCGCAAATAGAGGGTTCGAATGAGCTTATGCTTGCTC
This sequence comes from Alicyclobacillus sp. SO9, assembly GCF_016406125.1. Lineage (NCBI taxonomy): Bacteria > Bacillati > Bacillota > Bacilli > Caryophanales > Alicyclobacillaceae > Alicyclobacillus > Alicyclobacillus sp. SO9. The sequence goes on along the minus strand of NZ_CP066339.1, from coordinate 4,265,993 downwards.
TCAATCTCTGTTTGCGCTTCCGGCTCCCATTGCTAATGCAATTCGATATCTCCCTCTGTCTTGGCAAGCAGTTTCGCCTGCTCCAGAAAGTATTCTTGAAATCGTCGTGCAAACGGCGGTAAACGTCTGTCATTTCGCCAGACAATACCGATGTCGCGGCTCAGGGGCGGAACGGTCTCAACAGCCTGCAGACGGTCTAATTCAGTCTCAAGAGAGACTGTCCTCGCTGAAACCAACGAAATCCCGAATCCGGCTTGGACAAATCCGACTACTGCCATGATACTTTTTAGTTCAAACAGTATTTTCGGCTGGAAACCGTTGTCGAGAGCATTGCGGAACAATGCGTCCCGCAATCCGTAGCCAGTCTCCATTGTGATAAATACTTCATTTGCCAAACTCTGAAAGGGCAGCGGACTCTTTAACAAGGGTGTGTCTACAGCTTTAATGACAACCAACGGCTCTCGCCATAAGCGAGCGACAGACAAGGACGGTTCGCTGACTGGCAAATCAACGATGGCCAGGTTCAGGTCTCCGCTCTTGACACTGTGCAGCAACTCTTGTGTACTGCCTTGCATGACACTGATTTCCTCCGTAGCTTCCATGTGCTCAGGATCCATGTTTTCCGCTTGCAAAAATGACCTCAAGATGGCCGGCACATAGTCGTGTGCAAGAGTAGGCAGCACACCAAGACGTAATTGGCGCATTCTGTGGCGGTCCATGTTTAACGCTTCTTGTGTATCCTCAAAGACATGCATGATTTTCAGGGCATGCTGCTTGAGCAAGAGCCCAGTTTGTGTCAATACAACGCCAGTGGGTGTCCTGTGGAATAACGGTTGTCCCGTTTCCCCTTCCAACCCCCGAATAACTTGACTGACGGCTGGCTGGCTGACGTGAAGGACTTGCGCAGCCCGTGTAACGCTTCCGTGATCGGCGACGGCAAGAAAGTATTCCAATTCTCTAATGTCCACGGCTTGGTCCACCTCATCCCCATAACAATTACTTATGCCTAATTATAAAATTACGGTCTTTGAACTTTTATATAAGCCATTTTATCATTACTAACGGGGTGGTTGGAGTGGGACTCATATTAGTGAAATTTATTGTTGGCGGTCTTGTGATTACGGCAGTAACGGCTTTGGCAAATCGTCTCGGAGGGCGCGTCGGCGGTGTCTTATCAGGGTTTCCTGCCATCTTTACAACGGTGTACGTGTTGGAGGCCTGGGGCCATCCTGCAGGAACGGCAGATGCTTTGTTAATCACAATTGTGAGTGCGAGTATTGGTGCAATAGTTGCCAATGGAACAATGATTCTAGCAGCGCCGCGAGCACTCATTCGGATGCGGTTTGGCCTTGCAGTGATTCTGATGCTGAGTATTTGGGCGTTTGCGTCGGGTCTTTCCACCATGATTTTGCCGGGATGAGGAGGAGACAACAGATGAAAGCACTGATGCCTTACCTGATTCGATTTTTTGTCGGGGGCATGACGGTTGCTGGTGTCAGTTTACTTGCAAACGTGTCACCCCGGATTTCCGGATTGCTTGCAGCGTTTCCTGCAGTGTTTCTAACTGCTCTCGTTCTGATTCGTTTTTCTGCCGGACATGGGCAGACGGTTCACTTCGCCCGCGGCGGCATTCACGGAGCAATCGGAACAATGTTAACTGCGGTGGTCACGCTCGCTGGCTTACTTGCTAACCTGCCGTGGTATGCTGCAATTGCAGGAGGACTCATAGCTTACGCGTCCTACGGTCTGTTCATCGTCGCGAAATCACGTGCTTGAGACTTTCACGTGTTGCCAGCGCTGTCTGGGGAGAATTCCAGATTGCCCTTAGCACTGCCTTTCGCACCGTGCCTGGCAGCGGCGTTTGCATGAGAGACAACCAGGACACTGCCCATCTGCAGTTCCGCTTCAATCGGCGATTGTCCGATGGATTCTCCGTCTCCGTGGGCAAGCAGGGGTTTTGATGCATGAACTTGTACGCGCTTCGCCGTAAACATCTTTACAGCAGGATGGCTCGTGTGAGTCCCCGAATAAACCTTTGGAAACACTCGGATGACTTCGAGACGGCTGACATGATGCACGGCGCAAATGTTCAGGTAGCCGTCATCTGGCTGTGCCTGGGGGCAGATTTTCATTCCTCCGCCGTAGGATGGGAAATTACTAATGGCGATCAACCATACTTTGGTTAAATGCAGATGCCGTCCATCTAGTATCAACTCTATATCCGCCGGTTTATAGTGAAACAGTGTCTTTATCAATGCTGCTACGTACGCAAGGCGGCCAAGACCCAAAGCGTTCAGCCATTTTTTATACCAGGAATGGTTTGCGGCGAAGGCCACAGCTCCGTCAAAGCCGACGCCAATGGCAGTCGCATAGGCCTGTTCTCCATGCCGGATAACGTCAACAGGAAAAGGACGACCCGTGAACAATACCTCCAACGCTGCTTTTGGTGTCATGGGAATGTTCAATCCACGGGCTAAATCGTTTCCGGAGCCAGCCGGGATGATGCCTACATGCAGTTTTCTTACCATTAATTCGCGCAACACACTCTGCACTGATCCGTCTCCACCGACAATGACGACAGTTTCTACAGAAGGTTCAAGGCTCCTCACGTGCTGGACGGCTTCCTCAGCGTTTCCTGGATAGGATACCCGGTACTCTGTACGCCGCTGTTCAAGGACTCCCTGAATCTCTCTCCAGGCTTTTTCTCCTCTTCCATTTCCCGCGCTGCGATTGACCAAAAAGTGATACACACATTTCCCCCGCATTCTCTGAGTAACGGAACTATATCTATTTTTGTCAATAAAAACATTCGGGAATCAGTCTGTTAATCCTTCTGCTGTGAAACAAATGTGTTTTTTGATTCTGTCGTTCCTTGGTACACTGGGACTAAAGGAGGAAGTGGACTTGGAGAAATTGGATGTTAGTAAATTCGAGCGGAAAATTATACTGAGAAACATTCAGGAGTCAGATATTGACGACATTATTGCTTTGCAGCAGCTTTGTTTTCCCAACATGGAGCCCTGGAAGCCTGAGCATTTACTCAGTCATTTAGAGATTTTTCCAGAGGGGCAGTTCTGTGTTGAGTATGAGGGGAAATTGGTGGGGTCTGCGTCAAGCCTGATTGTCAACTTTGACGAGTACGACGACCAGCACACTTGGGACGATATTACAGACGGAGGTTATATCACCAACCACGATTCTGACGGCTTTAATTTATATGGCATAGAAGTTCAGGTACATCCGTCCTACCGCAATATGAACATCGGGCAACGCCTGTATGAGGCACGCAAGGAACTGGCTCGACGCCTGAATCTAAAAAGCATCATTATTGGGGGCAGGATGCCGCTGTATTCGCAGCACGCTCAGGAAATGTCGCCGCGGGAGTATGTGGAGCAGGTAGGACGGCATAATTTACACGATCCCGTTTTGACCTTTCAACTTCGCAACGGCTTCACACTGATGCGAATTAATCCAGAGTATCTGCCGGATGACAAAGCTTCAAGACGCTATGCAACCTTGATGGAGTGGAACAACGTTGACTACCGGGCAACGAACCGCCGGCGCTTTCGCACCTCCTTTCCAGTCCGCATCTGTACAATTCAATACGCCATGAAACGGGTGAGCTCCTTTGCAGAGTTTGCTCAACAAGTCGAATACTACGTTGATGTAGCAGCAGACTATGAGTCTGATTTCGCGGTGTTTCCGGAATTACTGACGACACAGCTCATGTCTTGCATTGATGAAAAAAGACCGAGTGAGGCAGTCCGACACTTGGCTCAATTTACCGAGCCATACATTGAACTGTTTGAGGACTTGGCGGTACGCTACAACATCAATATCATTGGCGGCTCGCATTTCGTGGAAGAAGAGAATGAACTCTATAACGTCGCATATCTGTTTCGCAGAGACGGTACGATTGAAAAGCAGTACAAGCTTCATGTAACACCTAATGAACGCAAATGGTGGGGTATCAGCGGCGGAGATGAAGTGAAGGTATTTGATACTGACTGTGGCAAAATTGCCATCCAAATTTGCTATGACGTGCAATTCCCGGAACTGGCTCGGATTGCTACAGATGCGGGTGCCAACATCATTTTTACTCCGTTCTGTACAGATGACAGACAGGGCTATCTGAGGGTGCGTTACTGTTCTCAGGCACGAGCAGTAGAAAACCAGATTTTCACGGTCATTTCCGGAACAGTCGGCAATCTGTCTCAAGTTGAAAACATGGATATTCAGTATGCGCAGTCCGGAATTTTCTCTCCGTCAGACTACACTTTTGCGCGGGACGGAATCGTCGGAGAGTGCAATCCCAACATCGAGACGGTAGTTGTAGGGGATGTAGACCTGGAAATACTCCGGCGGGGGCGTAGAACCGGTACTGTGCGGCCATTACGTGATCGAAGAAGAGAACTGTTTGAAGTTCGCTTAAAACAGCAGGCTACACCTGTTAACAAAAAGCGTTTGTGAATCGTCTGAGTACTTGGACCCTTTGACTAGTCCGGTTTGGGACTTGAGTGGGTACACCCAGTTCTAACAGAACGGTGGTCTTCTGCCATGGATGCCAAAGCAGCGGCAAACCAGCTGTTTCACGAATATAAGACAGAATTATATCGCTATGCGCTCTTCGTGCTGGGAAATCCCGATGATGCTGAAGACGTTATACAGGAAGTCTTTCTGCGCGTGTTGCGTTACTGGGACGGGTTTCGAGAAGATGCGAGCCCTAAGACGTGGTTGTGGCACATACTAAAAAACTGTGTAACAGACAGCATCCGAAAGCGGCAGAGAAACGGGAAGCGTACTGCACAACTGGACGTGAATCTTGTGGACTCCGGTGCGCCTCTCGATTCGATGGTGGAGTGGGAAGAGATTCTCAAAGTCCTTTCGCATAAACAACGACAGGTCGTATACCTTCGTTTGATTGCCGATTATTCGACTTCCCAAGCGGCAGAGTTGCTGGGGTATACGGCGGGGACAGTCAGGGTTGTGCTGCATCGTGCTGTCTCGAAACTGAGAAAGCACGTGCAAGCGGACTGGTTTCGAACAGCGCACAATACCGCATTGTCACATTCAAGCGCGATGACTGGGAAAAGAGATGAACGCTTATGAGGCGAAGCCTGAAGCAAGAGCAACTGCAACAACATCTGAGTGAATGGCAGGAAACAGCGCTCCCGTCTGACAGGGAGGAACGGATACAAAGAGCGCTACAGCAGTTTCAGGAACATTCTGTTCGTGAACATCCTGGCGACGAGGACGATCAACATTACGCACGCGGCGTGCGTGCCGGAGTTCTGCCATGGTTGGTACGCTGGCGCGGTCGATTGCTAGGCGCGGGTATCATGGGAGGAGCGGCTGTACTGTTACTGGTTGTCGCTTTGAAGAGTCCCCATGGACTGCATGCAGTGCAGCACGGTACGGACAGCAGTGCTTCATCTACGGCGTCTGCGCAAACCTCTGAAGCGGTTGCGAAGAGTTCTTCTGGCAGTTCCTCAGGCACCAGGCAATCTGCTGCAGCAAACGCCGGGCGTCAAGCGAGTTCACACACGGGGTCCATAGTCAGCCAACACAGCGCTTCAGGAGGCGCAAAGGAAACGACCGGGATAACATCCAGTAAATGGAAGGTGCCCGACCATATTTCGAAGATACAGGTTCAACTTACATCGGCTTCAAAGGACGGGGGAAGCAACCATTCATCTGGGGTGTCCTCGCGAACCATTACTTCGTCTGCTGTTATTGAAAGGTTGCGTAAGTCAATTAACAGTTCACAGCCAGCATCACCCTCAGAACCAGGTTGTAACGGGACGGGTCAAGCTGCAAATCTGACCTTTGTCACAAGTTCCGGAGAAAAGGTAGCTGTCAAAGTGAACAACTGCGGGTATATCACCTTGCACGGAGTTACCTTAAGCGCCCCTCATCTGTGGCCGCAGCTATCATCTATTCTAAAAAAGTAAACTGAAAGCACTTGTTGTATCTCCTGCTCCTTTTTTTGCCGTGACTTCGCTTTCAACGTGCAGAATGAAAGAGTTCAATTGCTTCGAGGTTAGTTGCGGCTGTACTCCGTCTAAAGTCTTAATCCGGTTCACTGCGCAGGTCTGATGTGGAAACAGCTCGTTACCCATATGCTGGGGTTAGAGGAGCTGATGACGTTGAAAGACAAATCGCATCGAGGTGAACAGGGGGCTTTTGGCAGTTTATCTGCTGCTGACGGCAAGAATGGGCAGACTGAACGAAGTCTGTTTTGGAACAAGAAGTACCTGTTTTTGATGGCCGCGCAGGCTGTCTCAAATCTGGGTGACTGGCTCTACATACTGGCGCTATTTGTGCTAATAGGATTTCGTTGGCATGCAACACCGCTGGTGATTTCCGGGATGATGCTGGCGCTCACAGCCCCGATGGCCGTCCTTGGTCCCTTCACTGGCGTTCTGGCTGACAAATGGAATCGAACAACGCTGATGTTAGTATCCAACTTGGTCATGGCAGGACTTGTGGCCGTGATACCGTGGTTACCCTCAAAATGGATGTTGTTTGGTGTTCTTGTCTTAGTGGGCATTTTTGAATCATTGTTTAATCCTGCGGAAGCGGGCAAATTAAAGGAAATTGTTTCTGATAATCACATGAAGAAAGCTGTATCTATAAATTCCTCGATTACTCAGCTGGCAAAGGTAGTGGGACCTGGATTGAGCGGGGTTATCGTTGCGACCCTTGGTTCTGCGTCGGCCTTTTGGCTCGATTCCCTGTCGTTTATTGTCTCCAGTCTTTTCTTGCCATTCACCGGCTTTCAGTCCCAAACAGACGGATTGCACAATTCCAGCACAGCAAAAAATCAATCTGCGGCAGATGGGATTACCGAAGAAAAACCTCAAGAGGGCGCCGGGAAGCGTTTTGTCGCAGGACTTCAGCATATTCGCCGAGTCCGCATGCTGTTTGCAGGGACACTGATTCTGACCGTTGCCCTGCTTTTAATTCAGTTAACTGACGCGCAAATCGTCACACTTATCCGCTTAGTGCCGGATGCATCATCCGGTCTTCTGGGGCTTATCATGGCACTCTCAGGCGGCGGAGCTTTGTTGGGGGCACTGTTGGTGAACGTCATAAAGTGGAAATCAGCGAGTGGAATCATGGCTGTTGGAGTGCTGGGCTGCGGCGTCGGTTTGGGAGGCTCTGCTCTGCTCGTGGCATTCGCACATGCAACAGGACATATCACTGCTGTTTGGATGGCGACCATCATAGGCACGGCTCTGTTGGTCGGTGTCTGCGCAGCCTTCATATTTGTTCCCTTCCAGACAATGGCACAGCGCAGTACTCCGTCACATCTAACCGGACGCGTGTTTGGAACGATTGGGAGTCTGACGACTGCTGCAGCCCTGGTCGGGCCGGCGCTGGGCGGAGTCATCGTCTCCATTCTGGGTGCCATTGCGGGATTTCTTATTACCAGTGCGACTTTACTAATGCTTGGGGCATCCATATTTGTCACTCGACGTTGGTTGGAGGGGACAGATGCATCGGCAAATTCTTCAATCACTCAGTGAACTTTTTGTACGGATGCCGCGAAAACCGGGCGGATGTCGTGTACGCCAGAGACTCTGTTACGTACCCTTTAGTGTAGCCAACTAAAGAAAGGAGAATGCAACATGTATGGTGCATTTGGTGGTTACACACAGTGGGCGGTTGTATTTCTGATTATCTTTGTGTTGTTCTTCCTATTCGTACCAGCTGGCACAGCGGGAGCCGGTGCGTACTAAAGAAAGTATCTCGTCGTAAAAGATGTTGAATACGGGGGCTGTCCAGTTCGCTGATACAAGCGGAGCGGCGGCCCCTGCTTGTGTAAAATTTTCTCCATCCGGTTTCTGACTCCACTGTTCTGGTTGCTGTCCACACTCCCGAAACACATCCCACGCTGATCGTTCTCGCAATTTCACGTTCCTCTTTACTTTTCTTTTACAATTTCTTAACACAAAATTAAAAAACCATTAACACTAGTGTATTAGGATAAGCTGTTGAGAAGGTATGCGTATCATTGTCGTTTGATTTGCACACTTTGGGTGTAAGATTGGTCTGCTGCTCTAGGAAAACACGGCAGGATGTAGGAGCGGACATGATGGGTGATGGTACGGATCTAAATTCAGCCTCTTGTATGAGGGATGAGGTGTTGTAATGGGGGAAGCCATTTCCGTTTCAAACCTACAGGCATGGTATGGCTCACAGTTGACGCTAAAGAGCATTGATATGGAACTTCGCGCCAACGAAGTAACAGCCATTATCGGACCCTCGGGTTGCGGGAAATCGACGTTTATCCGCTGTCTGAACAGGATGCACGAAACGGTGCCCAATGCGCGGGCAGAGGGAGCAATAAGACTTGGAGACAAAGACCTGTTCGATATGGATCCCGTTGACGTACGCCGCCTAATTGGCATGGTGTTTCAAAAGGCAAATCCATTTCCTACCTTATCTATTTTCGACAACATTGCTTTGGGAATGAAGCTTGGCGGTATCCGCAATAAGCGCGAACTTTCGGACAGAGTGCAGCAGAGCCTTCAAATGGCTGCGCTGTGGGATGAAGTCAAAGACCGCATGGACAAACCGGCAACTGCACTTTCCGGAGGTCAGCAGCAGCGTTTGTGTATCGCTCGCGCCTTGGCTGTTGAACCGGAAGTGTTACTGATGGATGAGCCTGCATCAGCGCTTGACCCGATTTCCACGCTCCGTGTAGAAGAACTGGTACAGCAGTTAAAAGGGTCTTATACAATCGTGATTGTTACACATAACATGCAGCAAGCGGCTCGAATTGCGGACCGCACTGCGTTCTTTTTAAATGGAGAACTCGTTGAGATGGATGATACGACACAAATCTTTACAGCTCCGTCAGACAAGCGTACTGAAGATTATATTACGGGGCGCTTTGGCTAGAAATTGCATGAGCTTCAACTTTTTCATAAATACTGGGCAAAATAAGGAAGACTATGCATAATTGTATGTTACAAGCCGGAGTAAAGAGGAGATGATGTCGTACATGGACAACAGACAAGCTTTTGACTTAGCGTTGCGTCAGTTGCGAACAAAGCTGTTGCAAATGGGTGAGATGGTGGCAGGCGCCATACAGCAAGCGGTACAGGCGCTAGAGGACGCCAATCTCGATGCTGCAGCAGAAGTGCGGGACAACGACAAGAACGTGAACCACATGGAACACGAGATTGAGGACCTCTGTATCCGGTTGATTGCTACCCAGCAGCCAGTGGCCACCGATCTCAGGAAGATTGTCGCAGGGATGCGGATTGCGTCCGACCTCGAACGTATCGGCGACTTGGCAGTGGACGTTGCCAAAACTGTCATTCGTCTGGACGGCGAAAAACCGGTGGAGACCATGCCTGAAATCAAGAAAATGGCCGCTGTTACGGACTCTATGATAACGGATGCGTTAAATGCATACGTGGAGAACCGTACAGATTTGGCACGCAAGCTTGCAGATGAGGACGATAAGGTTGACAAAACATATCGTCAGATTGTGGAAAACTTGTTCCTTGCCAGCGGCCAACAGCCCGAAGCGGTCCCCTATGCAATGTATGTCGCGTTCATTGGGCGATATTTAGAACGGGTTGGCGATCACGCTACAAACATTGGCGAGAGTGTTATTTACATCGTATCCGGTGACAGGTCTGATTTGAACTAATCATTAGAATGATTGATACGGCTGCTGCCTTTTTTGAAACTGAACATGCAGCAGATTGCTGTCTTTAGTCTTTGTCGCGGCTGACATGCCCCAGTGCCTGATGTTCGCTGCTGTGAGTTAGTGCCATCAAATGGATTCGACAAGAGTCTACGAATCTTTACAAACTCTTAACGTAGTCTTAAGAGCAAGTTCACATTCGCCTGATATTCTCAGTGCCGTAGGAAACATTATTGAATGGTGCTTGTTGAAACTAAGAGGGGCAAAGGAGAATGTGTGATGGCAAAAATGACAAAATTGACAACAGCAGCATCTGCAGCCGCCATTTTAGTCGCAGTTGCAGGTTGTGGCACAGCAAATAACACGTCCGGCGGGAATACAAGCAGCGGCAACGGCGCGCAATCAAGCGGTGGAAGCCAGAAGGTCACTTTGGCTGAAACGGGTTCGTCACTGCTGTATCCGCTGTTTAACGGTCAGTGGATTGATGCATATAAGTCAGTTGATTCCAATGTAACATTGACAGCAGGGTCTACCGGCAGCGGAAACGGTATTTCTCAGTCACTGGCAGGAACCGTTCAAATTGGTGCGTCTGACGCGTATCTGTCTAAGGCAGTGATGCAGCAGCATTCAGGTATGTTGAACATTCCGATGGCCATATCTGCACAGCAGATTATGTATAACATTCCAGGTCTGAACAAGAAGCACCTTCACCTTTCCGGCAATGTGATTGGCCAGGTTTACGAAGGGAAAATCAAGTACTGGGACAACTCGGCTATCAAAGCCTTGAACCCTGGTGTCAGCCTTCCGCACAAACAAATCGTACCGGTTCGTCGTTCTGACGGAAGTGGAGATACATTCTTGTTCACGCAGTTCTTGTCGAAGACAAATACTGCATGGGGCAATCAGGTTCACTATGGCACCACCGTATCCTGGCCGAAGGTATCAGCCGAAGTTGGCGCAAAAGGGAACGAGGGTGTTGTGACCGACCTAGCCAACGACAAGTACAGCATCGGCTATGTGGGTATCAGCTGGTTGGATAAGGCCACCCAAAAAGGTGTCGGCTATGCAGCACTGAAGAACAAGTCCGGAAACTTTGTTCTGCCGAACAGCACGAACATCAAGGCGGCGGCTGCAAACCTGCCGAGTGTGCCTGCAGACGAGCGCGTGTCCTTGATTGAGATGCCAGGGAAGAATTCTTACCCCATCATCAACTTTGAGTACGCCATTGTAAAGTCCCAGCAGAAAGACGCTGCGACGGCAAAAGCACTGAAGAAATTCTTGGACTGGGCGATTAGCCCCACCGGAGGAAACCAGGCGAAGTACTTGAATCCTGTGCACTTCCGTCCGTTGCCTTCGAACATTGAGCCGAAGAGCAAAGCTCAAATTGCGAAGATTAAAGGCTAATCCCTGGTATTAACCCTAGGAGCTGATTTAAGGTCATGCGGCAAGTAAGTTCAAAAACGAAAGTTGCCGACAAGATCTTCACAGTGGCTACTGGCATTTGTGCCGGTAGCCCACTTGTGTTTCTTGTCACAATTGCTGCGATTGTTGTCTTGGAGTCGATTCCGAGTATTCGTTTTATGGGTTGGCATTTTCTCACGCAGATTCAATGGAATTTCGGGAACATGTACGGTGCAATGGAAAAAGTTCACGGAGTGATGGCACCATCGGGTGCTTCCTACGGTGGACTTGTTTTTATTGTTGGCACATTGGCCACCTCCGTTATTGCCATTGCCATTGCCGTCCCAATCTCGATTTTTACGGCAGTCATTTTGGCTTATCAAGTTCGCGGTCGTCTTCGCTTAGCTCTTTCCATCCTTGTTGAACTGCTGGCCGGTATTCCAAGTGTCATTTTCGGGCTGTGGGGTATCGTCGTTCTTGCGCCGTGGATGTCCCATCGCTTTGGCCCCTTCCTCGCACATCTGGGCACGGTCATTCCCTATCTCAAGGGTCCCGTAGGAACCGGCATGGGCTTACTGACCAGCGGCATTGTGTTGGCTTTGATGATTACTCCCATTATTACGGCTACAACTCGGGATTTATTACAGCAAGTCCCTATTCTTTACCGAGAAGGCGGATTAGGGATTGGGATGACTACCTGGGAAGTGGTGCGTCTCATTTCAATTCCGTACGTGAAGGATGGCCTAGTCGGTGCAATTGCACTTGGTTGGGGTAGAGCGATGGGGGAAACCATGGCGGTACTGATGGTAAGCGGGAGCGCAATGAATTTTCTCCCGAAGAACATTTACAGTCCGATTTCCACTATGGCTGCAACCATAGCTGACCAACTTGACAGCGCTTTGACAGATGCAACGCATATGGCGGTTCACGCACTGTCTGAGCTCGCCCTGGTGCTGATGGTGTTGACGCTGCTTACCAATCTACTGGCCCGGTGGCTGGTCACTCGGACCGGACAAAAGCGGCGCGCGGGGGTGAAGGCATGAGAACTTCTCGACGAACGAGCCGTAAGTTCCGTTCCTACATGGGCTGGACACTGGCTTGGATTGCGACGGGGCTCGTACTCTTTGGACTCATTGATATGATTGGAACCATTATCGTAAAGGGCGTTATGTCTTTCCGCTGGGACATGCTGACTACTGTCACGCACGGCTATGGCGGAGGGCTTCAAAATGCAATTCTGGGGACCTTGGAACTCGTTGTAATTTCCACAGTGATTGCAGCGCCCCTAGGTGTGTTGGGAGGCGTCTACGTCTCTGAATTTGCCCATCACCGAGTGGCCGGAGTCATACGCTTTCTGACTGAGGTTTTGTCAGGCGTCCCGTCGATTGTCATCGGGTACTTTGGCTACCTGTTAATGGTTATGCGCTGGGGTTGGGGATTCTCCCCCCTTGCAGCAGGCATTGCTTTAACGATTATAATGTTACCGTATATCCTCCGTACCACAGAATCGAGTCTCACACAGGTTCCTCTGCCCCAACGTGAAGCCGCATGGGCGCTTGGGATGACACGCTTTCAGGCAGTGTCGAAAGTAACGTGGCGGCCTGCGGCAAGCGGTATTCTGACAGGTCTCTTGCTGGCTGTTGCCATCGGGATGGGAGAGACTGCCCCGCTCATTTATACTGCAGGGTGGTCGTCTCTAAATCCGAATTTCCATTTGTTGCACAGTCAGGTCGGTTATCTGACATACGTGATTTGGACATATATCGACATGCCCTACTCACAGTCACATGCTTTGGCGTACAGTGCAGCTTTCATACTGGTTGTGATTATACTTATTATTCAAATCGTATTGCGCCTGTGGATTAATCGCAGGGAGTTGTCCAGGGACTGAGTCTTGGCGGCCGGCTGTGCTATGAACGGGCTGGTTTTTGGTTACATGAGCTTGCAGACTATTCGTGCGCTAGTATCCTAATTCCTTCGCACTCGTGGCACAGCCGGCCGCTGACTCCCTTGCTCAGGCTTCCACTGCCAACTTGACGGCCATTCGTGACAACTGCCGCCCTGCATCAAGTGAGTGCGCGAACAATTTCCTCCAAGTGCATACCGCGTGATGCTTTAACAAGCACTGCGGAGTGCGGCGGGAGTATCCGGTCGAGTTCTTCGAGAAGTGCTTTGGTGTCAGAGAATTCGTGTACGGCCGTCTTACCCATTTTGCGGACCCCCTCGGCAATCCAACGGGACATTTGTCCGACTGTAATCACGTGCTGTATCCCCATTTGGGCAGCTAAGGCTCCGGTCTGTCTGTGCCCTTCCTCGGCAAATGTGCCCAACTCATACATATCGCCCAAAATTGCCGCTGCAGGCATGTTCTTCTGTCCGGCCACCTGTTGAAGCACGTGCAGACTTGCACTCATCGAACTTGGACTGGCGTTGTAGCAGTCGTCAATAATGATGCGGTCGTCTTTACCTGGTACCTGGTGAAGCCTCCCTGAGACTGACGAAACCTGTTGCAGCGCTTCGGCCATCTTTTGCAGCTGTAATCCGTTCACAGCACCCGCCAAGAGCGCCGAGAGTGCATTCAGGACATTGTGCTGACCCAGTGTCGGAAGCGTCACTTTAGCCGAACTTCCAAGCACATGAGCTGTAAACATAGTAGAATTACCTGCAATGGACACGTTCTCGGCCCACGCATCGCAATCTTCACTCATCCCGAACCATACAATCTGAGCTGAAGTCTTATGAGCGAGTTTCCTCAGCCAAGGGTCGTCACTGAGCAGAACCGCATAACCGTCTTCGGGGAGTGATTCTAACAGTTCTGTTTTGGCCAGGGCAATCTGCTCTTGGCTGCCCAGGAGTTCGAGGTGGCTGTGGCCAATGTTGGTGATAATTCCCGTGGTCGGTTTCGCAATCGTGCTCAGTTCTTCTATTTCACCTCTTGCTCTCATTCCCATCTCCACGACAATTGAGGTGTGAGAAGCATCGTGTCGCAAGAGTGTGAGCGGCAAGCCGAGTTCGTTGTTTTGGTTTTGTTTTGTGGCAAGACATGGACCAAGTGTTGCGAAGACGGATTTCAGCATCTCCTTTGTTGTGGTCTTCCCGTTGCTCCCTGTAACGGCAACCACTGGACCGGTGCAGTGATCTCGTTCGTAAACGGCCAGTTTTTGTATTGCAGCAAGGGCATCGTCGCTCTTAATCGTGGCTATGTTGGCCGGTGTTTCAGGAGCGTTATCTTTGCCCACTAGCACGGCTGTCGCCCCGTTTTGAACAGCCTGTGAGATGTAGTCGTGTCCGTCAACGTGTTGGCCTTCAAACGCAACGAACATAAAACCTGGCTGAATTTCGCGACTGTCTATGGTGAGTCCTTTAATTTGAGCATTTGCCGGTCCCGACAGCAGTTGGCCGCCGATGATGCGTGCCGCTGTTTCGGCAGTAAGGGTCAACATGTAAACACTCCTGTCCCATATCAGGTTAAAGTAAACACAATTTAACGAAGCGCATACCTTGTATTTGTATGTGTCCTCGTTATAATCTAGGTGAACTGCGAAGGAGATGACAATGTGACAAAACGAGTACGCGTAGGTGTCATCTTTGGCGGTCGCTCCGGCGAACACGAGGTTTCGGTCAACTCCGCCAAATCTGTGATGCAAGCATTGGACAAGACAAAATATGAACTGGTACCTATTGCAATCGATAAAAACGGCCGTTGGTTGACTGGAGAATCGTATTTGCAACTTCGAGACGCAGAGGCACAGAGCTCATACGATGCGTCACTCGGCGAGTCAAAGGAAGCTTCGACTGAGTTGTCTGGACAGACAACCCCGGAAGTCCTGAAGAGTGAATCCGGCCTTGTACCTAACCACGTCATTAATGCGATTGACGTAGTATTTCCTGTTTTGCACGGGTCCTACGGAGAAGACGGTACCATTCAAGGAATGCTTGAAATGATGAATCTTCCTTACGTAGGAGCCGGTGTACTTGCTTCAGCGGTGGGCATGGATAAGGTGTTTATGAAACGTTCATTTTCAGCTTTCGATTTGCCGCAGGTTCAATATACATCGTACAGCCGAAAGGCATGGGAGAACAACCCCGACGAAGTCATGGATGATGTCGAAAAAGCCATTGGTTATCCGTGTTTCGTAAAGCCGGCAAACCTGGGTTCGAGCGTGGGAATTTCCAAAGCAAAAGACAGGAACACTCTGAAAAGGGCTCTTAACTTGGCCGTTGCTTATGACCGCAAAGTTGTTGTCGAACAAGGGCTGGACGCACGTGAGATTGAAGTTGCCGTTCTCGGCAATGACAACCCAGAGGCTTCTGTTCCAGGAGAGGTCACACCTTCGAACGAATTTTATGACTATCGAGCAAAGTATGTTGACGGAGATTCGGTTCTGACCATCCCTGCTCCGCTCACACCAGAGCAGACCGAGGAGATTCGAACTCTTGCCGTCCGTGCTTTCCAGGCCGTTGACGGTTCGGGTCTCGGTCGAGTGGATTTCTTTGTGGAGAGGACGACCGGAGCTATCTATGTCAACGAGATTAATACGATGCCCGGTTTTACAGAAATCAGTATGTACCCTAAACTGTGGCAAGCAACCGGCGTACCCTATCCAAAATTGATTGAGCGCTTGATTGATTTTGCTATAGAGAGATATCAAGAGAAAGAGAAGATTAAGACAGATTTCTCATTGGGTGAGTAAGATGAAAAAAACGAGGCTCATGCACGCTTTTCGTTTCGTCACGAAACAGTTGATTCGCTTGCTCGCGGCCTTTGTCGTCTTAACCGCAGCTCTCTTCGCGGGATGCTATGTGTATTTTGTCCACGTGCAACCCATGAAGCCTATCATTGAACATGCGGTTCAAGCCCGGATAGCCAAGTACCATATTCAGCCGCTCACCTATAAAGAAATTCCGAAGTTCTTTCGTGATGCTGTGATTTCTACGGAAGACCGGAGGTTTCAAACCGACCCAGGCATTGACCCCATCGGTATTGCACGGTCTCTTTTTGTTGATATTCAGAAAGACGGCTATGTGGAAGGGGGCTCCACCATAACGCAGCAGCTTGTCGATAATACGATTTTAAATCATAAGAAAACTATTCGGCGAAAAGTCTTGCAGATGCTTGACGCCATTGGCATCTACGACACCATGTCGAAAAAGCAGACATTTCAGGATTATGTCAATGTGATTTACTATGGTAACGGTGCGTACGGACTCAAGAACGCGGCGAAGACTTATTTCGGCAAAAGTGTGAATCAGTTAAGCAAAGGGGAGCTTTCTATGCTGGCTGGGCTCCCGAATTCTCCTTTCTACTATGACCCTTTTCACCATTACCGGTTAGCCCGAGCAAGACAAAAAATTGTCCTTGAAAATATGGAAGATGCCGGGCGCTTGTCAAAGCAGAAAGCAAAACAAGTATTTCAGGAACCTATCCAACTTGTTACGCAGAAGGGCTAGTACCATTGCCGGATGTTTACCAACGCAAGCGGCGGGGTCAGGCAGCTAACGCGGACCCCGCTTCACGCCGGCCAAAAGCGTCTACAACGTACAACTTGCGTGATCCATCTCACTGTTCCTTATCCATCTTGCGGGCAGTTTTTCGCTTTCTGGAGGAATTGTTATGACTAAACGAGCACTCGTCATTCTTCTGTCAGGGGCTGCACTGCTTCTCCTGGCAGTGACTTTTGAGGTACATGCTGCAATAACGCGGCCAAGGGCAAAGATTGGGCAGGTTGCACCGGCCTTTTCGTCAATGACTGTTTCGGGAAAGAACTTTTCTTTTCCCATAGGTCAGAAGGAGCCTGTTCTTTTGGACTTCTTCGCTACTTGGTGTGGTCCCTGCCAGCAGGAAATGCCTGCATTAAATCGCTTTGCGCAAGCATCGCGGGGCAAGGTGAAGGTTGTGATGATAGACCGGGGTGACAGCAAGGTCATGATTCGCAGGTTTATAAAAAAGTACGGCGTTGCAAGCGAAATTACAGTCCTGTACAACCAGCCGGACAAACTCTCCCAAATCTACGAAGTCAGCGGGCAACCAGAAGCCGTTTTCATCAATCAGAACGGTAAAGTCTTATACCATACAGAGGGGCCTCTGCGAGAGTCTGAGTTGCTTCAATGGGCTCACGAAACAGGAACTTCTCCGTCATATAGCAATTAGTCCGGCTCAACCGGTATCCAAGAGGTTACTCTACTCCAACAGGTCTCCGCTGCCCAAAGTCAGTTGTCTCGCTCTAACCAGTCTGGCAGCGCATCGTATAGGGCATCCAGTTCCTGGTTCATTTGACGGACCCAATTTTCTGTCCGCGCCAGTTCGGCTCCGGCCTGACTAAACAGCTTCTGGTGATCCCGCAATACCTCCAGCCCGAGCATCACTTTCCACGCCCCATCTGCTACCAAATCCAGACCAAAACGAGCATCTGCAAGTTCGTATCTATCAGCCTGAAAGACATCGTCCTCAGTTTCGTAAGCGGGTGTATTGGTGCTGCTCAACCCCGTTTGATGTTCCTGTTCCATCGCTTTGTGCCTCCCTTATTCACTCAAGCACATTCCATTCTCTGTCCGCGCATCTTTTTGGAACGCACGTTTGCGCCGCTGCGTCTCAGGTCGCGAGGAGTCGCGAGGCTGGCGTTGACAGTGATGTTCATATCGACTCCTCCTCATGTTCAATGCAATGGTGTCTGATTTTGCTTGGGCCTGTGCCCGGGTCTTCGTAGAATGTCTCCAAAACCGGGCTCCTGCCCTTGTTTATCAGCACATGCAGCGCATAGTCTGACGTCAGAAGCCGGCTTGCGAGGAACGTTTGAGGAACCGCGGTGATACCCATTCGGCGAGTGCATCTATCGCGGCCGGAACGAGTTGCAGTCTGGAGAATGAAAGGAGTCCCTAACATGACGCACACTTTGAAGTACAGGGAGAAGAATGATGAAGACGACCTCTTTGTTATCGAAATTGCCAAGGCAGAAATGGACAAGGTTTTACTTGAGGCGTGGGGACGACCTGTCGATCCGGCAGAAATCCTAGATGTTCCCGGTGCTCAGCTATCTATTATCGAGGATGAATCGAATCAAAAAATTGGCTTCTACTCCATTTTACGTCCTGACGACTGTTTGTACTTAAACACCCTTGTTATAGCCGAATCTTCCCAAGGACAGGGCTGCGGTCAAACCGTGATGACGCATCTTGAGGACATTGCGCAGCGGGAGAACCGAACAGCCTTGGAGCTTTCTGTCCAGACGACAAATCAGCGGGCCATTCAATTTTACAACAAGCTAGGATTTGAAGATGTGGGTTGGTCTTTTTATAGAACGATACTTATGAGGAAAATAATTGCTTCGTCGTAGTGAATACTTCTTCAGGAGGTAACGAATAATGAGCTTGGTTAAACGATGAGTCACCAGACTGTTTTTGATGAATTGATGACCGGATGTCGGTGAAGGAGGAGGAGAGCTCTTATGACTGTCGGATCACAGGTAAAGCAAACCTTAGCGAGCCTGAAAGGTGCCCAAGCAAACTTTGAAACATTTGCCCTCCAGACACAAAATCAGCAAGCAAAGCAGATGTATCAGGATGCAGCGACACAGACGCAAACTATCGTACAGCAGCTTGAACAACGAGTCACTCAAATGGAGCAGGAAGAGCCCCAATATAAAAATGTCTAAACGATGGTTGTGCAGGGGGAAGGCCCTTCCCCCTGCAGCTTTTGTCCTGTCGTCTCACGAAATGCATAATTGTATCTATATAGCTCACGAAAAGCTACACAAGCTGCTTAAGACAGATTCATGGCTTCTGCTTCAGACCACCATTTTGGTGGAACTGCTGACCTGAGGTCCTTCATTGCAAGTTTGAGCCAACGATGTCGCATGTGTTGCCAATGCCGGGAAGCGTCAAGCCAAGCAACGTGTTCCTGCGGTACACTGATGGTCTTGAGTGCCTCGTCTGCTTTGGCTTGGTGCTTTTTTGCTTCCAGCATACATCTCGCGGCAACAACTACGAGAACCTTTTCTTGCTCCCGCGTCTTGGCACCTACCATTAACCTTTGCAAATTTCCTGCGGCCGTGTTTTGATGATAGCTAGTTTCATAGTTCTCTTTGTGCAGTGCTTGTAAATGCGGATTGTCTTTAAATGCAGGAAGATACTTCATTTCTGTTGTCAGAGAGCAAAAAACCTGTTCTGCGTAAATACAATGTGACATGTTTTGGAAAACATGTTCGAATAGTGTGTAGGCAATCGCCACGGTCTCATCCCCCCTTTGCCCGTTTGTTTGACTGACCGCTAATCAGGGCTGTCGCCCTATGTATATGGATTTTTGTCTGGGTGTGTGTCTCTACATTTGTCTCTTCTTCTGCTACCATGAAACAGACTTGTAAACGAGGTGACTTAGTATGAAGAGCGAAGGGACACTGGCGTCACTTCAAGTAGGGTTGCCATTGGACTACCCCTTGACCCTGCACAGACGGCA
Organism: Alicyclobacillus sp. SO9; assembly: GCF_016406125.1. Taxonomy (NCBI): domain Bacteria; kingdom Bacillati; phylum Bacillota; class Bacilli; order Caryophanales; family Alicyclobacillaceae; genus Alicyclobacillus; species Alicyclobacillus sp. SO9. The sequence continues at coordinate 4,246,476 of NZ_CP066339.1, read as the reverse complement.
TCAAGACATGAACTCGACCTGGCGCACAGGATTCGTGAAAGAATCTGTCACTGACCGGAGATTCGTCTCGGAGCTTCAAATTGAGGGTGATGGTCAAGCCGATACTCTTCATCATGGAGGGAAGGATAAGGCAGTCCTCGTTTACGCGGGCTCCCACTACCCGAATTGGAAAAATGAATTGGCAACAGAGTTGGCTAGGCAAGGAAACTCCAATTTTGAAAATGGAGCATTTGGGGAGAACTTCACGGTCACGGAATGGTCTGAAGAAACGATGTGCATCGGGGATGTGCTAGCAGTCGGTACAGCGACTGTACAAGTGTGCCAGCCACGCGTTCCATGCTGGAAAATATCTGAGCGCTGGGGTATTCCGGACTTGTTGGATCGAGTTGTAAAGACGGGTCGAACAGGTTGGTATCTGCGCGTTTTGCAACAAGGATTTGTTCAAGCGGGAGATTCGATGCGCTTGATAGACCGCACACATGAAATGGTGACCATTCGACTGGTAAACGACGTGATTCATAACCGGATTGTGGACAAAGCTGTCATGATGGACATCGCACTGTTGCCGGAACTGGCGGATGCTTGTCGAAAAGGAATTGAACAACGTCTTGGGTCGGTGGAGGCACCGTAATATGTAGGTCATTCCTTACAGCAAGCCCCAAAGCTGGCGGCTGATGAGAAGCAGTGTAACGGCAATAAAAATTGGCCGTACATAGCGGGCACCTTTACGAATTGCCAACTGTGAACCGACTACCGCGCCCGCCATCATGGATACAGCCATCACAATGCCGTATTCATAGTTGATGGTACGGAGACCGGCGAATGTCACGAGAGCACCAATATTGCTGGCGAAATTCAGTACTTTCGCATTACCGGACGCTTCGACGAAGTCAAACCCGGTGAAGATAAAGGCGAACACGAGAAACGCCCCGGTTCCTGGACCAAAAAAACCGTCGTAAAATCCTATAATTAGTGCAACACTCACAACAATGACTCCGACTTTTCTGGTCATTCCGGAGTAAGTGGAGGCAAGTCCCACATTGGGCTTGAACACTGTATAGGCGGTCACACCTATCAACATGACTATTACCATGGGTCTTAGAAATCCGGTCGGCAAATAGTGCACTAGCTCCGCTCCTCCGACAGAGCCAACCAGGGATAAAGGAATCAGGTATTTGACAAGATGAAGGTGAACCTTTTTCGATTTCAGAAACGACAGAGTGCTGGTCAGTGCTGAGGCTGTACCGCCAAGCTTGTTTGTACCAATTGCCACTGCTGGTGGAAGACCGGTTAGGAGAAGGGCAGGCAAAGAGATTAATCCTCCACCTCCTACAGTCGAGTCGACAAATGATGCCAAGAAACCGGAAATGACAAGAAATATAATCGTGCCCAGGGCAATATGGTGCATATTGGCCTCCTTGATTTAGCATTCATGCCAATCCGAGCATAGCGCACGCCATGTATTTGAGCAATCCTGAAATATGGAGGATAACATGAGAAGATGGAAACTGCTTGCATTAGACATTGACGGAACCACCATTGTACGAGGAAAGAGACTGTCATACCGAAATCGGGAATCCATTTTGAGAGCACAGCACGAGGGGTTGTACGTAACTTTCGCTACAGGTCGTCATCGAAAAGGAATGGTCAGTGAGATTGTAGATGAACTGCATATTCAGGTTCCCTTTGTAACGCTAAACGGAGGAGAAGTATGGACGCCGGACGGAACTCTGTTGAGCAGGCGTACAATTTCATCAAGTGACGTAAAGTTCCTGTACTCATTGGCGCAGAAGTATGGCGTTTCGTGTTGGGGTTCAACAACGGAAATGCCGGTCAATGAAGATGCATTTCCGCGACCGCTGGAATCTAAGTCATGGGTAAAGTTTGGATACCATACGGATAACTTTGAGGCACTCCGAAAGCTGTGGGGTGAGTTGGAAGCGCAGGATAAATTCTCCCTGTCCAATTCAGACCCGTATAACATAGAAGTGAACGCTCAGTACGTCAACAAGGGAGCGGGACTCGAGAACGTTGTGAAACACCTGGGTATTACTGCTGGTGACTCAGTGGTCATGGGTGACAGTCTGAACGATGTTCCGATGTTTCATTGGGCAGGTATGAGCATAGCCGTGGGCAATGCTCAACAACCAGTAAAGGATGCCGCTGCACATATCACATTGACTTGCGAAGAAGACGCGGTAAGTTATGTGATTGAGCGCATTTTAGGGTCCGAGTGGTAGCAGCAAACGGAATTAAAACGGCTTCTATCCTTTTTGATGTGTCCTTCCAAATATCCCCTTGCGTCGCGCGTAGATGTAAGCGACGACAAGGAAGTATAGGGTTGTTGTCAGCCAAATCCCCGTTTTTGCGTACGCTGACAAAACAGGTTCAGTAAAGACCAGTTTTGCACCAATCCAAAAAAGAACCACGGACCCCAAATAGAGAATAAAGTCGAACCTGTCGAGGAATGACGAGAGAAGATGACTTCCAAAAAACACGAAGGCTGAGGTCACGACTACCCCGGCCCAGGCTGTCCACACATGGCCGTGTGACACCCCCACCAGGGCTGCAGCGTTTTCGAAGCTCATCATCAGGTTACCGGTCGTTATCTTCCCAATAACAGGTAATAAAGTCTGGTGCTTTGTTGCATGTTCGACTTTGTCTCCCTCTTGATTATTGAGAAGTTGAAGCGCCATAAAGCAAATAAATAAGCCAAACAGAGACTGCAAGATTTTTATTCTAAATAGGTAGGAGATGGCAAACAGGAGAATTAACTGCGCTATGTCAGAAAGCAGATAACTCCACATCAATGCGCGCAGGCGATGTTTCTTTTTGGCAGCATTGGTTAATACCGCAATCATCAAGGCGTTGTCACTGCTCAAGAGCAGATTAGTAACTGCCACTTTCCAAAATGCAGAAATCACGAATTACCCACTCCTGATAGAATCATTTCCACCCATCATCGGTGCCATGTTCCATTTAGAATCGTTCAAACCATGTGGAATAGTCCAAATGAGTATTGTACCTTTAGTTGAGCCACGCTATCCTTACCACAGACTTTCCCAAAATCCACGGACTTATGCCATTTTGTGCAGTATTACTCTACTGTTGCCCCTCACTGTTGTTCGTGTATACTAACTGTGTGGATTTGGTTCACAAAACTGTCACGAAGACAGGTTGAAAAAGTTGACCTTGTAAGTCAAGATTAGAGTATTGGTACATTAGAGTATTCGTAAGAGTATGCGTACAGATGAACAAGACATTGAAGGTACGCTCATTGAAGGTACTCTCTTAGATAAAAAGATACTTTTTTAGATAAAACAGGTTTCCATAGCGGACACTTGTCTGAACCAGGGGAAGAAGGGACTGCATCTTATGGCGAACTCAGCCGTACCGGACATGCAACAGGTAAGGCGGCAGGGCTGGAAACGATTCATACTTATGCTGGCGGCATTCGGTCCAGGTCTTATGGTGATGTTGGCTGATACGGACGCTGGGAGCGTCATTACTGCTGCTCAATCTGGAGCGCAGTGGGGATACAAAATGATATTGCCTCAGTTGATTCTCATTCCTATTCTCTACCTTGTGCAGGAAGTGACCCTGCGTCTGGGAATTGTCACAGGTAAAGGACATGGTGAACTGATTCGTGAGGGGTTTGGTCTGAAATGGGCCATTCTTTCCGTTCTGACACTCTTTGTGGCATCTGTTGGAGCCTTGGTAACCGAATTTGCAGGTCTTGCCGGAGTGAGTGAACTGTTTGGTGTTCCTGGTTGGATTACAGTCTCTGCAGCAACACTGTTTCTCATTGCGCTTGGTCTTTCAGGGAGTTACAAGCGGGTGGAACGTGTGGGAATAGCAGTCGGTTTACTGGAACTTCTTTTCATTCCAGCGGCCTTTATGGCACATCCTCATCTGCCAGATTTAATCTCGGGAGTTCGCTCCATCCCCATTCATAATGCCAATTACATGTTTCTGTTGGCTGCCAATGTTGGTGCGGTTATTATGCCTTGGATGGTGTTTTACCAACAGGGAGCTGTGATTGATAAGAAACTGGGTCCGCAGCACCTGCGCACAGCGAAGTCAGATACATTAATTGGTTCGGTCGTCACACAAATCATCATGATTGCGGTAGTCATCGCGACTGCAGCAACACTGGGAATGTCACATCCAGGTCAATCCCTCAATGATGTACAGCAAATCGCACAAGCACTTGTCCCATTCATGGGAGTGGCTGGTGCCAAAGTCGTGTTTGGTCTTGGAATGGTTGGTGCAAGTTTTATTGCAGCTTTGGTGGTCTCAGTGGCTGGAGCTTGGGGCATCGGCGAGGCCTTTGGGTTCAACCACAGTCTTAACCACCGTTTTAAGGATGCGAAAGTGTTCTATTCTATTTATACGCTTGCTCATGTTGGAGGAGCTCTGCTTGTCATCTTCAGTGTAAACCTGATTCAATTGAATATTGATGTGGAAGTCATGAATGCTATGCTGCTGCCAATTGTGCTCGGATTTCTGCTGGCATTGGAGGCGAAAGTACTGCCAACAGAGTGGCGCATGAAGGGTGCGTATAAGTATACGGTATGGACTGTGTCTGGACTGGTTATGCTGTTCGGCTTATACATGGCGCTGACTACCTTATAGAGACAACCTAGCAAGAGGCAACGTAGCAAGAGACAGCCTAGCAAGTGTCCGCGCTCCAGCGAAGCGGTGCGCGGCGCCGATTAAATTCGAGATCGTGACACATTCTAAATCCCCTCCCCAAGCCGTTATTTAGAAATAAATTTCATCATTCCACTATACTAGACAAGCCCATAAAGCCCCACTAATGGAATACTATGAAACAAATCTGTGGTTCATTTCGTCTAATAATTAGAATACGTATTCAGAGAAGAGATATAGATAAGAGTTGCAGAACAACAGTTATTGAGACTTGGGAGCACAGCACTGATGAGAAACGCGGTCCGGTAAGGGGGATGGGGGCGTGCAGAGAAAAGGTGTGCGCAGGCTGGTGTTAAGCTTGGCTATTGTATTACCGTTATTGGGTGTAAGTGGGATTCTATCTATAGTTGTTCGTCATTCACAACAGCGTGTTGTAACGTCCACCAGAAAACTACGGAAAACTTGGAAACGTGATGAGGAGGCAGGGGTACCTGGACAAGAACTGCTTCCCCTCCAGCAAAACTTAAAAAAACTCACTAGCCGCCGGCTTGGATTCATTCCGGCAACGTGGTTCGCCACTTATGATGGTACGACGGGATCGCTGCAGAATCTGCGCGGACAGACGTCGACTCTGTGGACAAAGACGATGAAGAGCACAAAGCAGCAGGCTGAAACTGCGTTGAAAGCATTGGAAAAGACAATGGGCTCGTTTTCCGCAACAGAGCATCAAGCCAGATTGCAGGCTCTAAAGCAAGCAACCACACCCAACGCGTACAGGCAACTGACACAGGCGTGGAAGCAAAAGAAGCAATCCTGGACGGCGACAGTAGCAAAGCTGAAGCATGTCAGCGGCGGATACAGTGACGGGCATCCATCGGATGTCTTCAAAGAAGTAAAAACACTTACAAGCATGTTAAAAAGCGCTCCCAATACTAAGAAGGTGAAGAGTGCGCGAGTTACGGTGACGGATATTAAAAAATACTTTGCGCAGTCACCGCAGGTACAGCTCAAGGAGCATGCCGAGGTGTTGAAACAACTTAAGAATGCAATTCACAATGTACATGTAGCTGACGTCATGCGCTATCAGGAGGAGGCTGGTGCAAATCCCTTTGGTAAGCCGTTTACAAACTACTTGAGAACGCGCCAGAGTCAGGTTTCAGTGGCAATTTTCAATGCCAAGACCGGAAAGACCCTCACCTATCATCCCTCGCAACGCTATGATACTGCCAGTATTGTAAAAGCAACGATTATGGCAGACCTACTCTATCAGTCCCAGAAAAATCACAAACCCCTTTCCAAAGAAGAACAGTCTTTAATGACGCCAATGATTGAAGTCAGCAGTAATCAAGCAGCTTCAAAGCTGTGGAATACTGCCGGGGCTGCGCGTGGAATTGGACAGTTTGTCCACTCAGTAGGCATGAATCACACAACGCCCGGACAAAACGGTTACTGGGGTCTGACAACAACTACGGCCCTTGATGAGGTCGACCTGATGAAGCTTTTTGCATTTCCCAATCATGTACTGGATTACACGAGTCGACAATACGGACTGTCACTGATGCGCCATGTCGTGGGTTGGGAGGACTGGGGAGTCTCTACCGGCGCCAAGGGCAAGGTTGTGGTAGCTTTAAAGAACGGTTGGGTGCCAACAGCAAAAAGTCACTGGCATGTAAACAGCATTGGCTTTATTGACGGTGACGGCAGAGACTACGTAATCGCCGTCATGAGCGAAGAGAACCCGAGTGAACAATATGGGATTCAGACAGTAGACAAAGTATCCCAAATGATTTGGGAGGCAATGGGTTAATCACAGGTGTCCGTCGAAATACAATTGCAAATTCCACTACAAGGGTGCTCTTATTTCAAGCACCCTTTCTGGAGTTTAGAGCGGTAAACTGTTAAAATATCAGAATAATCCTTTTTCAGAGAATAGACGAGAAGAGTTTACAATGATTTGCTAGGTCCTTTTTGGTACACACAATATGTCTGAGTGGAGGAGAATGTATGACGAATAGTTCAATGTTACACCGAGATATTCGATTGCTAGGCAATCTGCTCGGTCAAGTGCTGATTGCTCAATGCGGGCAGGAGGTCTTTGACAAGGTAGAAGAGATTCGAGCAGCAGCGAAAATCCTTCGCAATGAAGAAACAAATGCTAGTATCGGTGATTTCGAAAAGCTGATTGAGAGCGTTCCTGCTGAGCAACGAAGGCAGGTTATCAGGGCGTTCTCATTGTACTTTGAGTTGGTGAATATTGCAGAGCAGAACCATCGAATTCGACGTCGCCGTGAATATGAAATTGAATTTGAACGGAGTGAAGGAGGACTTCCGCCGAGGGGTACCATTGGAAATGCATTGACACGGCTCAAACAGCAAGGTTTTGTTGCGGAAGACCTGAATCAACTTCTGGAAAACGTGGGCTTGGAGTTGATATTGACTGCTCATCCGACCGAAGCCATGAGAAGAACAGTATTAAACAAACATCACCAAATCGCGAAAATTCTACAACATTTTGACGATCCGCTTTTGACAATACGCGAACGTCGAAAACTAGAACAGGATTTGCGCGCTGAGATAGTTGGCTTATGGCAAACAAGTCCGGTTCGTAAGCAAAAAATCACTGTTTTGGATGAAGTCCGAAACGGCTTGTATTTCCTTGATGAAATTCTATTTGACGTCCTGCCCGCGGTTCATATCGAACTGGAACAGCAGTTGGCTAACCACTACCCTGAACAGGACTGGCATGTTCCTTCACTTATCCGGTTTGGTTCATGGATGGGAGGAGACAGGGACGGCAATCCGTCTGTCACTTCAAACCTTACCTTTGATACACTGGTTTTACACTTCGATTTAGCAATGAATAAGTATAAGGAACGCGTTTCACAACTATATCAGGACCTCAGTCAGTCCCACCGTCTCACCGGTGCCAGTGACGAGTTGCTTGACTCGTTGCAGCTTTCTGAAGTTCCGGATGAACCATATCGTGAAAAGGTACAGCAGGTTTTAAATGCATTGGAAGCAACGTATAATCGCTACCACGGCAGAAATGTGGCAGACAGCGCTAGAGTCTACAATGGTCCAGGTGGCTTTGCAGAAGATATTCGAATGATTGAACAATCTCTTCTCAATCACGGCGGGTCCTATGTGGCAGAGGCAAAAGTCCGTCCGCTGTTGCGCCAGATTGAATTGTTTGGATTTCACATGGCAACCCTGGATATTCGACAGCACAGTGAAGTCCACGAAAATGCAATTGATGAATGGATGCACCGGGTCCAACTGCCTTCGTATAAGAGTCAATCTGAGGCTGAGAAGATTCAAACTCTGACTAGGCTCTTGGAAGATGCACGACCGGTTATCAGTCCATTTACGGAAGTCACACCCGAGAGCAAGGAAACCTTGGACGTGTTCCATACCGTCCGCACGGGACAGAACTTATTTGGACCACAAGCGATTCAGAATTATCTCATCTCAATGACGCGAGGAACCAGTGATCTTCTCGAAGTACTGCTGCTTTGCAAACAGGCTGGTCTCTTTGAATGGAAAAACGAGACAGAAGTGGAGAGCCGCTTAAATGTCGTGCCATTGTTTGAGACCATCGAGGACTTGCGAGCTGCTCCTGGGGTTGTCGATGAGCTGTTCTCCAACTCTGTCTACCGAAAGCATCTTGAGGCAAGAGGTAACCTTCAGGAAATTATGCTTGGCTATTCAGACAGCAATAAGGACGGGGGCTATTTGACTGCCAACTGGGAACTGTACAAATCGCAAAAGGCCATTGTTGAGGTGGCAAAGGGTTACGGTATTCATCTGAAGTTCTTTCACGGTCGCGGCGGGGCCTTCGGCCGCGGTGGTGGACCGCTCTGGAGAAGTATTCTGGCACAACCTCCCGAAGCCCTGCGGGGTCCGGTAAAGATAACAGAACAGGGCGAGGTTATATCGCAGCGCTATGGGTATCCGGAGATTGCAATGAGATCGCTTGAATCGGCAGTTTCAGCACTCTTTATTGGGGCCACGAACACTCAGACTGACAGGATGCGCGAGACAGAACGGCAATGGTCTAAGGTCTTGGAAACCGCTTCTGAGTCGTCGTTTCAGGCATACCACAACTTTGTCTATGACAACCCTGACTTTCTCCCGTATTTTCATCAAGCGACGCCAATTGAAGAGATTGGGAAATTAAATATCGGATCGCGTCCGTCAAAACGCAAAAACTCTCCTCAAATCGAAGAACTTCGGGCTATTCCCTGGGTATTCTCTTGGACGCAGAATCGGCACCTTCTGCCAGCTTGGTACGGCTTTGGCATGGCCCTCGACAAAGCGGCACAGGAGGACGGCGCCGACAAAGAGATGTTCGGTCGGATGTACCGCCACTGGCCTTTCTTTAAGTCATTAATCGACAATTTGCAAATGGCTTTGGCGAAAGCAGATATGATGATTGCCCCGCTGTACAAACGGCTGGTGCAAGATGAAGGAATGGCCGAGAGAGTGTTCTCGTCAGTCGAGGAAGAATACGAACGTACGAAGCAATGGGTATTGCAAATGACAGGCCAGTCACAACTGTTGGCCAATTCAGATGTGATTCGGGAATCGATTCGTCTTCGTAATCCCTACGTCGATCCGCTTTCATTCATGCAGGTTCTTCTGCTGGAGGAGATGCGAAAGAATGGTTCCGCACAGGGACAACCGAACGCCCAAAAAGACTCAGCAGAGGATCCGGGCACTAACCCGCAGACACAAGACAGCACACAGAATAATGAACTGCAGGAAGTGTTGCTGACCATCAACGGAATTGCGTCCGGGCTCCGCAACACTGGTTGATACGTTAGTTAGTCAGTTAGCCAGTTAGTCAGTTAGTCAGTTAGTCAGTTAGTCAGTTAGTCAGTTAGTCAGTACGTTGATTTGGTGCCATGTTGGCACATTCGTACGTTGATACGCATCCGTCTCCCTGCAGCACAATCAGCGTGCTCCTCGTCTCCATCAGACGAGGAGCACGTTTTGTGTTGTTGTGTGCTGTTACGAATGGCAGTCAAATTGGTTGATGCCAGATCCGTTATCTCGAACCAAGACGGATACATGGAAATTAAGTTGACGTCTTACACGTCAGCCTATATACGGCTTTGTTTGAGCATGTGTTAGACTTACACCGTAGACTACTGTGTCGTATTTGGCATGGCGACGGGAGGCGTTTTTCTTGACATATTTCGTGCTGGGGAGTGTAGCGGGTTTTCTTGCTGTGGCCCTAGGTGCATTCGGGGCACACGCACTCCGAGACAAAATACCGGAAGACCGCTTGGCAGTGTACCAGACCGGTGTCCAATACCAGATGTATCACGCATTTGCTCTTGTAGTGGTTGGAATTCTTATGAGGATGGGACATTCGGCGGCTCTCAGTTGGGCCGGAATGCTGTTTACCGCAGGTATAGTTCTATTCTCTGGCAGCCTTTATACGCTGGCAGGAACCGGAATCAGAAAACTCGGTGCGATTACACCCATTGGCGGTCTGTGCTTTCTTGGAGGGTGGATTGCACTGCTGATCGGCGGAGGTAGTGTCCTGTAACGGCGACCTACCTTCTGGGCCGCTACGCCAAACCCCTGGCGGTGACACCTGGATTCAGACTTTTAAGGCTTCTGTCTGACAGCGTTTGTGCAGCACAGCTTGCCAAAAGTATATCAATGTCCTACATCTCCTGAATCGTTGCTAATCACCATATGCCGCGATGGTTTAGGGGATGTTACTATGTCTGGCCGTCATTCAGGACAACCTTGGTTCTGGCTCTAGGGTCTGACACTGAGGCTGCTAGGCGGTAGAGCGGTGAGGCTGGTTAGTGCCTCGAAAGATCCCTATTTCCGCAGTGCCGGTGCGATAGTGATCGCAAGGATCCCTAATGTCACCTTGGCCGAGGCATTAGTGTCATAAATGGACACTAACGTGGGGGAGGCACAATGGAAGGTTGGGGTTAGGGAGCAAAGGGATCACTATTTCGGAGGGCCTGCTGGTGATAGTTATCATGAACGAAGTCGGCTCCATGTCACAATTTCGTAGGTTAATTGGCAATACTGGATTTGTAAGAGAACCAGAAAACCAATCAGAGCTACATTGTGAAGGAGCCGATACTATGCAGGATAACACAAAATATGTTGGTTTAGACACGTCCAAAGATACGATTGCTATTGCTGTTGCCGACGCCGGCAGAGATGCACCAAGGTCATGGGGGGTTATTCCTAACACACCGGAAGCAATTCGAAAACTCATTCGGAAGTTGGGTCAACCTGAGGATTTGGATGTCTGTTATGAAGCGGGTCCCTTAGGATATGGACTCCAGAGAATGCTTACCCAAATGGGTGTAAAGTGTTCTGTTATCGCCCCGTCTCTCATTCCGTCACGACCTGGAGATCGAGTGAAGACAGACCGTCGAGATGCAATCAAGCTGGCACATCTACACCGAGCAGGGGAGCTCACAGCGGTATACGTCCCGAACGAAGACGATGAGGCACTGCGAGATCTAGTGCGCTGTAGAGAAGATGCAAAAGAGGACTTACTAAGAGCAAGACAGCGCATGAGTAAGTTTCTTCTTCGTCATGACTTAACATCCCCTGCCAAGATGACAAAGTGGAAGAGCAAATATATGGCTTGGCTACAGCAGTTAAAGTTTTCGAACCGAGCTCTACAACAGACACATCAAGAATATCTACATGCAATTATTGTAATTGCACAACGAATTGAACGCTTGGAAAAAGAAATTCACGAACTGGCTATGAAAAGCCCACACAAGCCAGTCATTCAAGCACTACAAACACTCCGTGGTGTAAAAGAGCTTACGGCAGTGACCTTAGTTGTAGAGGTTGGAGACTTCCGTCGCTTTACGACTGCCCGTCAATTCATGGGATATACAGGATTAATACCGAGTGAATCATCGAGCGGCCCTGTGCGACGTCAAGGGAAAGTTACAAAGACAGGAAATACCCACCTAAGAAGAGTACTCGTCGAAGCGGCTTGGAGCTATCGCTATAGACCTGCATTGAGGGGGGACATTCGAAAGCGACAGGAAGGGCAGTCCCCTTCTGTGCAAAGTATCTCTTGGAAAGCCCAGGACCGCTTACATCGTAAATACCTTCGATTGCTCTCTCGAGGTAAGCCTAGTACCAAAGCCATCGTTGCACTTGCCCGAGAGTTAGCTGGGTTCGTGTGGGCCATCTCTAAAGAAGAAATGAATTCAGTAGCTAGTAACTGAGTAAGTTGCCGTTGTCATAGCCCTGTGGGATAACCGTTTGAAGTGATATAAAGGCTTGAAGATTGGACTCGAAGGCAAAAGTGTAAAACCGTAGAGGAGAACCCACGCAGATCACTTGTTGCTACGTGGAGAGTCTTTCTCCACCGAACGCACGCCAATAGTTAGTCGGAAGCTCCTTGGACGGAGAGATACTATGTGGTAACCAACCCACGCATATCAGAATGCTCATCGTCGAGAAGTTTTTGCCTTCGAGTCGAGTCTTTCAGCTCAAGTGGCTTGACTTGGAGCCTCTGCAGCCGTGATGACTGCAGCCAAGGCAGCCTATATAAAGTACTTAATGGCCGCGGCAAATGAGCCTATCACGGCAGCCACTCCAATTCAAGCCACGCGGTACTTAGGTACTCGAACGGTGTAGTGTCATGGAGTCTAAGTTGTAGTTGACACCTTCGTTCATATCAGTGATCGAATCGATCACTATCATGTGGCGGATATCGAGATAAGGATCAACGGGATCACTAAGCAACGGCGCAGACACCCCCCACCCCCGTGTCCGTCGCAGCAACTGCCAAATTCATTCCATGATTAGGGTGTAACTTCAATTTCAGTTGATTAATGGAAGTTTTCCGCTCGTGTTCCCGTTTTGATCCCGTTGCTCGCCGGGGCCTCGCTGCCTGCGGTGGCTGGCGGGCCAGCCGGTGAGGCTGGTTAGTGCCTCGAAAGATCCCTATTGTCGGAGGGACGATGCCATTGTGATCCCAATGATCCTTAATGCCACCTTGCTCGTAGCATTAGTGTCATAAAAGGGCACTATTCTGGGGAGAGGCAGAGTGGAGCGCGGGTGATAAGGAGCAAAGGGATCACTATTTCGGAGGGCCTGCTGGTGATAGTGATCGAATCGATCACTATCATGTGGCGGATATCGAGCTAAGGATCAACGGGATCACTAACCAACGGCGCAGACGCCTGCACCCACTCTGCCCATCGCAACGCCTTCCAAATTCATCCTATTACAAGGGTATAACTTCAATATCAGTTGATTAATGGCAGTTTTCCGCTCGTGTTCCCGTTTTGATCCCGTTGCTCGCCGGGGCCTCGCTGCCTGCGGTGGCTGGCGGTAGGGCGGTGAGGCTGGTTAGTGCCTCGAAAGATCCCTATTTCCGCAGTGCCGGCGCGATAGAGATCGCAAGGATCCCTAATGCCACCTTGGCCGAGGCATTAGTGTCATAAATGGACATTAATTGGTGGGGCGTAGGGATCAACGGGATCCCTAACTAACCGCATCACGAACAAATTGGCTCAGACTGGACACTGCATGAGTGTTTTCATCATGGGGATGCTAGATTTATACCAATATTAGGAATTTCATTCATTTTAAGTGTATAAGGGGCAGTTTTCCGCTTACCTTTTTCGGCCGGTCCTGATCGATCTCGTTGGGTCTTCCGGCCACCGCTGCGGCGGGCGGGACGCTGCTAGGCTGTGAGCCTGGGACGCAGTTGAGGTTGTCGGCAGAGTGGTGCAAATGTGGTGTTAAGTGAGTATTTTTCCTCTTGCGGACTTTAACTAAATCTAGTAGCATATGGTTTGTTAGTAAAACGTTTTCGTAAAACGATATAGTTGATTTCGAAAGCGATTACTTTTCTATTACTTGAAATCAAGGGGGTTCAATACGTGAGGAATCGTCGATGGGGAATTGCGTTGTTGATTGGGATTGGGGTCGTCATCAACTATTTTGACCGGACTAATATTTCTGTGGCAACAAAACCACTTATGAGCGACTTTCATTTAACCGACGGACAAATGGGGATTTTGTTATCGTCATTCGGTTGGTCATATGCACTTCTGCAAATTCCAATTGGGACACTGCTTGATAAAGTCGGTGTGAAGTGGTTGATGCGGATTGGCACATTGCTGTGGTCTGCTGCCACACTGTTGACGGCGGTCGTGAGCGGAATGGGTTTTATCATTGTCGCCCGTGTTCTACTTGGGGCAGCGGAAGCACCCGCCTTTCCCGGTGCATCAAAGGCTACAGGTTACTGGTTCCCTCGGCAAGAAAGAGGACTGGCAACATCTGCATTTGATGCTGCAGCCAAGTTGTCAAATGTAATCGGTGTGCCGCTGGTCGCTTGGTCTGTAATGGAGTGGGGCTGGAGAGGCGGCTTTGTCGTCACAGGTATTTTGAGTTTCTTGTTTGCGATTGCCTACTGGATTTGGTATCGGGATCCGAAAGAAGACCGCAAGCTGACAAAAGCAGAATATGATTTCATTGTTGAAGGTGGAGCGCAAGAAACCGGAGAAGCACCAGGCGGTGTGATGCGTAACTTGGGTTATGTCTTGAAACAGCGAAAGGTTTGGGGGCTGACGATTGGATTTGCTGCCTATGGCTATTCGTTCTACCTGTTCCTGTCGTGGTTACCGGGATACTTGGAAAATCAGATGCACATGAGCGTGCTGAAATCTGGATGGTATACGGTTGTACCGTGGATTATCGCTACGCTGACCGACATCATCATTGGTGGATGGCTGGTTGATTACTTAATCAAGCGAGGGTTTAATCCAACCCGAGTCCGAAAAACCCTGCTCGTGATTGGAATGGTCCTCGGATTGTCTGTGGCAGGTGCTGCCTTTACCAACAATCCCAATGTTGCCATTATCTTTATTTCAATCGCTCTTGGCGGACTGGCTTTTTCAGCCCCCATTGGCTGGAGCATCCCGGCACTGATTGCTCCAAAAGGAACAGTGGGTACGGTGGGCAGTATTATGAACTTTGTCAACAACGTGATGGGAATTGCTGCTCCGATTGTAACAGGATTTATTGCTGGCGGAACGGGCTCCTTTGGACTTGGTTTTCTGGTTGCTGCAGTCGTCCTAGTCATTGGTATCTTGAGTTACTTGTTCTTGTTGCCTGATATGGAACAAATCAAGAGTCCGTCGTTTCATTAAATTGTGTTGTCCTGCAATCGACGGTTTGTTCTCTGAGCTGGATAGTATATTGTTAAATTAGATTCATGTCCTTTGGTCAACTGCCTACTGACAGCGGTTGACCTTTGGACTGAGATGAGGGTGTGGCACCTTTGACAGATAAATCTTGCATCTTGGGAATTGACATCGGAACCACTTCCGTCAAAGCCGTAGCGTTTGATATGAATAAAAATGTCCTGGTAAAGAACCGTGATGAGTTAAACCTAATTGTTGAATCAAATTATATGGCAGAGCAGGACCCCCATGAGGTTTACGAGAAATTGACGCTCGTAATGGAAAAAACGATTAGCGCTGCTGTCAGCCAAGGTCGTTCCATTGCAATGGTAGGGTTTAGTTCAGCGATGCACAGCCTCCTGCTGGTATCTTCTGACGGAACGCCGGTTGGGAATGCCATGACATGGATGGACGGCCGAGCTGCAAGAACTGCAAATGAAATTTGGAATACGAAAACAGGCAGAGAATTGTACTACCGTACAGGCACCCCCGTGCATGCGATGTCACCCATGGTGAAACTGGTATGGCTTCAGGATGTTATGCCATCAGAATTTCAGAGCACTGGCAAATTTGTTTCACTCAAAGAATGGGTTTGGTATCAGTGGTTTGGCGTCTGGGAAGTAGATGAATCTATCGCTAGTGCAACGGGACTATTAAATTTGCAGACCAGGCAATGGGATGAGCAAGCTTTGGAATTTGTGAAAGTGCGCACGAGTCAATTATCGCAAATTGTAAAGACGAAGTTTTCTCGGAGAGGGTGTCAAGAAGAACGACTTCTGGACGCTGGCTTAACGAAAAACACTCGCTTTGGTATCGGAGCTTCAGATGGCGTTTTGGCAAATCTGGGTGTGGGAGCAGTGCAATCGGGCAGCATCGCCTTGACAATGGGTACGAGTATAGCGGTTCGACTCCTCAGTGAGAAACCGCAAACCCATGAAGCCATTCGCTCTTTCTGTTACATCCTTGACGACAGCCGATTCGTCGTCGGGGGGCCGAGCAACAGCGGCGGTATCGTGCTTGATTGGATTTACAGCAATGTTGCTGTTAAGGACATGTCGATGACCCAAGCGATTGACGCTGCGAAGACAGTGAGTACGGACGGCTTGTACTGTTTGCCTTATGTGAGTGGAGAAAGATCTCCCTTATGGGATTCCGAAGCACGGGCGTCCTTTGTGGGTTTAACCCTTCAACACAACGGCCTGCACATGCTGAGAGCGGGAATTGAGGGAATTCTCTTTAACGCGTATTGGATTGCTTCCGAATTATTTGAACAAGTGGGCAAGCCCCATGTTTTGATTGCATCAGGAAAGCTGTTTGAAGTAGTGTGGGTACGGCAGTTGCTGGCAGACATTTTCGACATTCCTGTTCGTGTCAATTTCCTTTCCGATGCCTCGATACTCGGTGCCGTGGACCTGGCAGAACACAGCGACTGTCAAAGCGGGGCAGAAACGAAACAGTTGGAAGCGGAACGGCCAGTGCAAGAAGCGCTACAATCTGAGAACGTAAAAGAAGAAGTGTTCTTTCCCAAAAATCCGCTTCAATATAAACACAAGTACCAGCAATTTAGGAAGACTGCGGCGGCCTTCCAAGAGTTGAGCCGGGCATGGGACTTACGCCGGAAGTGAAGCACCTTAGGACAGGCGAGTTGAGTCACCCAGCATAATTTCCGAAGGAAACACAGCGACCTGTCGCCGTTTTAGACCCTTACTTGCTCGGAGTGCTTTTAGGATGGCTTCGCCGCTGAAGTGTCCAATTTCTGTGGTTGGCTGGCGCACGCATGTGAGGGGTGGTGTCGTGAGGCGCACCCAGTCTGGCTCATCAAATGTGGCTAAGCCAAAGTCGCGAGGGACGTTCCACTCTGCGTCGCGGATGAGCGGATAAAACGACAGCATAATTAACCCGTTGGCAGTGAAAATTGCCGCGGGTTTGTTTAAATTCAGACCTTGTATTTCCCCCAGTGCTCTCTTGAAGCTGTCAGACTCATCCTTGTTCACCCACACGACAATGGCTTCATGACCGGTCTCTCTACATGCGGATTCGTACCCCTTTAGTCGACCGTGGCGGGTACTGATACCTGCTATTGGTTCCGTCAGGTAAACGACAGTGTTGTATCCATTTTGAAACAGTGTGTGCGTCAACTTTCGGGATGCGTCTTCGTTGTCCGTTATCACATTGACTGTATGCGGAATATCAAACTGTCGGTCAATGATGATGACGGGCAGTTGCTTGGCAATCTCTCCTAATAAGTTGTTGTTATCTCCATTGGTCTGTACAATCATGCCCTCCACTTGCTGTGCCATTAGGGACTCCAGCAGACTTTGTTCGCGGGCAGCGTCGCCGCCTGTATCAGCTACCATCAAGCGGTAACCTGCCTCGTTCAGCATTGTGGAAAGACTTCGAATTACAGAGACACAAAATGGGTATGTAATATTGACTACAACAATCGCCACTGTCTTCGTCTTGTTGCCCTTTAGCCCTTGCGCTAGAATGTTCGGTTTGTAATTTAGCTCCTCAATGACGCGGGCGATTCGCTCTCTTGTCGCAGTACTCATGGATTCGTAACGTTTGTTTAGGAAACGTGATACAGTGGTGATAGACACATCTGCGGCTTTTGCTACATCTTGAATGGTGACTCGCTTTTCGCGCATAAGAAACCTCTCTCTTAGGGCACTTTAGCTCTCAACTGCCCCTTATCATAGCATAGAGGGACGAGCAGCCGCTGAAGCGAGTGGCCCGAATACGCTGTTGACAGTAGGCGTGATAGGATGGAATTCTAAGGAGGTTTTGCTATGAAGGCAGTTTTGTTAAAAGACTACGGAGATACGGACGTATTGTACATAGGAGAAACACCAGCCCCGGCTGCTGGAACCGGCGAGTTGCTGGTAAGAGTTCGAGCGACAGCGCTAAATCGCGCAGATCTGCTGCAACGACGGGGCTTTTACCCGCCGCCAAAAGGTTCTTCAGAAATTTTAGGCTTGGAAATGGCGGGAGAAGTAGCTGCCGTTGGCGAGGGTGTGTTGGATTTCGAACTGGGAGATAAGGTTTTTGGGCTGCTGCCAGGGGGCGGATATGCTGAATACGTAAAGATTCCTGCAGGTATGGCGATGCGGATGCCGGAGGGCATGGAATTCGAACAGGCCGCAGCAATTCCCGAAGTATTTCTGACTGCCTACTCCAATCTATACTGGCTTGGCGGTCTGAGAGCCGATAAACGCGTCCTGATTCACGCTGGTGCCAGTGGTGTTGGGACGGCCGCCATTCAGTTGGTGAGAGAAGCGGGGGCTGTGAGTTTCGTTACAGCGGGATCGAAGGGAAAATTAGAATACTGCTACGAACTGGGCGCTAAAGCAGGCTGGAATTATCACGACGGGGAATTTCTGCCCTTTGTCAAGGAACAGACGAACCAAGATGGAGTAGACTTGATCTTTGATTTCATCGGAGAGCCCTACTTTGAGCAGAATTTGAAAGCCTTGGCTGTGGACGGTCGGTTGGTTATCATTGGAACCCTGGGCGGAACCAATGTCAAGGATGTCAACTTGGGTATGCTGCTGGGGAGGCGGCTGCAGGTTATCGGGACGGCGTTGCGATCGCGAGCGGCAGAGGACAAAATTCGCCTCACACAGGAATTTGCTTCGTATGCCTTGTCCAAGTTTGAGAGCGGTCAGCTTAAGCCGATTGTGGATACCGTGTTCGAATGGAGTGAGGTAGCAAAGGCACATCAATTTATGGAAGACAATAAGAACACGGGGAAAATCGTGTTGCGAATCGGATGATATTTGGCGTGGCGATTGGCAAGGCATCGAAGAGTGGAGAGGAGAAGCGCTTTGAACTGGAAGGTTGTCGCGGCTGTTGCAGTTACGTTGTTATTCTGGTCTTCCGCCTTTGCAGGCATTCGTGAGGGGTTGTTCGGCGGATATACACCCGGGCATCTGGTGTTGCTGAGGTTTCTAAGCGCTTCTCTGGTTTTTCTCATATATGCGGTCTTTAAGAAAATGGAGGTACCCACCCGGGGCGATCTCGTTCGCATCGCCCTCCTGGGCTTCACCGGCATCTCCATCTATCATACCTCGTTGACTTTTGGAGAGGTAAGCGTAGAAGCGGGCACAGCCAGTCTCTTGATTGCGGCAGCACCCGCAATTACGGCCTTGATTGCTACAGCAGCTCTGGGAGAACGACTAAGCCGAATTGGATGGATGGGCATTCTTTTGGGGTTCTCCGGGATTGTTCTGATTACCATGGGTTCAGGCGGGGGTCGTGGCATTAACCCGGGGGCCTTGTTGATTTTGTTGTCTGCTGTGGCTACTTCGTTTTTCTTTGTCTTTCAAAAGCCTCTTTTTAAGAAGTATCGGCCCATTACCTTGACCGCCTACTTTACTTGGTTCGGAACTATCCCGATGCTGTGGTTTTTGCCAGGTTTCTTCCGCAATTCAGTGCATGCAACGTTGGCTGCCACCATATCTGGCATTTATATCGGTGTGTTTCCAGCCGCTGTGGCATATGTGGCCTGGGCGATTGCACTCTCATTGGGTGACGCAAGCAAAGTCTCCTCAGCCCTCTATATCAATCCGGTATTAGCCATATTTATTGCTTGGATTTGGCTTGGAGAATGGCCCACATGGCTGTCCATCATTGGCGGAGCTGTTGCCATTGCCGGTGTGCTGGTTGTGAACATATGGGGTTCGAGAGGGGGCAGAAAAGCCCATTCAGCAAATCCCCCTGCTTCATCCGTGAATTCTGATGCATATTAAATCAAGAATCGAAACAACATCAGCATCAGGCTGATACAAAGAAATAGAAAGATGAGCAGCCAGTCAACTTGAGTAAATCGGAGCTTGACACTGCGGGTTCGCGGTTGTCCGACTGAGTGGTACCCTCTTGCTTCGAGTGCGGTGGACAATTGATCGCCAATCGCAAGAATAGATAACAACAGGGGAATGGCCACCGCTGGTATGTCGCAAAGCGGGATCCCCTGTCTGCGACGTTTTCGGAATTGTCGAGACTGTGCTATTCGGCTAAACCGCCGGAGTTCTCCTATGATGACGGGAATGAAGCGAAGTGTAAGAGATGTCGCCAAAGCGAAAGCCTCCACTGGAAGGCCGAGTTTCTTCAGGAATTCCAGTGACTGCTCCAGACCTTGTTTCATCCGCAACTGGCTTGTAGTAGCCGGCAGCAGCATTCCCAGAATCATAATCAATAAAAATGGGAACAGACTCTTTGCTGTGGTATTTGCAGCCAACAATGAAAATCCAGCGATTTTTCCACTCCAAATCGGAGCTTGTTGAGAAAACTTCACTGCGGCAAAGGCAGTGGACACGGCGAGCAGTGCAGTGAAAGGTGCCAGCAGGCGCAGTGTTTCTTGTATTTTGACCCGAGAAACCAGCACTGTTGCAAGCGTAACACACGAAGCGGCTATGAGTCCGTCCCAATTTGATTGAAGTAGTATCGCAACGGACAGCAGCATGTACGCCAGCCATTTTGCACGGGGATCCAAACGCCGGACAAACCCGTCCAAGACAGCAGATGATGACGCAGATTCAGACAAAGAATTTGACGGTACCTCCAAAGAACTGCCGACTGGTAATGCTGCGGTACTGGAGCTACCAGATGCGGAGCCGACAGATTCAGAAGAAGTGATTGCGGAGGATGAGACCGTGTCTTGAAGTGAGCTTTTGACTTCTGGATTTCGCCTCCACACAGATGACGTTGACACGCTTGATTGCTGAATTCTTTGTCTAATAGCTGCTGCTGCGGCCTCAGGGCGGTAGGAATGGAGCTGAATTGGACAGTTCTTTGCTTCCGAATGCAGGATGAGTTGTACTGCACTTGGAAGCCCAACTTCTGCAGCCGTCCAGATATCGTGGTTATCTACCAATTGCGATGGCGTAACGTCGGCCACAATCCGCCCGAATTTAAGCACCAACACGCGCTCGGCAACTGGGAGAAAGGTGTCTAAATCGTGCGTTGCAATCACCAATCCACCGGAACAAGTTTGTTTCTTTTCAATTAAATGCCGAACAAATTGGCTTGACGCCGCTGTATCAAGTCCGGCAGTAGGCTCATCAAGCAGGAGCCAATCTGGATTAGCGGCGAAGGTGGTGGCCAGTGCTACTCTGCGCTTCTGGCCCTGGCTGAGAGTCAGCGGTGCTGCTTGCAGCAATTCAGGAGACAGTCCTACGCTTGCTAAGGCCGATTCTGCGCAGCGTCTCAGTTGTACTTCACTCAGCCTGAGCTGACGCAGTGAGTATTTGAATTCAGCGAGGACGGTTTTAGCAAACAACTGTTCGTCCGGAGATTGAAACACCATGCCAACCTTACGAACTGTTTTAACATCCAATTTACGGCCTTTCCAAATTGGCTTTTGATTAAAGCAAATGGTACCTTCATCTGGTTGCCGCAATGCACCAATCACATCAAGTAGCGTGGATTTTCCCGCGCCAACTTGTCCGACGAGCAAAGTAATTTCACCGTCGTACAAAGTGCAATTGAGGCGGTTGAGAATGGGCGGCGTACCTCTAGCCGGGTGATGGTCTGGAAATACTGACAGGTCCTTTATTGTAATTGGCAAAGTTGCTGCACTCCTTCAGCTAATTCTTGAAGTGTGAGGGGCGTCACGGGTAGAAACGTGCCGCTTGCAGCAAGTGCTTGCGAAACCTCGACTACATAGGGAGGCTTCAATTGCAGTAATTCACAGGGTGTTTGAGCTCTTGTGATGACGCCGTCAGCTTCACAACTCGGTGTTTTAGAGTCGCTTACAGAGTCACTTACAGTTCCGTAGAAAAACTCTCTGGGTGTGCCGTCAAAGAAAATACCTCCTCCTTGCAGCGCAACGATTCGGCGGGCTTGCGCAGCTTCCTCCAGCCACTGAGTTACCCATAGAATAGTAACTCCGTCTTGTTGCAATCTCTGTGCAAGCTCTAGTATACGTTGACGTGCCGCCGGGTTGAGCATGGCCGTGGCTTCGTCGAAGACGAGCACCTGTGCACCGACAGCTAGACACGATGCAATGCACAGCAATTGTTTCTGGCCGCCAGACAAATTATTGACAAGCTGTGTGAGATGTACATGAAGGCCGACTCGTTTGAGAGCTTGCTGTGCTCTGGTTCGCATTTGGTCAGCCGGTATTCCGAAGTTCTCGAGACCAAAGCAAATATCCTCGTAAACCGTTTCACCCACAATCTGCGCATCAGGGTTTTGAAACACCATTTGTACAGGCATCGTTGCAGTCGGTGAATCAGAAAGACCGCTTGCTGTCCCCTTTTCAACACGCCCGAGTGTTTCAAACACGTTGGGCCACTTTATTGTGCCTCTAGACAAAGGCAGCAGCCGGCTCACAACCTTTGCCAATGTACTCTTACCACTTCCGTTTGCGCCGACAACAGCGACGAATTCTCCTCGTTCAATCTCAAAATTCACGTCTCTTAAAGCTGAATAATAGCCTGGTTCCGTTTCGGTGCTAAATGCCACAGTACCGTTTGTTATGACAATGCTGTTCATGTCGTTGAGTCCCTCAATTCGATTTCTGTATATGTCATCTGGAGTTGTTGTTGAGGCTGCGATGGGCAGCTCGAAGTACTCCCGTTTTGACTTCAAACGTCCAAGTATGTGATTTTCCAATTCGGATACATTATGCTAGAATCCAATTGTCAACTACATACTATCATATGGTTAACAATAAAAGTGAGGGGAATGCAAGTGGAAACTCGTTTAACAGTACGGGGGATTGTCTTTAGTGCGTTATTTGCAGCCTTAGTCGTCGCACTGAATTTTGTTAACATACCGCTTCCGTTTTCACCGGTCCCGATTACACTGGGCAATTTTGCGGTCATGCTGGCCGGTGCAATCTTAGGTGCGTGGTATGGGTTTTTTAGCGTTTTTTTGGTAGTGTTCTTGACTGCTTTGGGTCTGCCGCTCATCGGGGGCGCTGGTGGTCTCGGACTTATTCTGGGTCCGAACGGAGGCTTTGTTTGGTTTTGGCCGTTATGTGCATTTGCAGTTGGCTGGTTCAGTCAGCGTATCAGGGGAAACAGCGGTCTTGCCTTTGTGAAACTTGTGATTGTCATTGAAGTTTTCGGCTCGCTTTTTAACTATGTCGGAGGCGTGCCGCAACTCGCAGCAGTCGCACATTTGCCGTTCCACAAGGCCTTGGTGGAAGGCTTTTTTCCTTTTCTCCCCGGAGATTTCGCGAAGGCTGTTGTAGCTGCTCTTGTGACCTTGCCTGTACGGAGAATATATCCAGTCTCACGGTTGCTTGGTGGAAACCGGAATGCTGTTGTGAATCTGAGCAATGACGACAGTGCTACGGACATGTAGTCGTTCACCTTTTAGAGAAGATATGCGAAAGCAGGTATCGGATGGATCAGCTTGGAAATTCGCTTTACGCTGTCATGCGGGTGTCCCAAGCTGATTTTGTTTGCAGCGATCTTTTATCCGGATTCAAAACAGGGTATGATGAGAAAATCATACATAGTGTTTGGAGGTTGGACTGTGCAACAATCCACACAGCTTGCAGTAAATGGTCTTACTTTACGGGGCATGGTCCACATGCCGGAGAACAGCGAAACAGCACCTGTACCCGCAGTGATTGTCTTTCACGGTTTCACAGGCGAGAAAGTGGGTGCTCACAGGATGTACCTAAAGCTGTCTCGTATGCTTGAGAACCAGGGGATTGCTACTTTTCGCTTCGATTTTTCCGGAAGCGGAGAGAGTGACGGAGATTTCAAGGACATGACGCTGTCAAAGGAGATTGAAGAGGCCCACGCAATCCTGGATTTTGTGCGAAGCCACAAGGCGGTTGACGCGTCTCGTGTAACACTGATTGGTCACAGCATGGGCGGAGTCGTAGCGTCTGCCGTTGCCGCCAAGCGTCCAGATGAAGCTGCCGGACTTGTGTTACTTTGCGCCGCCGGCAACATGGCGGATGTTCTCAGAACGTCCATTGGACAAATGCGTGCAGAAGAGCCCAATGCTCCGTTGCCAGAAACCTATGATAACGGAGGCTATCTGATAGGTCTTCCGTTTGCCAAGGAAATTCTCGAATTGAACCTGATTCAGTTGGGACTAGGGTATGACAAGTCCGTTTTGCTAATTCACGGAAGTAAAGACGACGTTGTTCCTGTCGAGACGTCCTCAAGGTACAAAGATGTTTGCTATGGTGAAAAGGCTCAGATCCACATCCTTGAGGGAGCGGATCACAGCTTTTGCAAACGCGAGTGGGAGCAAGATGTCTTGCATGCTGTGAAAGGCTACATCATGCAATGACACCATCGCCGAGACGTGTGCCGCAATGCGACAATGTCTCGGACAAAGGCGCTTCCGTCCAACTTTTGGTGAAGTAGTCTCATTAATTGTTTGAACTTTTGTGGGCGGTTTCCCCTGCCAGCAAATCTACAACGTGTTTCAGCACGGGCTGAATAACAGCAAAGCATTCCCGGACAGCCTTCTCACTTCCCGGCAGCGTGACAATCAATGTATCTTTTGCAACGCCTACAACCTGCCGGGAGAGCATGGCAAATGGTGTCTGACGCAGGCTCTCGTGGCGCATGGCTTCTTCCATTCCCGGCATTCTGCGTTCGATGACGTCCTTCGCGGCCTCAGGAGTCACGTCTCTGGGACCAACCCCTGTACCTCCGGTTGTAAAGATACAGGCTATGTTATGGCTGGCTGTGCATCGCGTTAATGTACCGGCGATAACCTGACGCTCGTCCGGAACAACTTCTCTGTCTGTAATTGAGAACCCCGCCTTCTGGAGCAAGCCTTCCAGTGTGTCTCCACTTTTGTCTTCACGCTCTCCATTACTGGCTGAATCGCTGATAGTAATGACGGCTGCTGTATACCTTTCAACTGATGGCATGTTCATCGTTCCTTCTTTCCTGATTATTCTTACTCTTTCATTTCCTATGGTGTCCACTATTATAGCGTACACAAGAGTCCATTTTCACAAAAATAATAAGACGAGTGTGCTACAATGTAAAACTTAGGAACCTATATCACCATGGTGTTGAATCAGGTGTTGAATCAGGTGTTGAATCAGGCGGAAGACAACGTGTAAAGCGCGAGGTGGATGACTTGAGTACAGCAGCAGAATTGTACCAACAATGGCTGAGAGAGCCGTCTTTAGACGAAGGTTTACGGAAACAGTTAGAAGAATTGCACGATGAGCAGGAAATCGAAGACCGCTTTTTCCGCGACCTGGAATTTGGAACCGGAGGCTTGCGAGGTGTCCTCGGCGCCGGAACCAATCGCATGAACATCTATACCGTCCGAAAGGCAACGCTAGGATTGGCCAGATATCTAAAGAGCCAAGGTCTGAATGTAGCAGCCAAAGGGGTTGTAATTGGATATGACTGCCGTCATATGTCACCTGAGTTTTCCGAAGACATTAGTCTTGTGCTGGCAGCGGAAGGGATTCCGGCGTACGTATTTGAACATTTATGTCCAACCCCTGAACTGTCGTTTGCCGTAAGAAGCTTGAACGCAGCAGCAGGTATTATGGTGACGGCAAGTCATAATCCTCCTGAATACAATGGGTATAAGGTGTACGGACCGGATGGGGGACAAGTGCTGCCAGATGAAGCAAACCGGATAACAAGTGAAATTGAACAAATCGAAAACCTCTTCAGTATATCTGTTATGGCTCGGAAGGATGCGGAAAGCGCAGGCTATCTGCGTTGGATAGGAACTGACGTCGACAGTGAATACATAGAAACCGTTGTGGCGGAAGTCAAGCAGAAATCCGTCTCTCCCCATGACCGGGATGAGACTCGTCTTGTCTACACGCCATTGCATGGAACAGGAAATCTACCTGTTCGTGAAGCACTGCGGCAGGCGGGCTACAAGGATGTCTACGTTGTTAGAAGTCAGGAGAAACCTGACGGGAACTTCTCCACGGTAGAAAGCCCCAATCCGGAAGAGCCTGAAGCCTTAAGACTTGCCATTGAGGAAGCGAAAAAATGCGGTGCTGATGTAGTGATGGGCACCGATCCCGATGCTGATAGAGTCGGCGTAGCAGTGGGCGACCAGGACGGGAGTTTTCGGCTTTTGACTGGCAATCAAGTCGGCGGTTTGTTGGTAGAGTTTGTATTGAAGTCCCGAATCGAATCAGGCGGTCTGCCGACGAATGGAATTGTCTTTAAAACCATTGTTACGTCTGAACTTGGGGCTCAGGTAGCCCGACTTTACAATGTAGCAGTAGAGGACACACTCACTGGCTTCAAATACATCGGAAACCGAATTAGTGCCTACGAGAGAACCGGGGAATACGAGTTCTTATTTGGCTACGAGGAAAGCTACGGTTACCTTGCTTCGTCTATGGTCCGCGACAAGGATGCTGTTCAAATTGCACTTCTGATTGCTGAAATGACAGCCTACTACAAAAGCAAAGGACAGACGCTGTTAGACGCTTTGGAAACCTTGTACGAACGTGTGGGCTATTTCCGCGAAGACTTGGTCAGTAGAAAGATGCCCGGGCTCAACGGCATGAAGAAGATTCAAAACATCCTTAACGGTTTGAGGCAACATGGCATTGAGGTTCCCGGGCTTACACTTGATGCCGTAGAAGACTATCAAACCAGTGAGCGTAGAGAAGTTGGTACTGCAACCATTTCTGAACTGAGTTTGCCGAAGGAAAATGTTTTGAAATACTTCTTTTCAAACGGATCGTGGCTGGCCGTGCGTCCGTCAGGGACTGAACCGAAAATCAAAGTCTACATTGGTGCAAAAGGTAATTCCTTGGCGGATTGCCAGGCTTCAATGCAGATACTGCATGAAGCTGTAGACACTCTGTTACAATGATTGGTTCAACAGCCTGAAACTCATTTTGCATGGGTTCACCGAAGCGAGCACCGCTGCCTGCGTACACACCAACGAGGGTGTCGCGTGGCGGTGCTTTTGTGTGTACTCCTTCTACTTCTTCTACTTCGTGGGGGTTGTCCGCCCGTCTGTGCTTATTGAGAATCCACTGAGGGTGCACCGAGGCGTCAGCAGACACTGAATGAAAAGAAAAAGACCGCCCTGAAACAGGTCAGCCTAAACACAAAATATATATAAAAAAAAGGGGGTCAATTGTGAGTAAGCATTGTGCTCACTTACTGATTTGTAGTATACCGGTACAGTATTACATTTAGATGAAGATGTTGTTATCTTTTTGTTAATAAACGTTATCAGATTTAATGATTTTTTCAGAGAAATCATCCTAATCTATTAAAATTGTGGTAATATTGGTTGACAGGATGTCACACTATTTTTACATAAGGAGAGGTTAAAGTGAATTTAACAAAGAAGTTTTTGGCAGTCGCAGCAACAGGGACGCTTCTTACTGCAGCATTGCCCAGCGTTGCATTTGCCGCGTCCAAATCCAATGCAATTCCTCAGGGTATTGGCTCACAAGTACTACAGCACTCCAATTACTTCGGTAACTTGCCTTCCTCAACACAAGTAACAGTAGATATTGTAATGAAAATTCAGAACAAACAGGCTTTGACAAAGTACATCCATGGTACGACGACTCCGGGGAGCTGGAACTTCAGGCGCTATTTGAGTGTCAGCCAGTTCAGCCGCGAGTTTGCTCCGAGCCGCTGGCAAATTCATAGTGTTACAAATTATTTGAAGAGATTTGGGATTCAGTCTTCTGTGTATCCGAACCATCTCGTAATAACCGCAACTGGCACTGTCGGCCAGTTCAATAAAGCCTTTAGCGTAGATATTCAAAAGGCAAGGTACAAAGGGAAAGAGTTCCATGCGACGCGTAGGGAGCCCAGGGCACCGGAGAGTGTAGCCAACAATATCCTGTGTATCCTCGGCCTGACCAACTATTCAAATATGCAATCCTTGTCCATGAAAAAACCGGGATCGAAGCCGTCAGCAACACCGCCTAGCGGTCCCTATGCTGAGACTCCGGCAAAAATGGCCAAACATTACAACGTTACACCACTCTATAAAGAGGGAGCCAAAGGTCAAGGTCAGACTATAGGTATCGTCACATTGGCCGGCTTCAATCCCAGCGACGCCTATCACTATTGGAAGGCAATGGGCATTAATGTGAATCCTCACCGTTTGACGGTGACCAACGTAGACAATGCCAACGCTCAGTCTCCGAGCGTTTACTACTCAGGCTACGATGAAACAACCCTTGATGTTGAACAATCAGGTGCTATGGCTCCTGCTGCAAACATTCACGTCTATATCGGCCCTAACACTGACACAGGTTTTACGGATGCCTATGCGAAAGCCATCTCGGAGAATCAAGTTCAGGAATTATCGGTCAGTTGGGGTGAAAGCGAGCAAATTATCAACTATTTTGTCCAGCAGAATCAAGAGACTCCGGAGTATGCTCAGGTCTTCAATCAACTGTATATGGAAGCTGCGGCACAGGGGATTTCTACCTTTGCATCATCCGGCGACGGCGGGGCTTATGACTCAGCAGTCTATTATGACTACGGTTTTAACGGAGTGGCGGGTCTGTTTGGCCGCGTGGTGGACAACCCGGCAGACAGTCCGTACGTGACTGCGGCAGGCGGCACAACGCTTCCCTGGCAAAACGCCTCGAGAAACGTGAACGTCAAGCAGGAACGCGCTTGGGGCTGGGATTACTACTACAGCCACTTGAATACAGAACTAAAGCCGACAGTATCAAATTGGGCTGCTGATTACCTTGTAGGCGACGGCGGCGGATTCAGTACTATCTTTAAAACACCGAGCTATCAGAAGGGTGTCCCCGGTGTCAACACGTATGCGGGGGTGACAAACTGGATTCCAAACAGCAATGCCAGCTCTATTACCAGCAACCCCAATCCGAAAGTGGTTACCGGAGTCGGCAGCGGACGCAACATGCCCGATGTATCCTTGGATGCAGACCCAGAAACCGGTTATGGCGTGTATCTCAGCCAGCAGAATAGCAAAGGTGTTCCCAATCAAACCCCTGGGTGGGTGCAGTATGGCGGAACCAGCGTAGTTTCACCGCAGTTGAACGGATTAACTGCTGTTATTAATTCAGCGGACCATACCAGAGTTGGCTTCTGGAATCCGCAAATTTATCGCTTTGCTGTACGGAAAAACTCGCCGTTTACACCGCTGAATGCACAGGGAACCAGCAACGACAACATTTTCTATACAGGCCAGCCTGGCACCGTCTATAACCAGGCTACAGGGCTGGGTGTTCCAAACGTGGCGAAACTGGCGAAAGACTTTAAGCAGGGACAATGGGGAGAGTGGGGCCGCTTCTACGGTTACGGCCGATAATCAGCAACTGCCAACCTGTGCTGTCTCGAACAGGCTTGTAAAGCCTACGGCCTGACGCTACTGCGGGACCGCTATTCAGACACAAATAACTTCATTTCTAAAGAAAATTCGGGGCCGGCTGGAAAGCTGGCCCTTTGAATTTTGTCGCAAGGTGCTCTACACTGTATGTCGGTACAATTATTTAGGTACCCGAAGCTTTTCTACCGTAGATATCCAATCAAGACGAAGACTAGAGAGAGTGGAAGAGAGGTTGCGGTATGCAGTGGAAACGAACCCTCGTCATACTGGTATTTGCTAATTTCATTGTTGTTTCTGGAATGAGCCTTATTATTCCGTTTTTACCCTTATATATTGAACAACTTGGAGTTCACAACATGGCAACCGTAGAACGGTGGTCTGGTTGGGTTTTTTCAGCGCAGTTTGTGACGTCTTTTTTATTTCAACCGCTGTGGGGCGTTATTGCAGACCGGCACGGTCGTAAAATCATGCTGTTACGAGCGGGTATTGGCATGGGCGTAATGACAATCCTCATGGGCTTAGTTGGAGCACCTTGGGAACTGTTGGTGTTGAGGTTGATCAACGGTATTTTTTCTGGATTTATCTCTATGGCCGTTTCTCTGCAAGCTTCCGTGACGCCGGACGAACACTCCGGACGAGCGCTAGGTATATTACAGACAGGTACCGTTGCGGGGAATCTAATTGGACCTTTGGCTGGCGGGGCTTTAGCGGAGGCAATTGGTTATTCCCATGTCTTCTACTTAACAGGAGCTCTCCTGATTTTAGCTAGTTTGATTGTAGCAGTGTTTGTAAAGGAAGAGCGCGTGAGAGTGGCGAAAGTGAAAGACCAGCGCAAAGTGGCCTGGAAGTCACTGGTTCCTCTGTGGCCCGTATTTCTTGCATCAGTAGTGACACAGCTCGGGATGATGAGTATTGAACCGATTGTTACGCTTTATGCAAAAACACTGTATACTGGGCCTCATTTAGCGCTGGTTGCTGGGTTCGTGGTAGCCATCACAGGTATTGCAAATATGATTGGTTCGCCTTTACTTGGCCGTTTGGGAGATAACATCGGTCAGCGGAAGATTCTGATGTTAGCCCTAGTTATGGCAGCGATGGCCTATATTCCGCAGGCTTTGGCAGGGGGGATTACTGTCCTGCTTGTGGGGCGGTTCTTCCTCGGATTGTTTGTCGGCGGGATGATTCCATCGCTAAATGTCTTGGTAAAGAAATTGGCACCAAAGGAAATTCAGGCTACTGCCTTCGGTTTTAACAGCAGTTCCTTGTTCTTAGGAAACTTGCTGGGCCCAATTTTGGGTAGCAGCGTTGCTGCTGCGTTTAATATTCGTGCAGTCTTTTATGTGACCATGTCCATTTTGCTTATCAACGCAGTGACAATTGCTTTTAATAAGTCGTTGGACCGTCGTCAAAACACATCTGCGACAGCTCCAGTATCCTAACGAAGCAGCAACAGGGCTGTCACATTGTCCATTAAAATACTCCATGCATAATTAAGACGCCCCGCGAAAGCGGGGCGTCGGCCGTTTTATTTATTAAGATTACAATTTTACTACGTTAGCGGCCTGCGGGCCACGTTGACCTTCGACAATATCGAATTCAACACTCTGGCCTTCTTCCAAGGTACGGAAACCTTCACCGGTAATGGCTGTGTAATGGACGAAAACGTCGTTAGCGCCTTCCACCTGAATAAATCCATAACCCTTTTCTGCGTTAAACCATTTAACTGTTCCTTGCACTGTATTGCCTCCTACTTAGTACCATGTACTCCAGCCAAGTACCTGTTCCGTACTTTCGCAGTACCTGTACTCAAATGAATTTGCGTTGCAAGCCTATCATAGCACGAACCGAATGGCAAAAGCAATATTGCCGAAATTCGGTGTTTTGACGCCGAAGACAAGTGGGCAGACTGATGATATCCAATGGGAACTGTCTCCAAGGGAAAAGGAGGAAGTGTAGTGTCACGCCGTGGTGAACAGTTGTTTCACTTGTCCATTTCTGTTTTTGCGCTGTCCCTTACCCTTGCTTCGATTCTCGCCATTGAATACCAGCGATCTCCAGCGCGCGTGCGCCACTGGCTTGCACCCTTGCGACATGTGTCCTTGCTGTCTGGATTTTCAGGATTACATAGTCCGCCAAGCACGCAGTCAGTGCATCAGAAGGTTCCAGCGCTTGCGCAGCAGAACGGACAGCGGACACCGGGCGCTCACAGCCAAAATAACAACACGGCAAGAAACAACGCAGTGTCCCAACCTGCACTCGGTCCGGAATCCCAGGCTTCGTTGTCAAAACTGATTCGTGTGAAAGCCTTCAATAGTAATGTACCAAGTTCACAAGTCGTTCATACACAGAACTTGTTAAAACAATATGACATTGCCGCACAAATCGCTTCGTTTCTTGGGATAAGTCTTCGGTCAAGGGCGACCATTGATTTAGTTACGACTTCTTCCGATTACCAACAAGCCCTTCAAGCAGTTGGAGTTACGAAAGCGGAAACGTCCAAATTGAGTTTGGACACTGGAGGGTTTACCGATGGGTCAACGGTCATTATTCCCTTGTACCAAAACAAAACAACACCAGAACTGGTGAACACTTTGACCCACGAATTAACGCACGTGTTTCTGAATGAGAATGGGGGTGCACTGCCAAGTTGGCTCAATGAGGGGATGGCAGTTCACATGGGGATGCTTCTGCAAACGAAAACAGAGCCCAACTTGGTGTATAGCGGCTACGCAAAACGTATGGCTGAAAATGTGATTGCTGCCGTTATAAGCGGTTCCCTTCGTCCTTTGACTGGTGATGAGCTTAAAGTCATTCAAGGCAAAGCTCCGTATGACCTGGAGTTGCAGGACTGGCTGGCAGTAAACATGTTGCTGCAAAAGGACGGTACAAGCCCATTTCAAAAATTCCTTCGGTTTATTCACAGCGGACAACCAGCGAATAGTGCCTTTTCACGAGCTTTTAACACATCACAGTCGAACGTGAATACCGAACTTACACGACTTTTACGAACGGCAGCTGCAGAATCTGACAAGGGTGTAACGATTACCCTGAAAGTTCCCGCCGGGTACAAGGGCTCACTGCGAATCTTGCCCCATGGGACTCACAATTGGGACGGAATTGCTCTTCATGCAGGGATGCAGAAGCTCACTGTACTGCCGAATGGAACAGTTCTGGGTTACTCAGGTGCCGTTCAACACACATATGATTCGAGGCCGAGTGACAAGCACACAGTATACCTCAATCTGGACCCCCAAAACCCGTTTACGTATCAGGGCAAAAAAGTGGAGGACTCGGGATTTGCATTGGACTACCATAATGGGCTCTACGGATTTGCAGACAGCTGGATCACGTTGGTAAACGGAAAAACCGCTTATATCAGCAAACCCAGCTTGTTTGGAGTACAATTAGAGGTAATCCGTGAACGGAGTCAAACAAATCCTGTGCTGACCCTGCTGCAGACGTCGCAATAGGAGGCTGCGGCCAGGTTTCGGACGTGAAGAGGGATGCATTCGTGCAGCGTGGAAATGTTCAATACAGAGCTCATCATTCCATCGAAGTTTTAGGAATTCGATTCAATAAAGTAAACTTGACAACTGCAGTCGAACAGATTTTGCACTGGGTATCGGAAAAAAGCAGACGTATGGTCATCACTGCCGGACCCGAGTTTGTGATGCACGCTGAACGTGACAAACAACTGAAGAAAATGGCTTTTGTCGCCGATCTCGTAACGCCAGACGGTATCGGCGTACTTTGGGCTGCCAAGAGAATCGGTAATGCGAAGTTGGAGCGGGTTACGGGTGTGGAGTTAGGCGAGGCTCTTCTGCAAACAGCTCAGACTCGGAACATTCCACTTCGGGTGTATATCCTCGGAGCTCGAGGCGATTCCTTGGCACATTGCCTTGACAGCTTTCGTACGGCCTATCCATCGGTCATATTTGCAGGAAGAGACGGCTATTTTGAAAATCATGAATGGTCACAAGTGAAACAAGAAATCGAAGCCTTCCAGCCAGATGTTTGGTTTGTCGGCTTAGGGCAACCACGGCAAGAAAAGCTCATTTTTGAATCCCTGGCAGGGCTTCCGCCTTGCGTTGGAATCGGAGTTGGAGGAAGCATCGATGTTTGGAGCGGAGTGGTACAACGTGCTCCTAAAGTTGTACAACGGGTTCATTTAGAATGGTTTTATCGTCTGGTAAGGGAACCGTCTCGCTGGAAGAGACAACTGGCGTTGCCAAGGTTCGCATGGAAAGTAGTGACTAAACGGAGCTAAAACAAGCAACTGTGCCAAACATCTCCCAGGGTATCGAAAAGTCGGCTGGACACGCTAAGAAATGTCGGTGCACCGACAAAGTTTTCTGGGAGGTGCAGCAATATGAGCAAGCGTCACATTGTTTCTGGTGTTCATAAGGCACTCGACAACATGAAGTACGAAATCGCGTCGGAGTTGGGGCTTCCTGTTTATCAAGGCAGCGAAGACTACTGGGGAGAGTTAGCCACCCGCGATACTGGTAAAGTGGGCGGCGAAATTACAAAGCGACTAGTTGCCTACGCAGAACAGTCTCTTTCCGGTACATCGGGACAGCAACAGTAAAAAGCATTCACATGAATAAAATTGAATTTTGAAGAATTTGTTGATAGCATAAGGCGAAGCATACGCTTCGCCTTATGCTTTATGTTGAAATGTTGTTTGACGGGTAGAAATGAATAGTTTAACATAGGTATGTTTTTCACCCCGCAGTACATAGAAGGAGGGGGAACCGAATGGCCAAACGCAGATTGTTTACGTCTGAATCAGTGACAGAGGGTCATCCTGATAAAATTTGCGACCAAATTTCAGACGCTGTTTTGGATGAAATTCTAACGCATGACGAAAGCGCGAGAGTGGCGTGCGAGACCACCGTTACTACGGGTTTGGTGCTCGTTGCAGGAGAGATTACGACTACCTGTTATGTGGATATCCCGAAAATTGTCCGCAAAACTCTAGCGGAAATCGGTTATACTCGGGCAAAGTAT
This sequence comes from Alicyclobacillus sp. SO9, assembly GCF_016406125.1. Lineage (NCBI taxonomy): Bacteria > Bacillati > Bacillota > Bacilli > Caryophanales > Alicyclobacillaceae > Alicyclobacillus > Alicyclobacillus sp. SO9. The sequence continues at coordinate 4,212,358 of NZ_CP066339.1, read as the reverse complement.
GGCTTTGACTCTGAAACGTGCGCAGTCATGACGTCGATAGATGAGCAGTCTCCCGACATTGCCATGGGTGTTGACCGTGCATTGGAGGCGAGATCGCCTGACGTTGCAGACGCACTGATTGAGGAAATCGGTGCTGGCGACCAAGGCCTGATGTTTGGTTTTGCATGCGACGAGACGGACGAACTAATGCCACTACCTGTCAGTCTCGCACACAGGTTGTCTCGGAAGTTAGCGGAAGTCAGAAAAAATGGGACGCTGCCCTACCTGCGCCCTGACGGTAAAACACAGGTCACAGTCGAATACGATGGAGAAATCCCGGTGCGGGTTGATGCGGTTGTGGTTTCAACTCAACATGACGAGCACACGGGATTGGACACAATAGCGCACGACATACAGAAGTTCGTCATTGAAACAGTGATTCCGGCGGAACTGCTCGATGAGAAAACCAAGTATTTTATAAATCCCACAGGACGTTTTGTCATTGGGGGTCCTCAAGGTGACGCAGGTTTGACGGGCCGAAAGATTATTGTAGACACCTACGGCGGCTATGCCCGGCATGGAGGCGGGGCATTTTCAGGTAAGGATCCCACGAAAGTCGATCGCAGTGCTGCATATGCAGCCCGCTATGTTGCGAAAAACGTGGTAGCTGCAGGCCTTGCAAAAAAATGTGAAGTTCAATTGGCCTATGCTATTGGGGTAGCACAACCTGTGTCTGTTGCAGTGGATACCTTTGGTACTGCAACTGTGGATGAAGACCTGATTGAGAAACTCATTAGAAAGCATTTTGATTTGCGTCCTGCCGGAATCATCAAAGAGTTGGGATTGCGTAAACCCATCTACAGGCAAACGGCAGCCTACGGACATTTTGGCAGGCCAGATTTGAATTTACCGTGGGAACAGACAGATAAGGCAAACCTGCTTCGATCTGAGGCTGGTGTGGTGTGAAATCTATTTACATGTGCGAATTCTCACAGCGGGTGATATTGAACCAACTACTATTTCTCAGAATGAGCACAAAAAAATTTGCTGAGACCCCCACAAATATCCGAGGGGCATCCGAAACTTATTTACATCACCCTTACCCCATTAGGCGCGAGTCAGCATAGTCTGTCCGCGCCCTTTTTTTATTGGTACGACCCCATTTGTTTGATGCTTTGGTTCAATTTGTTTACATACCAGAAAAGTCCAGCAGGAATCTCTGCTGTCTGTCAAGAAATTTATGGACTAGACAATAACAGAAAGTGACGTGTTGCAATTTGGCGTATCATGTTGCGGCATTGCAGGCAGCCATCGAAAAAACCCTGAATGCAATTGAAGACGGCGAGCAGCAGGTTGAAAAGATTGTCGCGCGAACATGGCAGGAAGTACAGGAACTTGAGCAGGAGTATGAATCTGTGAAACAAGAATGTACAGACGCCATCAACCGTGTTGAGGAAACCGAGCGCCACAGTCGGCGGGCACGCGAGCAACTGGTCCAGGTCAACCGCGGGATTTATCAGTACACACACGGCGAAATGAAAGATGCGTATGAGAAAGCGCAGGCACTCCAAATGGAACTGGGACAATGGCGCGAACGTGAAGCACAGTTGCGCAGGCGCCGGGATGAATTGGCCCGCCGCTTAAAATCTCTTCGTATTTCCGCACATGAAGCCGAAACACTGATGGTAAAATTCGGGCACGTCACAGACTATTTGACGGAACAATTCGGGGGCTTGGCCAACACCTTACAAACAGCACAGACTGAGTCGCTCGTTGGGTTACAGGTTATGCAGATGCAGGAGGACGAACGCCGCGTACTTGCCCAACGTCTTCACGACGGGCCCATGCAGAGCCTGGCAGGGACAGCCATGCGAGTTCAAGTAGTACCGGTTGCTGACGACAACGAAGAGTTGAAAGAGGACATTCGCCTACGCTTGAACAGCGTCATTGCGAACATTCGCCAAATTGTCTTTGACTTGCGTCCACCGCTTTTGGATGACTTGGGGCTGATTCCTGCGTTAAAGCGGTATACACAGCAATGGGCCGAGTGGTCGGATGTGACGGTTCACGTGCACCTCATTGGCGTCGAAACAGTACTTCGGCCGACTGAAAAAATGACTATCTTTCGGACAGTGCAGGAAACGTTAAAAAACACACTTGCTCACGCACAGGCGTCTCAAGTAGATATTTCGCTGACCTACGGTGTAGACAGGCTTAAAGTCGAAGTTGTGGACAACGGAATTGGAATTGGCGAGTCACAGTGGTATGAGTGGGTTGAAAACGGGAAACTTGGATTAACCGTATCCAGACAGCGGCTGGGACTGCTGAATGGGTCGCTCGAGGTAATGAACGCATTGCCCAAGGGGACTAAGGTCGTCATGGAATTACCAATTTTAAGAGGTGGGTCAAAGTGAGTTCAGACAAGCATATTAAAATTGCGATTGCTGATGATAACGACCACTTTCGAGACACACTAAGAGATGTGCTTCAATACGAGCCGGATTTTCAAGTAGTAGCGTTGTGGCCTAATGGATTGGATGTCATGGCAGGCCTGGAAACAATAGATCCGGACATCCTGCTGCTTGACATCAATATGCCTTTTCTTAATGGTGTAGAAACGACGAAGCAATTGCAGGAAAAGTATCCCAAAGTTAAAATTATTATTTTGAGTATGCACGATGACGAAGGCTACGTTCTGGAGACACTGCGCTCAGGTGCATCAGGGTATTTGGTGAAGGACGGGTCTGCCGTAGAGGTGATACGTGCTGTGAGAGAAGTTGCAGCCGGGCGGGCTATTGTCCATCCTCAGGTGACCCAGACAGTGTTATCACAGTTTTACGGTAACAGTGTAATGAACGACTCATGGCGTGAAGTTTTAACAAATCGTGAGATGGAAGTGTTGCAGGAACTGGCTTTGGGAAAATCCAACGAGGATATTTCCGCGGCACTGGGTATTACAACAAAAACGGTAAAAAGCCACGTGTCCAATATCCTGTCAAAACTTGAAGTCTCAGATAGGACACAAGCGGTAATTTTGGCATTACGTAATCATTGGCTGCCTGCTTGACAATGTCCAACGTTTTTTTTAATTGAAAATATGGCAAAAATCAGAATATATCCCTTCTGTATCCCTGGAGTGGTGGCAACTTTGAATGACCATGAGTCCTTTGGCCCTTTTTCTGCATATAGTTGCAGTAAGGGGTGAGGGGCTTATGATAGACGTCCTGATTTTTTGGGCTCTTGCATTGTACGGGGCGCTAATGATTGTTGTGCAAGTCGTACGTAAACTCCAAGCTCGGAATCAGAACCGTATTCACCCAGTGTCGTTGCTATTAATCGTACGCGATGCAGAGTCCAGCATAGAGGGATTGTTGCGCGACGTCATGTTAAAGTCGATGTTCGTGGAAAAAGTACCTTCCATTCGAGTGATTGATATGTCCAGCGGTGAAGAAACAGGACGCATTGTGCAAAGGCTGGCAGCATTGCATTCGGGGTTGACATATGGGGCGGTACGTACGGAAGCCGAATTGGCAGCGGAACTCAGCAATCACTGTCTCAATGAAACCTTTGTGGGGTACATTTACGATTTGCGTGAACCGGGTGTAGCAGAGGCTTTCATTCAGGATATTGAGTCTGTCCTGTATTAGGTGTTGGAGCATCATTTGCCGCCTGTTACAACGGCGGCTCAGCCCTCATACCGATTTCCTCCTGCAGTAGCTTTTTTACTCTTCCTGCCAGGTGAGCCGCAGAACGTGTGCCCTTTGTTTCCTCCACCCATTTGAGCAGAATTTGATAGATCTTAAGAATGTATACCTTATATGACCGATAACTCTTATTCAAGCTCATTTCTTCCAAGAGGCCAATTGCCTTCTCGTAGTTGTTGCTTTGATAGAGGGTCCTAGCTTCAGCAATTCCCAGACGGATGGAAAGTGGAATAACCTGTTCGCTGAACGCGGGAATTTCACCGCTGTAATCGTCAATAATTTCTCTGCACCGTCTGATTCTTGACTGGGCAGATGTGAATTCTCCTGCTTGAACGAATTGCTCAATTTTCTCTGTTTCGCCCGCAATGAACTGTTCCAGATTCAAAAAAGTTGTTGATTTTGCAGCGAGGTCTTTCATGTCAAGAGGCGCATTTACGTCCTTATCCAGCTTAGTCTGAGTGTAGATGTACTGCTCAACCATCAGAGTGAATTCCAACAGATTTACACCGCTTTCAATCAATGCTTTTGCTCGGCTTGAATCCTCCTTCATGGCATGCATGCCGTCCAGAACCAGTGTCTTTGCAATGACGGACAGTTTTCGTGCGCCTTCCACATGTTGCCTTGCCTGGTTCAGACACTGGTTTGCCAGCGCTGAATCGCCTCGTTCTTGATGCAACTCTTGCAATCGCAGACACATATCGGCCATCTCGTAATTTACTTCTGGAGTGGAGAGTTGACTGTTTTCGTGAAGAGATTCTACAATTTCCAATGCAATTGTCCATTCATGTATAGCGCCCTCAAGGTTCTTCGTGGCATACTCAACTTGTCCTGATTCTTTCATCACAAAGAACAGCAAACGCTTGTCTTGATTTGTCAGCGAGGCCTCACGCAATTCTTCCAAAATTTTCGCGGCCGAAGAGTACTCTTGGTTGACGCGATTAAGACGTGCAAGCAGTAATCTGTATTCAAAAAAATCGTGCCCTGGTGTGTCGGGGATGGTCAGACGCTCCAGTATTTGATGAACCTGTTTGTAATCTCCAATTAAAAACCAGAATTGAGCCAGTTGGAGCTGAGCAGAAATGGCAAAATGGTCTTCAAACTCATTCAGGAAGTGTTCAACGGGCATCCCAAGTCTGTTCGCTATAGATTTGATGAGCGAATAGGATGGTCGTGTTTTATCCGATTCAATCTGGCTAATCATACTGGGTGACACAATGCCGTCACTTAACTCAGCCTGTGTCAATCCTCTTTGTCGCCTGATTTGTCGAATTTTCTCACCAATTGATGGCATGTTTTACACTCGTTTCTCTGTGGAGGTGGGATATTGCACCGATTCCCCTGTGGGTTAAGCAGGAATTTGTGCGCTAAATGGTGTAAGTATGCTACGTTAAAGGCAATGAAAGTTGTGAAACAGTTGACTCCGCCTCTGAACTGGTGTGATTCTCAGTAATAGCAGGTTAATATTACCACGAAAGTTGGAATTGTGCATTGCTAAACCTGCCCCGTGCAGTGGACTGTTCACAAAAGTTTCAGATCTGCAGAAGCAGGCGACAGCTTGCCAATGACAACCAATTCGGGAGGTGCCAATGTGACAGAGGTTTTAGTCATAGACGATGAAACATCTATTGCTACATTGGTTGCATACAATTTTGAACGAGCCGGTTTTTCAGTGTCCGTCAGCCATGACGGAGACGATGCGTATCAACGCGTGGCAGCTAATCCAGATGCATATGACTTGCTCGTGCTGGACTGGATGCTGCCGGGAATGGATGGCCTAGAAGTCTGCAAGAAACTTCGACAACAAGGAATTAAAACGCCAATTATCCTGTTGACGGCTCGAGACCAGGAGATAGATTTGGTACTCGGACTGGAAATTGGTGCTGACGACTATGTCACGAAGCCTTTTAGTCCGCGAGAGCTTGTCGCAAGGGCGAAGGCGGTCCTTCGACGGACAGATAACGCCGCCGAAGCGGACCAACCTGAGCAGGAGTCAGCAAACAGCGAGGAGTTACGGGCTGGTCTGATACGGATGGATTTAGAACGACATGAAGTGACGGTCAACCAGCTTCAAATTGATTTGACGCCCCGAGAATTTGAACTGCTGAGGCAACTGATGGAACACAAAGGGAGAGTGCTTTCTCGTGATCAGTTACTCGACCGCGTCTGGGGCTATGATATTGCCACGGATACAAGAATTGTGGACGTGCATATGTCGCATCTTCGTGAGAAACTGGAACGTGATCCGAAGAACCCTATTCATTTGAAAACGGTTCGCGGCATAGGCTATAAGTTTGTAGAAGGTACGAGTACCTGATGGTTGCATTCATTGCAGCCGTCGTGGGCCTGCTTGCCGGACTTCTCATTGGCTGGCGAGTATGGGGAAGGGCACGTCTAGACGCGGGCAGACAATTGAAGGAAAACCTCAACAAATTGGCAACTGGAGAGTTCGAGACACGGATGGTCAACAAAATTCGGTCGCGAGACTACGACAGCCTGATGGACGCGTTTAACGAAATGGCGCGCAACTTGGAACAGCAGTTCGTGAACCTGTCCAATGAACGGGACGTACTCCGCCATATTTTGCGAGCCATGACTACTGGAGTCGTGTACGTCAGCAACAGGGGCCGTATTACGATGGTGAATGCCGCAGCCGAGCGAATGTTTAAGCGGCCTGAGGAACAGTGGCTCGGGCATGAGCACTGGACAGTGTTTCGCCAGTATCAATTAGGCGCATATATTGATGAGACCAGTCTCAACGGTGTAGGGGCACATAAGGAGATTCAGCTAAAAGATGGACAAATCCTGGATGTCCAATTGATTCCCGTGAATTCTCCAAGTTCGGCTTTTTTTGGTGCACAGACCAGCGATGTTCTTGTGATTTGCAATGATGTCTCTGAGTTTTATCGTTTGGAGCGCATGCGAACCGAGTTTGTTGCCAATGTATCCCACGAACTCAAGACTCCCGTTGCCGCAATTCGCGGGTTTGCCGAGACATTGCTGGAAAATGAAGTGGACAATCCGGATGTTCATCGGACGTTTCTTCAAACAATCTACGATGAGGCCTATCGAATGGGCAACCTTGTGTCTGATCTCCTTGAATTATCTCGGCTTGAAGGTACGCAGCAAGCCGTCCAGCCAGACAAGGTCCAGTTGGGTGAAGTCGTAGACAGCGCGGTTTCCAGAGTGCGGCAAGCAGCGGCAAAGAGGTCTATCTTACTGAACATAAAAGACACCAAAATGACGGTTTGGGCAGATGAAGACAAATTGCTTCAGGTGCTTCTAAATCTCCTCACCAATGCGATTAACTATACCCCGGAAGGAGGAAGCGTTACACTCTGGTGTGAGGCTCTGGCAGAGGATGTACGGGTGCACGTACAGGATACAGGTATTGGCATATCTCCTGAAAATCAGTTGCGCGTGTTTGAGCGATTTTACCGGGTAAACCGCGACAGGAGCCGCAGCACCGGCGGGACAGGACTCGGACTGGCCATCGTAAAACACATTATTGGAGCCCACGGCGGCGAGGTGGGCGTAGACAGTCGAAGCGGTGAAGGAAGTGATTTTTGGTTTACGCTTCCCCGACTCGGTACATCAGATAAAGCAAAAGAATGAGGGATATTATGCAGAAAATTAGTTTTGTTACAGACAGCACTGCAAACTTGACACAGTCACAGGCAGAGGAATATGACATCAAAGTTGTGCCTTTGTCTGTTATTTTCGGGAGTGAGGCATACCGTGAAGGAACGGAAATCAGTGCCGAAGAATTTTATCAGCGCTTGCCCAAAGAAAAGCAGCTTCCAACTACCTCTCAGCCTCCTGTCGGAGAATTTGCAAAGGTGTTTGAGGAGTTGTTGGAAACTTCCGATCACGTAGTGTGTCTCATGCTTTCCTCAAAACTCAGCGGTACTTACCAATCCGCAAAGACGGCCGCCGAAATGGTAAGTGGAAATCGAATTACGGTCGTTGACTCGGGCATTGCAAGCTATGGAATCGCAGGTCCTTTAATGGATGGCGTCAAGTTGGCTCGGAGCGGTGGAACGGTTGAAGAAATCGTCGCCATGTGGGAAGAAGAATTGGCTGGACAACGAGCCTTCTTTGTTGTTGATACGCTTGAATACCTTCATAAGGGAGGACGCATTGGCGGTGCTGCGGCTGTGTTCGGCGCATTGCTTCAAATAAAGCCAATTCTCACCGTCATAGACGGGCGCATTGACCTGTTTGAGAAGGTCCGTACGCATCGCCGAGCCATGGAACGGGTTAGACAGTTGTTGCATAATGATGCAGCTTCTGGAGACCCGATTAACCTCTGCGTTGTGCACTCTGGCCGGTTGGATGAAGCGAAGACGTTTCGCAGCGAAATCACAGAAAAATATCCGAACGTGAAGACGGAGATCAGTGAATTGGGGCCAGTCATTGGTACGCACACCGGGCCCGGCCTGATTGCTATCGTCTATTACCCTGACAGGCTTATAAATCGTCAATGACACAGAGACGAACAAGACGGCGAACAGGTCTCCGACGCGCTGTGCAATGGATGACTCGCCGGACAGTTCCGCCAGTAAGGCTGTATACGGTCATCTTTCGTCTTAAACGCCGCTGGCAGCAACTTCTCAACGTGGTCTATCCGGATTCACGTGTTGCTTGCGCACTCTGCCAACGCCCCATCGGTGAACATCAGGAGCGGCGAACGGAGCAGAGAGATAGCGAGGAAGCTGAAAGGGCACACACTTTGCAAGGTGTGTGCCTCTTTTGTTTACAGGATGCTCGGATGTTCTCCTATCAGAGATGGAACGGCAGTCTACATATCTACAACAGGCATGATGAGTTTGCGGCTGTACCGATTTTCTGTGCAGCAACCTACGAAGGCATCATCCGCGATACCATTCGCCATTGGAAGTACGATGGACGTGTTGAATTTACAGGATATTTGGCTTACCTGATTGCTGCCGCTGTGCAAGAGTCTGAAATACATGCCGGAACAGATTGGGATGTGATAACCTGCGTGCCGACCTCACCAGACAGGCTAAAGAAACGCGGGTATCACCATGTTGGTCTGTTGGCGGAGGAACTCTCCAAGCACTTCGAAACTCCATTTAAGGAACTATTGTCTCGGCGGTTCTCTGCCTCGGGTACCCCCGATGGTGTCAATGCCGCGGCTTTTACCCAGTCCCAAACTGCAAAGAGTGCGAGACAACGAAGGCAGAGTCTGCAAGGGCAGTTTATGCTTCGAGACGAGAACAAAGCTGATGCGTTACAGTCCTGTCATCTGCCCCCCTCGCACACCTGTGAGAAATGGACAGGTACCGAGGAGGGGACACTTCAGTTCGAAAGCAGCACCAGACCCTTGCACGGTAAAAACATCCTTATAATCGACGATGTCGTGACAACGGGAGCTACACTAGAGGCTTGCACCAAAGTCTTGATGGATGCGGGTGCAAGCCGACTCCTGTGTATCGCCATTGCCCACGTGCAGTGATGATTCTCGGTGCCAATTTACCCTTTAATTCCCTATTCCCATCGCTTTTTTGTCGTCAGTTTTCCGGCTAACTCCTGGCTTTGCCGGCGCTTCTCCCTGCGCGTCTTCGCTCTGTCGGGAGCAGTATTATACAGAGATTTTTCCTCATCATTTTCGGGAAGAACCGGAGGAACTGTCTTGGGTCTTCCGTTTTCGTCAAGGGCCACGAACGTGCTAAAAGACGTGGCAGCAATGCGTCGGTCCCCCGTATACAGGTTCTCCGCTACAACCTTAACGAACACCTCCATGGATGTCTTGCCGGTCCATGTAACTACACCTTCGAGACAGACGCTGTCTTCTTGTCGAATGGGCAGTAGAAAATCCACGGAGTCCATCGATGCTGTTACCACAGACGATCTGGCATGGCGAATTGCAGACAGCGAAGCAACATCGTCAATGTACGACATCAGCTTCCCGCCAAATAGAGTGTTGTTGTTATTTAGATCGTTGGGAAACACGTTGCTGGTTTTTGTAATTCTTGATTCAGCTGATGATTTACCTTCCATAACTCTTCACCTCAGTATCGTTCATTGTAGCCAATCTGTTTTCGTTTGTGCCACCTCACGGAAGCAACATTTTCCCGATGGGCTCAAAAACACTCTCCAAGGGAGCTAACGGGGATGGTATCGTAATTCTTGCGAGTTCCAAGCTCCCAACAATCGCTGCGATACTCATCAGGATTGTATATCCCCATATGGCATATTGAAAACCTTCTCGCTGGAAAACGCGGAGTTGCCAGATTGACAATAGAGTAACAAGTAAGAGAAACACACCAATTTTGTACATGTTTTGCCCCCGAGTCAAATGATTCGGGCCAATTCGATAAACTTCCTCTCTGAACCCGATGCAGTCTGAATGAGCGGATTATGGCACGTTTCGAGATAATTTCCCGGGAAAAAGCAAGATTTGTGGATGGCTCTGTCGAAACTAGTAAGGTGAAGGATAAATTAGAAGCAGTTCGTTCGTACGGAGGTGTAACAGTGTCCATTACAAACTGCCGACGCTGCGGCGGAATTTATAACAAAATTGGTCGGGACCTGTGTCCTGAATGCCTAAAGGAAGAAGACGCAGCTTATCAGGTCGTTCGGCCTTATTTGAGACAGCATCCGAATACATATATGGCTCAGCTTACGGAAGACACGGGTGTGGATGAGGACTTGGTTGTTGAAATGATAAGAGACGGTCGCTTGATTTTGGGGAACAACCCCAATTTATTTTATTCGTGTGAGAACTGTGGAGCTCCCACCCAGTCGGGCAAATACTGTCACGTCTGTGCTCGGGAAATGAGCGGTGCATTTTCGGTGGCTTCAGAAGGTCTGAAACAGCGTCAAACCGGTGAATCAAAGGAGCGACGATATCCCGGTTATTATTCTAAGCATTAAAATGCACAGATAAAAATGCACACCATTGATTTGTCACGTCATCGATAATTGTGCAGTTTTGCGCCAAATTCACAATAGAGACTGATGCGTCCTGAACTCAGGACGCATTCCTTGTTGAAATTGAGAGGGTGATTTAATGCAGATAGACTGGTCCGAAGAAGAAGCCCAATATGTTGAAAGGCTAGCGACGCGCTATACCCAATATCGAAAGAGTGCAGCCATAGATAGAGATGACCTTAAATCTGCCGCAATGATTCGTTGGTGGAGGTTTAGAACACGACATCCTGAGGTTGTAGATGAAAAGACTCGCCAAATTTGCTTTTATCAACAAGTGAAAGGAGCCATGAGGGATGTTGTGCGAGACTCCGCGCCGGTCAAAGTGACTAGAACTATGCAGGCAAAGATGAAAGCATATCAGCGACCGTCCACGGTGACGCTCGACCATGTCATAGACGTTCGAGCAGTAGACACCGAACACGACAGAGAGTTATGGATGGACGTGTTGAACGAGTTGCGAAGACTACCTGAAAGGGAACAACTGATTCTGTCTCTGTACTTTGAACAAGGCCTCAATTTTACTGAAATAGCTCAGGTCTTGGATGTCTCTGTATCAACGGTTACCCGTGCCTATCAGAAGTCTATCGACACACTTCGAAAAAACTTGTAAGTTTTTTTGTTATCAATGCAAAAAATGATGAAAAATGACCGTTATATATAGTAGAAGGGCAGGCGAGAGCCAAATGATGTCATCCAATATCAACCCATCACACAATAACCCAATTGCAAACGACAAGTCGGTAAATGGGACTTACAACAACAAAACAGCTAAGAAGACACGAACTGAGTTTCTAGCTGAACTGAAGAGTCAAATACAGAACGGTCAATATCAGCCAAACCTAGAAAGCCTGGCTTCAAAAATTCTTTCCAGCGGAACCTTGAAATAGATGATTGCGCAATCTGAATCACATGCAGTCTTGACCCAACTCGAGGAACTGACAGCAGTGCTTGAGAAAAAACTTCTTGAGGGCGATGCATCCGATGTTGCTTCACTGGTGGTGGGGCAATGTGACTGCCTTAGGTTGTTGTCAGGCGTCGTGCTTACTGGGAGTGACCTGGACAGGCTGTTCGTGATTAAGGACAAGGTCGTAACCCAGCAGAAGCTCGTTGAGCAAGCATTGCAGGTAACCGAACATTTTCTTAGTAACCTGAGCCAACAAAACTCTTTTACTTATGAAGGTTGAGTGGTGAAAACATGGGATTATCAACGTTTTATGGATTGAATCTAGGATTGTCCACGCTTGAGGCGATGAAACAGGCACAAAGCGTAGTTGGCAACAATATGGCGAATGCAAGCACGCCGGGTTACGTCAGAGAGCGGTCTGTTATGCAGGAGCAAGTTGCTCTGACTACAACGGGTAACGCTGGTGTTGCAGGCAGGGTTGGTCAGGGTGTTACAGTCGAATCGATTCAGCGCGTGACGAACCAATTTGTCAATCGACAGGACCGTGCCAATCAGAGTAACTACCAAATGTACAATGTCTGGCAGCAAAATCTGTCCCAGATTCAATCCATATTAAACGAACCCAGCTCAAACAGCATGCAAAACGCCGTCGACCAGTTTTTTCAATCCTGGCAGACGCTTTCCACGAATCCAACCGATACGGCTGCTCGGCAGTCAGTCATTTCAGAGGCCCAGACCTTAGGCCAAACCTTCCAGACAATCACAGGCCAGTTGGAAGCAATGCAATCAAATCTGGGTCAGACGGTCACGAAACAGGTTGGACAATTCAATCAATACGCGCAAGAAGTAGCCAACTTGAACAAGCAAATTGTCTCTGTTAAAAACCAGGGCCAGAGTCCAAACGCATTGCAAGACCAACGGGGGCTTCTCCTCGACAAAATGAGCCAACTGGCGGATGTTACTTATCAGCAGCAGAATGATGGTTCCGTTTCGGTCTCGGTTGGATCAAACAAAACCCAAGTCGTCAGTGGCTCCAGCTTTACGCAACTGTCGACATCCGGGTTAGTCCCAGGGACCTTGGTGCAAAACGGTTCAAGCGCGGCGGCACCGTACCCGTCGTCTGGTTTTAACCTATCACAGATAAAGTCAGGGTCCATAGCTGGGAATGTACACAGTTTAGATGATGCAAGTAAACTTTTGGGGAATCTTGATTCATTCTTAAAAGCGTTTCAGAGCCAAGTGAACCAGGTTCAGCACAATAAAAACGCCTATGACCTCAATGGAAACAACCTCGCACCCGTGCTTTTCACGAGTACTGTGACAGCTTCCGGGAACACGGTGCTGCATGTCAACAATGCCTTTCTACAACAGGGAGGTACAGACCTGTTGGCAGCGTCTTCGACCGGACAACCTGGAGACAATGGGAACGCTCTCAACATGCTTCAGTTGCAGAATGCGGTATCCCACACAAGCGGGTGGAATACGAGCTATGCCAGTTTGTTCAATAACACGACACTGACAACGGGCTTTAATGGGAATGGGACCTTTGACCAATTCATTGGCAGTACTGTTTCACAAATTGGGGTCGAAGCGTCAGGGGTCAATTCTGAAGTCAAGACAGCTGGTGCATTAGCTCAGCAGTCAGCCAACCTGAGGCAATCGATTTCAGGTGTCAATCAGGACGCACAGGCTGCCAAGATGATTCAGTATCAGAATACATACAATGCAGCCGCAAAATTCATTAGTGTTTTTAATCAAATGTTGCAAACGCTGATTACTAACGTATAGGTGTTCCGGCGACGGGCCTTATCAGTATGAAGGAGGTGACTTGGCTTGAGAGTTACTGACGGTATGATGACACAGCAGTTTTTATATAACATCACGAATATCCACCAAAGGCTGCAGTCTCTGGAAATGGAACTGTCGACTGGAAAGTCCTTGAACAAGCCTTCGGACAATCCGGTGCAGGTATCCAACGACATGGCGATTCGCAGTATTATTTCGGAAACCCAAGGCTATCAAAACACCATTTCCTCAGCGCTTTCTTGGATGAACAATACCTCGGGAGCTATGCAGCAGATTAGTTCGGCTTTGCAATCCATTCAAAGTAATGTTCTGGAAGCCTTGAATGGTACTTCAAAGAGCACAGGTACAATTCAAGCTCTATATCAAAATGTGAAGCAGTCCATTTCGCGTGTATATCAAACCTTGGATACAAGGCAGGGGTCGCAGTATTTGTTTGGCGGAACAGACACCAGTACACAACCTTCCGTGTCAGCTAAGGCTGGCACCGCTTCGCAAGGGACAATCAAGTACCAAGTGGCCAGCAGCACTACGCTGTCAATTAATGTGACGGCTTACTCTATTATGCTTCAACCGCCAAATGCTCAGTCTGCATCTTTGAAGGATACTTTGAACAGTATCCTTGCTGACATGAAAGCTCCTAATCTTAGCAATTTGCAAGGAGACTTGGCAAATCTGCAGAGCAACATGAAGCACGTTACAAATCTGAATGCCGGTGTTGGTGCTCGAATTCGGCGCGCAACGGCGCTGCAAAACCAATTTACGCAGTACGCGACGACCATGACAAATCAAAAGGGGGTGATAGAGGGGGCGGACATGGCGAAAGTCATCACGCAGTTCAACACGGATCAAAACGTGTTCACGGCCGCCCTGAAAATGGGGTCAAAGGTTCTTCTGCCTACTCTCATGAGCTTCCTGCCCAATGGATAAATCATGAGGTGCGGCATCATTCATTTCTCAAATAAGAAAGGGGAAACACTATGTCTATCGCTTTCAGTGTAAATAATAACGCTTCTGCTAGCAATATTCTTGCGAACTTAAATAACGTGCAAAATGAAATGAACAATTCGTACCAACAGCTTTCATCAGGAAATCGTGTGAATTCAGCCGCTAATGACCCGGCAGGCTATGCCATTTCGCAGCAAATGCAGCAAGAAATTAACGGACTGAATCAGGCGACCCAAAACGCCCAAAATGGTGTCAGCATGATTCAAACCGCCACGGGTGCAATGAACCAGGTCGAGTCCATTTTGCAAACCATGAATACACTTGCAACAGAAGCTGCCAACGGCACACAAAATACCACTGACCAGACCAATTTGAACAAAGAGCTAACTGCGCTGACAAGTCAGATTACGAGCATTAACAATGACACGACCTTTAATAATACCAGCCTCTTCACCGGACAAACCATTGCGCTTCAGGTTGGCGCTCAAGCGTCGCAAACCCTTGGAGTATCTTTCAAATCTCTCAGCTTGGCTTCACTTTCAATCAGTGGCTTGAATATCGGTTCGACTACAGGTGCCCAAGCTGCCATGACGTCAATCCAGGCTGCAATCAAAACGCTGTCCGGCTACCAGGCCAATGCTGGTGCTGTACAAGACAGACTGAATTACACAGTCTCGAACCTGCAAAATGCGTCGGAGAACCTGCAAAACGCAAAAGCTACGATTACCAATACCAATATGGCTAAAGAATACACGCAATTTAGTCAGGAACAGGTACTGCAGCAAGTGGGTCTGTCCATGCTGGGCCACGCTCAACAACAGCCTTCTGCTATCTTGAAGTTGCTTCAGTAGTAATGTAAAACTCCCGTATGCGTACTTTGCATACGGGAGACTCTAGTTTAGATAGGTGGCTGGAACATGTCGATTAATAGTACAAACTATCTACAGCAATTGAATACGATTTCCAATCCAAACGGTATTGGTTTGCCTGTTGTTCAGTACACGACTCAAATGCAGAAGGCGCTTCAACTTCAATTGACCACAGCCCCCAATCAACAGCTAGACACACTAAATTCACAAGAGACCGCTTTAAATGCTCTGTCAAAGGCATTAAGTACTTTTCAAAGTGCGACGCAGACTCTTGCAAGCTCACAAAACTGGGATTCGGTGACAGCACAGTCCAGCAATTCAAACGTGTTTAGTGCAACGACTGCGGCGGGTGCCCAGGCCGGAAGTTATTCCATTAGCGTATCGCAGTTGGCACAGCGACAGACAGACATTCAGGCTGGAGGTTTCCAATCAACAGCAACAGGTGCTTCCAATTTTGCTGCAGGGACCCTTGCTATTAATGTAGGCGGTACAGCGAAAGCATCCCTCAGCATTACCGCTGGAGAGAGTCTTAACAGTATTGTCAATCAGATTAATGCAAAGTCTTCTACAACCGGAGTTCAGGCGCAAGTTATCAGCACTGGGAACAGTACAAACCCCTATTATTTGGCTCTGTCTTCAGTCAATACAGGCAGTGCAAGTGCATTTTCCTTATCAGGAACGTTTATGACGAACAATTCATCCTTGAAGTTTAACCAAACACAAGCGGCACAAGACGCAAACATGACGATTGACGGTGTAGGACTGTCTTCCTCTACCAATACATTTAAGAATCCCATTCCGAATTTGACGATAAACGCGGCACAGGTCGGTTCAGGGACACTCACAATTTCGACAGATTC
The DNA here is from genome assembly GCF_016406125.1 of Alicyclobacillus sp. SO9. Lineage (NCBI taxonomy): Bacteria > Bacillati > Bacillota > Bacilli > Caryophanales > Alicyclobacillaceae > Alicyclobacillus > Alicyclobacillus sp. SO9. The sequence continues at coordinate 4,196,337 of NZ_CP066339.1, read as the reverse complement.
GTCCAGCGTTGTGAAGGCTGTTCAGACCTGGATGTCAGCATACAATTCTTTACTTGACTTATTACACAAGGACACTGCATACACGAAGAGCAGCGGTTCGGGAAGCAGTTCACAGGGACAGGCGGGGCCGCTGTTCACAGACGTCAATGCCAACAGCCTTTTGTCACAACTGCCCATGATAGCGAGTGCACAAAGCGGAAGCGGGACGTACGCATCTCTAGCTTCGTTAGGCATTGTCACCAATCCAAGCAATGGTCACCTTGAATTTCAGAGTTCGTCAGGGTATGGCAGTTCATTCTCTGGCACTTTGCAGGACGGTAAAACAATGTTTGAGAATGCCCTGGCGTCCAATCCCTCAAACGTTCGCCAGGTTTTTGGAACGGTACAGACAAGCTCAGCTTCTGCGATACCAACATCCGGAATTTTAGGGGACTTGAATAATCAACTGAATACCTACTTAATTGGAAGTAATGGATCGCAGGGTGCGATACAGTCTGATATCAAGTCAATAGATTCTCAGAAACAAAACATTAATAACTACTTAGATTTAATTAATAAACAAATACAAACAAGAGTTTCCGATTTTCGGAAACAACTGGATGCACTGAACCAAGCCATGCAGCAATCCCAGGCCCAGATGAGTATGTTGTCGGGGTTGATGGGCGGCGGACAAAGTACGTCAAGTTCAAGCGGAAGTTCAGGAACAAGTTCAGGGATGCCCTAAACCAGGAGGGTAATGGATGAAAGCGGACGTCGTGAAGAACGCGAGACACCTCTTTCAAAGGGCCTCACAGGCCATTGACGCGGGTGACTATGAAACTGCACTGAGCCTGATGGAAGAGCGGACGAACTGCATTCAACAACTGTTCTCTGAAGATGAGACCATGGCATCGGATGACGTTCAAGAGATGTTAGGTCAAACCGTAATTCTTCAGAATCAGATACAAGCCTGTACTCACACGACACAAGAACTTCTGCAGTCTTATGTTGATTCTGCAACGGCGACAAAGGCATACAAACTAGCGGAAATCTCCAGTAAGTCCAAGTAGAAAGGAAGAGCACATTGCTATTGTCGGCCTGCTTAATTGTAAGAAATGAGGAATTGACTCTCTCAAAGTGCTTGGATTCATTAACTGATGTGGTCGATGAGATTGTCCTGGTAGACACGGGTTCCACCGATTCCACAGTGTCCATAGCGGAGTCCTATGGTGCTAGAGTTTTTCATTATGATTGGGACGATAATTTTGCAAACGCTCGAAACTACTCTTTGGACCAGGCCCAAGGAGATTTCGTCTTGGTAATAGACGGCGATGAATACCTTGATGCTTCTCAACGGACAGGCTTGCGGTCATTTTTGCAGACCACAGATGCAGAAGGTATCATTGTGTCCCTGCAAAACTACAACGGGTCGCCTCCGCGTATCGTACCGGCAGTCCCTGTTTCTCTGGTACGGGTCTTTCGCAGAGGTCATCATTTTCAAGGTGCTATTCATGAACAAATCCTTGACTCCATTTTGGAGACCGGAAAGAGTCTTGTAAAGTACAACCTGACCATTCATCACGTAGGATACTTAACGGAAATAGTCCATTCTCGCAATAAAATCTCCAGAAACATGAAGATTCTGGATGAAGAAGAGGTCAGTTCAGAGAAGCAGATTTTTCATGATACGAATAAAATGATGGAGTTTATCCGGGCTGATGATTTTGAGAAGTGTTTGTCCCTTGCAAGGGAAACATATACGAGGTTGAAACGGCAAAAACCGGAGTCTTGGTCACATATTGAAGCCCGAGCCTTTATTATCTATATTATTGCATTAAAGGAGACGGGTAATAAGAAAGAGGCTCTCGAAATCTCTAGAGAAGCGTTTCACTCCTTTCCAAATTACATTGAGATTGCCTATCGCTTCGGTGAATCTCTCTTGGGTGTCGGCAAGTTGGACGAAGCCGTAAAGCAGTTTAACTATTGTCGGGACCTCGGTGAACCGAATGAGAACTGGCTGGATACGCAGACAGGCTTTGGAAGCTACAAGGCGGCCGCACGTTTGGCTGAGGCATGGGGCAAACTTGGCGATGATGTATTGGCTCGCACCTGGTACCTTACTGCTGCCTACGAGAACCCCGCCGTACAGGACTCGCTCCTTCCGTTGCTGTATCTCCTGCAACAAGAAGATAACGCGGCGTATGCGGGCAAACTGGAATCTCTGTTCTCAGACCCGATGTCGATTCTGCTGTACGCTGAAGCTTCAAGCATTTTAGGATTGCCTCAGGCTCCACGTCTCCTGTCATTGGTTGACGAAGACCTTCGACACTCTGCTTACTATCAGCGAGCACTGATGGTGCAAAAGATGACGGAATCGGGCGAAGAGGCGTTTACGAGCGAACACTATGATTCTGGGTATGCAAATTACCTTGTTGGACTCCATCTGTTAAATCGGGGAGACGAAACGGCCGCGCAGTCCGCTTTTGTGAAGTCAGGACCAGCAGGTGAGCAGCTTTTTAGGGTTTGGACTGAAGCCAGCCAGAATCAATTGATGCAATGCGATTTGCAACCATACATCTTTGACCTTATTGCGATGCGAGCAGAGAATGTGCTTGCTCGTCTGTTACCCCATGCTCGTGATTTAGATGAGATTTGGCTGTATGTCAAGTATTCCCCTTTGTCACCTGTGCTCACATCAATAGACTGGGATGGCTTGACGGGTCTGCAATGTGAACAGAACAGCACGAGATTGTTTCGGCAGAAAAACTGGGAAAGTGCAGCAGACTGGCTGGAAAAGGCGATGGTTCACGAACCGACAGTATCCAAAGTTTTGATTGAATGCGACATAGCATTGGCTCATTCGAACAAATTGCATGTGTTTTCCGTACTGCGTCAGGGCTTGTTGTTCTTTCCTGATTCAGAAGTGCTGAAGATTATAACACAGAACCTGGGGATTAATCCGGAATCGTTGACAAAGGCTGAATTATACTTGGCGGGTGATGGTGAAATGAATCCATTTGATGCTTATCGAAAATCTGTATTAACCATGCCACTGAACGTACAATTGGCGCAACTGCACGAAAGAGCAGGGGTATTAACACAGTTCATTAAAGAGCAGGCTGAATCACAGAACGTCAATGCAATGAGGAAATACATTGAAGAACTCCAGAACATTATCACCTTTTTACGTACTTCTTTGGATACGGAAATCGAAGCAGCATCCATGACCGATCAAGTCTACTCATACTACTACCGTTTGTCGGTCAACTGGTTCCTGGAACCCAACAAGGTCCTTGAAGACTATGACGACGCAGTTGCTTTTTGGGAATCATGGGCTCAGACATGGAAAAAGGTTCCTTCTGGGATTCGCGGCTGACCTACGATGTGGGTGTGGTAAGACTGTTCATTCTGTTGTAACTGATTACGGCGGGTTCGTATCCCATATTCGCTGCCTGGAGGTAACAGTGTTTCGCGTGAGACTCGTCTGACAGGCTCTCGTAAAATACACCTAAATTGTAAAGCGCCAAATAGGAGCTGACGCCCTCGACAATGACTGTACTGTCGGGGTCTTTGCCTAGCTCGAGGCATGTCTCGAAAGCGCTCTGTATCAGGTCAAAATTAGGAATGCGAAACTCGATGAGTGCTCGTCCTAAGAAGAAATAAAAGTCGACAATCTTGGGGTACTGTTGAACTGTCTGTTCCAGTAAAGACCATGTCTCCTGCTCCAGCCCCAATGACTTGTAGTTGTACAGTGCAGCCAGCAACAAATCCGGATGGTACCCCTGGCAAGCGGTGGATACTTGAATGCTGGCTTCGTAGTATTTGCGCGCGTAATTGAGATGGCCAAGTTGACCATAGCTCTTTCCTAATTGATAGAGATAGTATCCATTGTTAGGGTAATCTCGTAACTCTGCCAGAAGGATATCAATATTGCGCTTGGTTTTCTTTTCGAGCCAATCGCGTTGCTGACGGTAACCCTCATGCCAGATACGAACGCCAGTATGGTAGCGCAAACGCGTTTTCGCCGCATCTACGACCTGTTCGTGGATGCGGCCTTGATAACGTATCTCAGGGCTCCTAGGGAAGAACCTGGTATTCTGACTGCGCACTGTCTGCAGTTCTCCAGAGGGGGTTTGCCAAGGGCTGCGTATCGTTACGACACCGAGATTGTCAGCGTGTTTATCAATAAATGTTTTTAATTTCGAGAGAAACCCCTCTTCAATTCGTTCATCAGCATCTAGCACAAGAATATAGTCGGTAGAGAGCAATTCCAAGGACTGATTTCTCGCCAAGGAGAAATCGTCACGCCACTCCAACTCAGTGACAGTTACACCCATTCTTCGGACGATGGTTCGGGTCTCGTCAGTGGAGCCTGTATCAACTACTGCCATTTGGTCGACACCTGCGGCTGACCGTAGACAATCTTCAATTACCTGTGCTTCGTTTCTTACAATCATTGCTAGGCCAATCGAAGCCATAGAGAGTGACTCCTTCCAAGACGTCTGTGAAGCATCTATTGTCAAGAGCCGAATACCCACGTTTTGTTAGCTCGGCCTCATGGACGTACTAATCTATATTCTATAGTAGTTGTCGATTCAAAGATATGATGGATTCCTTGGGTTCATAGTTATACTTTCTCCTTCAAGGTGTATAATGAAACTACGAAGGAGGAGTGATGTATATGCAGATTCAAGTACGCGGTGACCACATGGAAGTAACAGATGCACTAGAGGACTACGCACAAAAAAAGCTTGGTCGCTTGGAACGGTACTTTGATGCTCCACCTGAAAAAGATGTCGCAGTCACAATGTCAGTGGTTGGCGGGTTACATCGAATTGAGGTGACCGTTTTGCTGCACGGTGTGATCTTTCGTGCAGAGGAACAGTCGGAGGATATGTATGCCTCCATTGATTTGGTAGTGGACAAGTTGGAACAGCAAATTGCAAGACATAAGAATAAGTTGAACGATCGCTTTCGAGACCAGGGGCTCCGCACTCGCATCAAAGCCTCTGCTGAAAATGGTGCTTTTGCTCGGTCCTTCAACGACGACGAATTGGAGCACAAGGTGGTCCGTATGAAGCGCTTTTCCATGAAACCTATGGATGTAGAAGAAGCAATGCTGCAAATGGATCTGCTTGGTCATGACTTCTTCATGTTTACAAATGCGGAAACCGATGAAGTCAACGTTATTTACCGGAGACGGGAAGGAAACTACGGATTGATTGAGCCAAGTTGACGCTGTGGGAGCGACGGCTTGACTTTCGAATGAATTGACTCCGGGAAAAATGTAGCAGGGTTGCTGCCTCACAGCAGTAGTCGATGCAAGTCACTTCACACTGAAATCGAAAATGACAGGCGCCCATTATGGGCGCCTTTTTAGGTTTTTTCTTGACCATGCACCCAAACTGTCCACTTTGCATAGGGTATTTATACATGGGCAAAAGCCCACTGGCAACCAGCCGCCCATGACTCTGAACTTGACGAGGAGTGGTCTGCCGTGATGGTTTTAGCATGGATTGGCGAAATTTTAGTCTTTCTGATTTTCTGGCGACTGTTTCACTGGCTTACAGGAAAAATCCTTACCGGAAACCTGACTGTGCTGACGGAACTGGTAGTGAATCTCGTCCTCGCCGTGGCGCTGCTAATCTTTGTTGCCAATATCACTTCTCTGTGGTGGCTGATGCTCTTGATTGGGGCCTTATTCGGCATTGAAACAGGGATGTTGTTGGCTCGATCCCGCTGAATACAACGTGTGTCCAAAATGTGTGTCAAAACTAAACATCACGCGAGTAAAAACCGATGATTCTTTGTGTGAAGGCAAAGTTCTGCGGTTAGAATTGCAATTAGAATTCAGTATGGTAAAAAAGGGAGCCTCATTGCAGTTGTGATATTTCGCCCCAATCTGTACAATCGTAAACTAGGAGACATTGGGTCGACTGTGCACAGGGACTGTTTGTAGTCGAGAAGTGCACAGTATAACGACCTGTCTAAAAAGGGGCGTGATTTTCAGGTGGGACTCCTGGCACGAATGTTCGATGCGAACGAACGTGAAATCGCCCGCTTACGCAGAATGGTCAATCGGATTAATGCACTGGAATCCGATTACGAAAAGCTGTCTGACGATGAGCTACGCGGCAAGACAGTTGAATTCCGTGAACGACTTGCCCAGGGCGAGAAGTTGGACAATCTGCTGACAGAGGCATTTGCGGTCGTTCGCGAAGGTTCCAAGCGGGTGTTAGGACAACGTCATTTTGACGTTCAATTGATGGGCGGCATTGTGCTGCATGAGGGCCAAGTCGCTGAAATGAAGACTGGTGAAGGTAAAACCTTGGTGGCAACCCTGCCTTCCTACTTAAATGGATTAACAGGGAAAGGCGTACACGTTGTAACTGTCAATGATTATTTGGCACAGCGCGACAGTCAGTTTGTTGGCCAGCTGCATCAGTTTTTGGGCCTGACCGTTGGGTTAAATGTGAACGGCATGGATCATGCACAGAAGCAGGAAGCCTACAACGCGGACATCACATACGGCACCAACAATGAATTTGGTTTCGATTACCTGCGTGACAACATGGTGATGAGTATCGAAGAAATGGTACAAAGGCCTTTAAACTTTACCATTGTCGACGAAGTTGACTCTATCCTGATTGACGAGGCAAGAACGCCTCTCATTATTTCGGGTCCAGCTGAAAAATCAGCGGACTTGTATTTTCGCGCAGACGTTTTCGTTCGTTCATTGTCTAAAAAAGACTACGACGTGGACGAAAAAATGCGCACAGCCAACCTTACGGACACTGGTGTTACGAAAGCGGAAAAATTCTTTTCCACAAAAAACATGTTTGACCCGTCTAATGTCACTTTGATGCACCACATTACGCAGGGCCTGAAAGCTCATGGCTTGATGCATCGGGACAAGGATTACGTAGTACACGACGGAGAAATCGTCATCGTTGATGAGTTCACAGGTCGTCTGATGCAGGGCCGCCGCTATAGTGAAGGACTCCATCAAGCGATTGAGGCCAAAGAAGGCGTTGTGGTTCAGAATGAGTCAAAGACACTTGCGACCATCACTCTGCAGAACTACTTCCGTATGTATGAAAAACTGTCTGGTATGACGGGTACTGCAAAGACGGAAGAGAAAGAATTTCAGGAAATCTACGGCATGGACGTTATTGTAGTTCCTACTAATCGAGCGATGGTTCGCAAAGATATGAGTGATGTAATTTACAAGTCAGAGCGGGCTAAGTTTAACGCGGTTGTGGAAGAAATCGTGAATCGACATAAAGAGGGACAGCCGGTTCTTGTTGGAACTACATCTATTGATAAGTCCGAAGTCGTGTCGGAGTTGCTTCAGCGAAGAGGTATTTCGCACCAAGTGCTGAATGCAAAACAGCATCAACGCGAGGCGCAAATTGTAGCGCAGGCTGGTCAACCAAACACGGTAACCATTGCGACGAACATGGCTGGACGCGGTACGGATATCATCCTTGGGGAAGGTGTTGCAGATAAGGGCGGCTTGTTTATTCTCGGAACAGAGCGTCACGAGAGCCGGCGTATTGATAACCAGCTCCGAGGCCGTTCCGGTCGTCAAGGCGATCCCGGTGCCTCCCAATTCTTCCTCTCTCTCGAGGACGATTTGCTGCGGTTGTTCGGTTCGGAAAACATCAAGAAGATGATGGACCGACTCGGGCTCGAAGAGGACCAACCCATTGAAAACAAGATGCTCACGGGTGCAATGGAACGTGCCCAGAAGAAAGTTGAAGGAAATAACTACGACATTCGAAAGCACGTTCTGCGCTACGATGACGTTATGAACAAGCAACGTGAAGTTATTTACAAGCAGCGCCGAGAAATCCTCGAACAAGAAAATCTGCGCAACATTGTGGAAGGTATGGGCCGAGACTTAATTGAGCATATGCTTGATGTATATTGTTCGACGGAACAGGTACCTGAGGACTGGGACATTCCAGAATTAATTACTTACGGTGAAAACCACTTTCTGCTTGAGGGTCAGGTGACAGAAGAAGAGTTGCGCCTTATGGAGCGAGATGAACTTCGCGATAAACTCCAAGCACTTCTCGTCCAAAACTATGACGGCAGGGAAGAGGAACTGGAAACATTCCTGCGTGACCTGGAGCGTGCAGTGCTGTTACGGACTGTCGATGAGAAGTGGATGGATCACATTGATGCCATGGACCAGTTCCGTCAAGGTGTTCACCTGCGGTCCTACGGTCAAGCCGATCCCCTGGTCATCTACCAGAAGGAAGGCTACGAGATGTTTGAATCCATGATTCACAGCATCGAAGAAGAAGTGGTCATGTACGTGTTCAAAGCGACTGTTTCAACAGCACCAGAACCCATGCCGATGTACGATTCAGCTCCTATTCAGGGCGGTTGATGACCACTGGGCTGAAACAACTGTGAGTCAAAACGACCATAGATAAAGCAGTTGTGAGGATTGAAGCAGGCCTGAAGCAGAATTGAAGGAGAATTGAAGCAGGTCTGAAGCAGAATGTAAATGACACGCAGGCTTTGAAAAGCAGTTGCATGGGACGAACCGAGTTGCCCGCCTTTTCGGCGGGTCTGATTTTGAACAGAGGTGATAAGTTTGGCTGAGACAATTGGAGAGCTTCGCGGAGAACTTGTGACTATGGCTAAGCGATTAGCGGATATCGGGAGGTCTCTTTGACGTCGCTGTCAAAGAGAGCCGCATTGCACTCTTAGAAGAAAAGATGACATACCCTGATTTTTGGGACAATCAGGCAGCAGCGCAGAGTATCATTAATGAAGCCAACGGGCTTCGTGAAATTGTAGGACAAATGAAAAAACTTGAGTCTGCACAGGATGACATTGAAGTCATGTTAGATTTGGCTTCGGAAGAAGACGACTCAGAGATGTTTGCTGAAGCTGAGGAAACCATTGCAAAGCAGCAGAAAGCCATTGAGAACTTTGAACTTCAACTCATGCTGTCCGATCCCTATGACAAAAACAACGCTATTCTCGAAATCCATCCTGGTGCCGGTGGCACTGAGTCGCAAGACTGGGCATCCATCTTGTTGCGGATGTACACTCGTTGGGCGGAATCACAGGGATACAAGGTTGAAACAGTGGATTATCTCCCGGGTGACGAAGCTGGTGTCAAGAGTGTTACGCTCCTAATCAAAGGTCACAATGCCTATGGCTATTTGAAGGCCGAAAAGGGTGTACATCGGTTGGTCAGGATTTCGCCATTTGATGCTGCCGGTCGCAGACATACATCTTTTACATCTGTAGATGTAATTCCCGAAATTACAGACGAGGAGACGGGGATCGAACTTAAACCAGATGAACTCCGTATCGATACTTACCGTTCCAGCGGTGCCGGCGGTCAGCACGTAAATACCACTGATTCGGCAGTGCGTATTACACACATTCCGACGAATACTGTGGTGACTTGTCAAAGTGAGCGATCGCAGATTCAAAACCGAGCCGTTGCCATGAACTTGTTGAAGGCAAGGCTCGCAGAGAAGAAACGACAAGAGCAGGAAGAAGAAATGGCGAAACTTCGCGGTGAGCAAAAAGATATCGCTTGGGGAAGCCAGATTCGATCGTATGTGTTTCACCCGTACTCTATGGTTAAAGACCACCGAACAAACCATGAAATCGGCAACGTTCAGGCTGTTGTGGACGGGGATTTGAATCCGTTTATTGACGCCTATCTGCGGTGGCAGCTTGCCCTTGAGCAAAGTCGCGCTGAAGCGGGTTCGCACGGGGACGAGTAATCGAGCACAGCAACCCGGTGGAAGACAGGTTAAGATGGGCTACTTGAAGGAATGCTTCAGGTAGCCCATTCTTCTTTCAGGATGCCGTAGATAACGTGATCGACAAAGTGATTGTTCACCCACTCGCTCTGACGCACCCTGCCTTCCTCCTTGAAACCAAGCCGTTCCGGTATGGCGCGACTCTTGTGGTTTTCTGCGGCAGCTCGTATCTCGACGCGGTTTAGCCCATACTGCTCAAATGCGATGGAAACCATTGCCCGGCAAGCTTCTGTCATAATTCCTTTTCCCTGAAAGCCTTCTGCAAGCCAATAACCGAGGCTCGACGATTTATTCGCCCAATTCACCTCGTGAAACCCAATGACTCCCGCTAATTCATTGCGGTAGCAGATACCAGCCTGAAATCCATTGTTTGCCGCCCACTGTTCTTGAACGCTGAGTAGGAAGTTGCGAGAATCAGAAACACTCTTCGTGAAATCAACCCATGGCAGCCACTCTCTCAAGTATTCGCGTGATTCGTCAGTCAGGCGAAATACTTCATCAGCGTCCTGTTGTGTCAGCAACTTTAGAGCAATGTCTTCGTTGACTTTGTGGGAAAACACCATAGCACCTCTCCTGGGTAGGTAATGTTCAGACCCTTGTATCGGCCCTTCTTGCAATTCTCCTTGAATTCCATGATTTTTCAAGACCTTCCAACCAATCTTTGAACGAAAACCTTTCAACGAAGGGGCCGATAAGTCCTGCTTGGTATTCGTCGCAGCATAAATCTTGTGACAACTTGCACGATGAAATCCTCTCTACACGTGATGGCGACGTGATCGCTCTGCCATTCTGAGGCGTTGTGCGCCTCACGCAAGTTCAGTGGTGAAGTTGTGGGTTCAGCTTTCCTGGAGACCCTCTACGCGGGTATCGTCCGCGCTGGCGGACTTTGCTGTAAATATCACGGCTACACGCTACAGCATCCCAACTAATCACGGGTTGGTTGCCAGTCAAAAGGACATCCCTTCGCACGCAGCGATGGTTTCTGAATTAACTTAGAGACAGAGACGTGCTTAACACAGACATACTTCACACTGAATGAAGGAAGGAGGCTTGGGATGGGAAGGAGGATGGGAAGGAGGCAAGTTTCAACTAGGATGAGGCTTAGAAAACCTTATGTCCGCATCCAGGCTTGAAGGTGAAATGGAGGTCTGAATGAGTAAGCGAATTTGAGTCTGAATCTGAGCTTGAACAGGGGTCAGAATTTGGAACTGAAAAAAGTGTATAAAAACATTTGACGAAGACTTCTGGGCGTGGTATATTAGTCGATGTCGCCGCGAGAGCGGGCCGGACAACAAAGCCTTTAAAACCCGCGCCATAACAGCATTTTTCAGACATCATGAAGGACTTCAGGCGGGATGATTCAGCCGAGATTGACAAGTGGATGAGCGGAGAAATGCAGACCGCCAACCCAGTGGATTGACAGCAGAATGGTTCATCGGGATTTGAAGCAAAGGGTTCCTTGAAAACTAAACACACGAAAGAGACGCTTGTGTAAGAAATGAGCTTCGTCTGTTCTTTGAGAGAAGAGCAGTACAGGATATAAGCAAGACCAAATTTGAGAGTTTGATCCTGGCTCAGGACGAACGCTGGCGGCGTGCCTAATACATGCAAGTCGAGCGGACTGATGGGAGCTTGCTCCCAGAGGTTAGCGGCGGACGGGTGAGTAACACGTGGGCAATCTGCCTGTCAGACTGGAATAACATCCGGAAACGGGTGCTAATGCCGGATAGACAGCGGGAAGGCATCTTCCTGCTTTGAAAGCTGCTACGGCAGTACTGACAGAGGAGCCCGCGGCGCATTAGCTCGTTGGTGGGGTAACGGCCTACCAAGGCAACGATGCGTAGCCGACCTGAGAGGGTGACCGGCCACACTGGGACTGAGACACGGCCCAGACTCCTACGGGAGGCAGCAGTAGGGAATCTTCCGCAATGGGCGAAAGCCTGACGGAGCAACGCCGCGTGAGCGAAGAAGGCCTTCGGGTTGTAAAGCTCAGTCAATCGGGAAGAGCGGACAGGAGAGGGAATGCTCCTGTCGAGACGGTACCGGAAGAGGAAGCCCCGGCTAACTACGTGCCAGCAGCCGCGGTAATACGTAGGGGGCAAGCGTTGTCCGGAATCACTGGGCGTAAAGCGTGCGTAGGCGGCCTTGTAAGTCTGGGGTGAAAACTCAGGGCTCAACCCTGAGAATGCCTTGGAAACTGTGAGGCTTGAGTACTGGAGAGGCAAGGGGAATTCCACGTGTAGCGGTGAAATGCGTAGAGATGTGGAGGAATACCAGTGGCGAAGGCGCCTTGCTGGACAGTGACTGACGCTGAGGCACGAAAGCGTGGGGAGCGAACAGGATTAGATACCCTGGTAGTCCACGCCGTAAACGATGAGTGCTAGGTGTTGGGGGTTACCGCCCTCAGTGCCGAAGGAAACCCGATAAGCACTCCGCCTGGGGAGTACGGTCGCAAGACTGAAACTCAAAGGAATTGACGGGGGCCCGCACAAGCAGTGGAGCATGTGGTTTAATTCGAAGCAACGCGAAGAACCTTACCAGGGCTTGACATCCCCCTGACCGGTGTAGAGATACACCTTCCCTTCGGGCAGGGGAGACAGGTGGTGCATGGTTGTCGTCAGCTCGTGTCGTGAGATGTTGGGTTAAGTCCCGCAACGAGCGCAACCCTTAATCTGTGTTACCAGCATGTAAAGATGGGGACTCACAGGTGACAGCCGACGCAAGTCGGAGGAAGGTGGGGATGACGTCAAATCATCATGCCCTTTATGTCCTGGGCAACACACGTGCTACAATGGGCGGAACAAAGGGAAGCGAGACCGCGAGGTGGAGCAAAACCCAGAAAACCGTTCGTAGTTCGGATTGCAGGCTGCAACCCGCCTGCATGAAGCCGGAATTGCTAGTAATCGCGGATCAGCATGCCGCGGTGAATCCGTTCCCGGGCCTTGTACACACCGCCCGTCACACCACGAGAGTTGGCAACACCCGAAGTCGGTGGGGTAACCCTTAGGGGGACTAGCCGCCGAAGGTGGGGCTGATGATTGGGGTGAAGTCGTAACAAGGTAGCCGTATCGGAAGGTGCGGCTGGATCACCTCCTTTCTATGGAGTACTAGACAGACCGCGAGAGTCTGTCAGAACGCAAGCGTCTCTGAACTAACTGCAAGTCCCATTGTGGAAACTGGAGTTAGTGAGTGTGTTTAGTTTTGAAGGTGCCCTGCCTGCAGGAATGCAGGGAAGTGTATCTTCAACTTTTGTGTCTACGGACACAGAGGTGTGTACCTTGACAACCAGATAGCGAGAAGTGAATTTTCCTGTTCACAAGTAAGAAATGGGTAACTGCACTTCGTTCACAGGGATGTGAATGAAAGTGATAGTATGAAATACCGAAAATCGGGAAGCAGCAATGCGGACCGAATGTGGTGAAGGTAGAAAGGGCGCACGGGGGATGCCTAGGCGCCAGGAGCCGAAGAAGGACGGGGCGAACACCGAAATGCCACGGGGAGCTGTAAGCGAGCCTTGATCCGTGGATGTCCGAATGGGGGAACCCCCTGGTCGTGATGGGCCAGGACTGCAGGCTGAATCCATAGGTCTGTAGAGGCAACCGGGAGAACTGAAACATCTCAGTACCCCGAGGAAGAGAAAACAAGAGTGATTCCGTCAGTAGTGGCGAGCGAAAGCGGAAGAGCCTAAACCGGATACGCGGGAAACCTTGCAGGGGATGCGTAGACGGGGTAGCGGGGCAAGCGAAGAACGGGCTGCAACCGGTTCACAGAGTGAGAAAACGATGTTCGTAGAGGAAAGGTCTGGGAAGGCCTGTCGAAGAGGGTGAGAGCCCCGTACTCGAAACGGACGCGACTTTGTCGCATGACCCCAAGTACCGCGGGACACGAGAAACCCCGTGGGAATCTGGGAGGACCACCTCCTAAGGCTAAATACTCCCTGGCGACCGATAGTGATGAGTACCGTGAGGGAAAGGTGAAAAGCACCGCGGGAGCGGAGTGAAAGAGAACCTGAAACCGTGTGCCTACAATCAGTCGAAGCATCCATAGAGGTGTGACGGCGTGCCTTTTGTAGAATGAACCGGCGAGTGAGGGCGGCGAGCAAGGTTAAGGTGAGAAGCCGGAGCCGAAGCGAAAGCGAGTCTGAAAAGGGCGATAAGTTGGCAGTCCTCGACCCGAAACCGGGTGATCTACCCCTGGTCAGGGTGAAGTGCGGGTAACACCGCATGGAGGCCCGAACCCACTGGCGTTGAAAAGCCAGGGGATGAACTGGGGGTAGGGGAGAAATTCCAATCGAACTCGGAGATAGCTGGTTCTCCCCGAAATAGCTTTAGGGCTAGCGTCCGGGGATGAGTTGCGGAGGTAGAGCACTGATTGGGTGCGGGGCCCGTCCAGGGTTACCAAGCTCAGTCAAACTCCGAATGCCGCAATATTAACCCGGGCAGTCAGACTACGAATGCTAAGATCCGTGGTCAAAAGGGAAACAGCCCAGACCAACAGCTAAGGTCCCAAAGTACCAGTTCAGTGGGAAACGATGTGGCGGTGCACAGACAACCAGGATGTTGGCTTAGAAGCAGCCACCATTGAAAGAGTGCGTAATAGCTCACTGGTCGAGTGACGCTGCGCGGAAAATGTAACGGGGCTAAACTGGACACCGAAGCTTTGGATGCACAGAGATGTGCGTGGTAGGGGAGCGTTCCATGAGCGGCGAAGTTGAGCTGAGAGGCTTGGTGGAGGTCATGGAAGTGAGAATGCCGGTATAAGTAGCGAAAAGACAAGTGAGAATCTTGTCCGCCGAAAGCCCAAGGGTTCCTGGGGAAGGATCGTCCGCCCAGGGTTAGTCGGGACCTAAGGCGAGGCCGAAAGGCGTAGTCGAAGGACAACTGGTGGAAATTCCAGTACCACTCCAGACTGTTTGAGCGAAGGGGTGACGCAGGAGGTCCAGGGAAGCGGCCGGATGGAAGAGGCCGTCCAAGCAGCAAGAGGGGAATCGAGGCAAATCCCGGTTCTATTAACCTCAAGCTGTGATGGGGAGGGAAGAACAGTACCGAAGTCCTGAGGATCACACTGCCGAGAAAAGCCTCTAGTGAGGAAAGGAGTGCCCGTACCGAAAACCGACACAGGTGGGCGCGTGGAGAACACGAAGGCGCGCGGGAAAACTCTCGTTAAGGAACTCGGCAAAATGGCCCCGTAACTTCGGGAGAAGGGGCGCTCATCGAGAGATGAGCCGCAGTGAAAAGGCCCAAGCGACTGTTTATCAAAAACACAGGTCTCTGCCAAGCCGAAAGGCGAAGTATAGGGGCTGACGCCTGCCCGGTGCTGGAAGGTTAAGAGGAGGGCTTAGGGTGTAAACCCGAAGGTCTGAATTGAAGCCCCAGTAAACGGCGGCCGTAACTATAACGGTCCTAAGGTAGCGAAATTCCTTGTCGGGTAAGTTCCGACCCGCACGAAAGGCGCAACGACTTGGGCGCTGTCTCAACGAGAGACCCGGTGAAATTGTAATACCTGTGAAGATGCAGGTTACCCGCGGCTAGACGGAAAGACCCCGTGGAGCTTGACTGCAGCTTGATATGGGAGATGGGTATGTCATGTACAGGATAGGTGGGAGACAGAGAAGCAGGGGCGCAAGCCAATGTGGAGTCGGTGTTGGGATACCACCCTTGAGATGCCAATCTTCTAACCTGGCGCCATGAAACTGGCGTGGGGACAGTGTCAGGCGGGCAGTTTGACTGGGGCGGTCGCCTCCAAAAAGGTAACGGAGGCGCCCAAAGGTTCCCTCAGCGCGGATGGAAATCGCGCAGTGCGTGTAAAGGCAAAAGGGAGCTTGACTGCGAGACGGACAGGTCGAGCAGGGACGAAAGTCGGGCTTAGTGACCCGGCGGCCCCGAGTGGAAGGGCCGTCGCTCAACGGATAAAAGCTACCCCGGGGATAACAGGCTGATCTCCCCCAAGAGTTCACATCGACGGGGAGGTTTGGCACCTCGATGTCGGCTCATCGCATCCTGGGGCTGAAGTCGGTCCCAAGGGTTGGGCTGTTCGCCCATTAAAGCGGTACGCGAGCTGGGTTCAGAACGTCGTGAGACAGTTCGGTCCCTATCTGCCGCGGGCGCAGGATACGTGAGAGGAATCGTCCTTAGTACGAGAGGACCGGGATGAACAGACCGCTGGTGTCCCAGTTGTTCTGCCAAGAGCATAGCTGGGTAGCTAAGTCTGGAAGGGATAAGCGCTGAAAGCATCTAAGCGCGAAGCCCCCCTCAAGATAACGTGTCCCATCCATTTATGGAGTAAGACCCCTTGAAGAAGACGAGGTAGATCGGTCCGGAGTGGAAGCGTAGTGATACGTGGAGCTGACGGATACGAATCGGTCGAGGGCTTCACCAGAGGAACAGGGAAACGACAGACGACTCGCTGTCTGGGAAGAAGAGGTACCAATTACATAGGGGAATGAAGGGTGTGTGCGCAGTGGCTTGCGCAGCACGAACGAAGCAGACGCCCTTCATCTCCCAGTCTGGTGACGAGAGCGGAGGGGCCACACGCGTACCCATCCCGAACACGACCGTTAAGACCTCCAGCGCCGATGATACTTGGAGCGCGAGCTCCTGGGAAAGTAGGACATTGCCAGGCGAGAGAGCAGGAAGAGAGAGGCGTTGCACCCGATGTGGTGTAGCGTCTTTTCGTGTGTGACTGTAGGTACAAGTGGACGAATGAGACAAAGAGAGAAAGAGGAGAAGGAAGATAAACGGGGAAACCCGTTTATTTACCGTCTGAAGTTCCTTGAATGCATGGAAGCAGAGCTGGCGTTTATGGCGGAATTGTGTCTGCTTGAGGGCAAAAGAGGGGGGGGCAGTGCCAAAACATGTTCCCTGGCGACGTTGTGTTCACAAGGCGGACACAAACAGCCCGTTGACATGCCTCAGATGTGGCGGAACTGTGTCCAAAGACCCGATGAGGGGGAGGGGTGCAGAAAATAGAGATCCCACAAGTGCTTATTTGGAACGTGGCTATCGCCGTGTACAAAATAAGCTCCTGAGAAGTGCTTAAAGGCCGGAAAACCAACGAAAATGGGGTCTGAACGGCAAGTAAGCTCGTCTGAAGCGCTTATTTCCTCTCTTGGGCCTCCGTTTCGGCGAATAAGCGCTTCTCGGATCTCTATTTGGCCCTGGCGCCGACTGCCCGAGCCCCGGACCTGCCCCCCCCTGGCCTGCCCCCTATTCCCAAACCTTGCATGTGCCGTGATTCGTTGGTGGGTCCATGCCAAAGGAAATAACTAATGTACCAATAGTGTCAATAAATGCGCCTAATTCGCCACTTAATACTCCTGTATTTAACCTACAATTATAATAATGTGAATCTCTGTACCTGCGAGCCCGTTCTCACGAGTCCGCTCTGGAACGTATTAAAAATGGGAACTAACCTTCAACCCTTTGCATGCCAGTCTCGTGCTGCAGCAAGGCGGTGCTTCACGTGCGGCCTGCACATATGACCTTAGGGGGCTCCGTGTGCTCATGAACTATCCGCTATTGTTCGACCAAGAAGTTGTGCATCAGATTCGTCGTCGGACCGTCCAAATGGATAAGACAGGAACTATGCCTGCGGATGTACTGGAAATCATTTATCAACGCAGCTTGTTCAAATGCTTTATGCCCAATGCTTCAACGGGACGTATGACACCGTTGCCGGAAGTCTTGCGCGTCTTTGAAGACGCCTCAAGAATAGACGGCAATTTTGGCTGGGTTGTCACTATTGGAAGTAAGGCCGGGTATTTAGCTGCTTATGTTGAACCTCATCGGCTCCAGGAAATCTATGATGGCAGAGATGCTCTCCTAGCGGGGAGTGGGTTTACATCTGGTTCGGCCAAACGCGTACCTGGGGGGTATGAGTTATCTGGTAGCTGGAAGTATTGCAGCGGATCGGACCACGCTACTCTCTTTACTTTTAATTCAGAAGTGCCGGTTGAAGACAATCCCACTGTGACAGAGATCCGCACCTTTATTTTGCGACCGACTCAAGTGACTATCACGAAGGATTGGGATGCATTCGGACTGCGAGCGACAGGAAGTCATTCAGTGACAGTCGAAAATCAGTTTGTGGAAGCTGACATGACCTTCATTATGTTCAATACGAATCAAAAGGTGCTGGGTGATATCTATTCATACCCTTATAAAGTACTTTCCGAAACCTCGTTTGCCGCAATTGCTATCGGTATTGCACGACATTTGATTGATGAGGCGAAGGCTATTGCAGAAGAAAACCGGGAAGCGTGGGAAAGTTCGCACCTCAATCGTTATGAATTTGTCATGGATCGCATTGAACGTAAGCAAGAAACCTTAGAAGAGGCGATTTTGAATTTCTACCATACTGTGGACTCTAATTGGACAAGGCACATTGAGGGAGCTGACATCGCGAGAGAAGAGTGGGATCTCGTTAGCAAAACTTGCAGAACAGCAGCTCGTGTCGCGTTGGACTGTGGCCATGCTCTCTTTCCGTTTTTAGGCACCAGTGTTGTCTTGGAGCACAACGTAATCAATTGTGTATACAGGGATTTGCACACGGCATGTCAGAACGCGCTGCTTGTGCCTTTTGACGAAGAAGAGCTCACACAGGTTAAATAGCTGCCTATCCCGTATGTTCGATACAAACAGAGAAAGTTCCATACAAATCGAGAACATTCCCTACAAATGGAGAGTGTTCGATACAAAGGGAAAACGTTGCATACAAAGTGACTATGTGCACTAGAGGAGAATTCTATAGAACTAAGCCTACCATCTCCATCCTCTACCATCCCCATCCCCCAAAAACATAGTAAACTAGAGATGAGTCTTTACGCACGTTTCGGATGGGCTGAGATGCTATGAACTGGAGGGGGCTGGTAGCGATTAATCAAGGGAATTGGAAATTGGAGTTTCAGTACGCATTAGAACAAAACTCGCTTAAGAGCATGATTCAAGTACTCGATTCGCAGGCCACGAAGCATGCTGGTACGGCTCCGGCCAAGATAAAATACGCTGCTGCGAAGGCACTACAGAAGTTGGATCTAGATGAGTTGTATCCTCTTGTTCTGGCAATGTGCAGACATGAGAGTCCTACGGCACAGGAGGTGGGATGCCTGTGCATCCCGGAGTTCTACCCTCAAAACGAACACGAAGTCACAGAGACTCTCTATTCACTGGCCGACAGTCAGAATTGGGAGGTTCGGGAGTGGGCTGCGGGATCGTCGGGAGAAATTTTGATGAACAACTTCGAAACATACTTTCCAGTGATGGTGAATTGGACACAGGATGACAGTGAAAATGTACGTAGAGCGGCAGTTCTGGCAATGATGGGTGCAGGAGGACGACAAAACTGCAATGAAGTTGTATTCATGCTGGAGTGTCTTGGTCCTCTTCTGTCTGACCCATCGAGATACGTGCGCGATAATCTGGGCCCTTTTGCCATAGGGGCTGGACTTTTGAAATCCTGCCCAAGTGAAGTCTTGCAATGGCTCAGAAAGTGGTCTGAAAGCGAGAATGAACAGGTTCGGTGGAATGTAGCTATGGCCTTTACGACTGCGGCTGCAGCTAACGTGTCTACCGAAGCAGCGTCCATTCTAGCGCTTTTTTCTGGTGACGAACGTCTATATGTAAAGAGGGCAGTTGCGAAGGCTCAGAAAAACTTGGAAAACAGACGTAAGCCTTGACAAGACAAAGAGACAGAGGGACAGGGAAACACGGGGGCAGGCTGATACGTCATGTTAGCACAATCCTGTGTTCACTCTCCATCCAGTCCAAGAATTCCTCCACGCTGCGAGCAATAAAACGAGGGTTGTTCTTGAATTTTTTTGTTTGCGACGTACTGAGCCAGTTCACTGAGACGGCATCTACTCCTGCGGCGCGTGCTGCCGAGAGGTCGTCGTCGCTGTCTCCCACCATTACCGCTTTATCAGCAGAGACACCCAATCCAGCTAGTACCTTCAGAAGCCCCTCAGGATTCGGTTTTTGCTTATCCACATCGTCTCCTGTGATAGTCACTTCAAAGAATTTCTTCATGTTCAACTTGTCCGCAGAGATATCAAATGTCGCTCTCCCTTTACCGGTAAAGAGGCCGATTTTCAGGTCAGAAGCGTGAAACTGATTGAGCATTGCTTCGATTTCAGGATAGTGCCTTACGTACTGGCTGTGAAGTGTACTGTACAGATGGAGAAATTCATCCATGGCTTGTGTGTAGGTCTCTTGTCCTACCTCGTTCCGGAGAATCTCAAATTCAGTCGGGCCAAACAATCCAAGGACGTCGTCATCGGTCACAGATTTCCCAGCATATTTTTCAAAAACAGTCCGAAAGCACACAAATACCAAAGGCAGCGTATCTGCTAATGTACCGTCAAAATCAAAAATAATGGCTTCTTTCACTCGATGTATCCTCCCGTTTCTGTTTCTCTCTAGTCTCTAATGCACGTGAGAACTTAATGGTAGCCGCGAATCCAGTCAAACATCCTGTCCACAATGGCTTCAAAAACCAGCGGATGAAGATGGTGGCCCTGACCATTGTATTGGTGGAACGAGACAGGCTTATTCAATGCTCTTAGTTTTTCTGCCATGTTTTTGCCGTGCCATACACCTACCTGGACATCGTCTGTCCCATGGATGATAAGTACTGGGCAGGTGAGGTCCGCGGCTAATTCAATGGGCGATCGCGCTGCAAAAGCCTCCGGTACCCTCCTTGGCGTACCCCCGACAACACGACGCAGCATTCGTCGCAGATCGACCCTGTCGGCGTAAGTTTGAGCCAAGTCAGAGACACCGCCCCACAGCACAAGCGCACGAAGTGAGGGGAATTGGACTGCGGCCTGGGTGGCATTAACGGATCCTCTGGAAAAGCCCATGACTGAAATTTTCGCAGGATGAACCAGTGGAAATCGGCTCAAAATGGTAAGCATTGATGTGACGTCCTCAACATCGTCTCCGCCGAACAAGTCACGTCCTTCACTACCTTCACTGCCTCGATAGCAAGGAGCGAAAACAAAGTCTCCGTGACGCAGAAACTGTTCAATCCACCATGTTCGTACTTTTCCGACACGGTTAATGCCGCCTCGGCAATATATGAAAGCACCCCGTGGTTGGTTTGGCTCAGCCAAGTGTAGTGGAACAGATGCATCAGAGTCTGGCTGCCGAGAGCTGCCTTCACCAATATGGTCTGAGGAAGTATGGTTTAGAGATGGCAGCGAAACAGCGATTTCCTCGACAACGTGTACATCATTACAGGTTTTTTGGAGTTTGTCTAGAACCATGTCACTAGCGAGATCGTGAGGGATTCCCAAATACCCCATGACTCTGTATTCTTGAGAAAGATACGAGACCTTGTAAATACTCATAGGTGTATTGTAGCAGTTGCATAGGTGTCGCGCATAAGCTGAACAAGACGTGTAGACAATCCTGATTGGTTGAGGGGTACTAACCCAATCAAAAGGTGGCTAAGGTGAGTTAGAAATGTTAGCGAGGAGAGTAAACGTGGAACATGTTTGTGTATTTGCGGGATCGAGCAGAGGGAATTCCAGAGAGTTTGCAGACGCGGCTCGCACCTTAGGACAAGTGATTGCAAAGAGCAACATTGGTGTTGTATACGGAGGCTCAAAAACAGGTTTGATGGGGGAAGTGGCCAACGCAGTCCTGGAACAAGGCGGCGAGGTAACAGGAGTCATGCCGATAGGACTTTTTGATGGAGAGATTGTCCATACAAACTTAACACGGTTAATAGAAGTTCACGATATGCACGAAAGAAAAGCCATGATGGGGAACTTATCTGATGCCTACGTCGCGCTTCCTGGAGGGTATGGTACCTTCGAAGAGTTGTTTGAGGTTATCAGTTGGGGCCAACTTGGCATTCATAATAAACCCATTGGCATCTTGAATGTCGCAGATTATTTCACTCCTTTTCTTAAGATGATTCAACACGCAGAAGTCTCTGGATTTGTGCACTCCAGTCACAGAGACCTTATTGTCTCTGATAGCAATCCAGAATCGCTGCTGCAAAAGCTGGAGGCTTACGAGAGGCCCCAATTCGCCAGAAAATGGGACGCGAAATAGTGATTGAAATTTGCGCAGGGAACGTGTACAATGTCTCTTGTTCCCTTTTAGCGTGTCGCGCGGAAGTGGCTCAGGGGTAGAGCATCGCCTTGCCAAGGCGAGGGTCGCGGGTTCGAATCCCGTCTTCCGCTCCAGTAAGTAAGTACTTTAAAGATTAAAGGTACGGACAGACCGGATTCTCACCCAAGGGTTCCCCCTTTCGGGAAAGGCACCCTCAGGGACTAGCTCAAACCTTCGGTTTCAGCGTCGGAATCCCGTCTTCCGCTCCAGTAAGTAAGTACTTTAAAGATTAAAGGTAAGGAAAGACCAGATTCTCACCCAAGGGTTCCCCCTTTCGGGAAAGGCACCCTCAGGGACTAGCTCAAACCTTCGGTTTCAGCGTCGGAATCCCGTCTTCCGCTCCAGTAAATAAGTACTTTAAAGATTAAAGGTACGGAAAGACCAGATTCTCACCCAAGGGTTCCCCCTTTCGGGAAAGGCACCCTCAGGGACTAGCTCAAACCTTCGGTTTCAGCGTCGGAATCCCGTCTTCCGCTCCAGTAAATAAGTACTTTAAAGATTAAAGGTACGGAAAGACCAGATTCTCACCCAAGGGTTCCCCCTTCGGGAAAGGCCCCTCAGGGACTAGCTCAAACCTACGGTTTCAGCGTCGGAATCCCGTCTTCCGCTCCAGTAAGTAAGTACTTTAAAGATTAAAGGTACGGAAAGACCAGATTCTCACCCAAGGGTTCCCCCTTCGGGAAAGGCACCCTCAGGGACTAGCTCAAACCTACGGTTTCAGCGTCGGAATCCCGTCTTCCGCTCCAGAAGTACTTATAAGGTGACTGACAGGACAGACCGTCTTCCGCATAACCTGCGGGCCCATAGCTCAGTTGGTCAGAGCGGCCGGCTCATAACCGGTTGGTCCTAGGTTCGAGTCCTAGTGGGCCCACCACATAGCAATAACGAAAGCCCGAAAACCCTTGATATAAAAGGGTTTTTTCTTTTGGATCGATGGGAAAGTGACAAGGAAGTTACAAGTCTCTTTCTGAAGGGGCGTTTTTTTGCATCATGGAGTCCAATTTCTCCATGGCTGCTCGCTGCATCGAATCGGTCACGTGGGCGTATAAATCGGCCGTGATGGTGATGGAAGAATGGCCAAGTCTCTGACTCACTGTTTTGAGGTCTACACCACTCTCAAGTAACCAGGTGGCATGTGTGTGTCGCAAGTCATGAAAGGTAACCGGTGGCAACTGCAACTCTTTCCTGGCCACTCGGATGGCTGAGGCCCATGCAGCTGGAGCCGGAACGGCGCCATCAGCCGTAACTATGACGAAAGAATCTTCGGTCCATGATTCACCTTGAATCTCCTTCTGTAATGTGCGCCATGTTTTCATTTCCTCAACGACCATCTTTGTCACCACAATACGTCGCTGACTGCCGTAACGGTATGAGGTATAGCGGGAACAACATACATTTGATAAGGAAGCCCATAATTGGAGTTCCTTTCAATCTAATTTCGATTTTGGAGTAAGGATACTATAATCCCCAGTCCCAAATCGGCTCGGGATAGGACAATTGCGCAAATTCCGCTTTGATGATACCGTCCAGCACATGATGAAATCATTTCTGTGATGACGTTCCTTCGGAATCTGATCACCAGACGCTCGCAATATCGGCTCTGTTTCATTCGTTCCTTCGAAGAGGCGCAGTGTCCCCTCACCTCCAAAAGCAGCCAGTACAATCTGGCATTCCATGTTGGGCCACCGCTGTTCACGAAAGACGACCCAGTCCCCTGGGAACAATCCAAACGTATCAAGGCCGATATCCTCCACCTGCGCGCCAAAGCGTTTGTATGGGGCATAACCTCACTACCAAATCAGGAGCGTTCTCCGGCGGTTCTAAGGCTGCTGTAGAGAGCGAAGGGATAGAGCCGAAGGTTGGGATGCGATAAACGTCTGACACGTGTGTTCCTCCTTAGTAACCTGCACGGCGTCTGCGTCCGACAATGGCTCCGTCACGGACTAGGTATTCAATTTTGTCGTTGAGTGGATGACGATAGCTGTAATCATATGAGGCGGCTTGTTCCTTGACGACCTCTTCCATTTGGCGCTGCATCGCAATGTCTTTCAGCCTTTGCTCCAACAAATCGATACGTGCATCCATAAATATTTCAGGCACATCAAACGAATATGCCAGCTGCGAGACCAATTGCTGCCGACTGGATGCTTGGGTGATGTAGTTTGCAAGCATGAAAGTGGGGGCGAGTGCGAACATGGCGAACCGGTCAGCCTGAAATTCCTGCAATGCTCGAAAATCGTCATTCATAAATTCTTGACTGCCAGAATGCAGAAGTACATGTCCGAGCTCGTGGGCAAGTCCTACGCGCTGTTGTTCCCAGGGAATGCGATTGTCTACAGCAATGGTGTAGATACTATCGCGGAAATGAAAGTTGTTCGATGGATGAGGGACGTAATGCACCCAGATGCTCGCCTCGTAGGCGAACATCTCAAGGTCAATGTCCTGTGGTGACTTAATAAGATGGCGTCGGTAAAATTGAACGACAGCATCTTCAAGCGGAGTTGGGATATAGGTGCTGAGCAGTTTGAACATACTGATTACCTCCAGGGAAGAGAACGTATGTTCGTATTGCAGAACACATCACCACCGATGTGAATAGGCAGAAATATGTATTTTCAAATGGTTATGTACTCGACACTAAATTGTTTAAATCAGTCTGTACCTTTTGGATGGTATTCGATATATCTGAAACTAGCATATCGTAAGTTGTTTCGTTTAATCTCGTATCAGATTTTAAGAGTTTAAGTTTATTGTACGAGGAAGTTGTATGAGAGAGGGTTTCATCACTGATCTCTAACCCTATATTTAGGAGACATTTGTCCCAATTATCAGTTCCTATGTGTACTACAAATGAATTATCTCCGTTCAAATAGTCATCACGAAACTGTTGAACTATTCGAAGGTTTGTTTGCAACTCAGTCTTGATTAATCGTAAAATGGCCGAGTTACTGGCTACTCCTTTGCCTCTTTCTAACTCAAAGGTCTTTCGGATTTGAAACGTCGCTACGAGGACAGCTCCCATCAAGCCGATTACGCTGCCGATGAGGCTCCCTAGGGTAGGTATTAGTGATTTAATATAATCAACGCGTGTCGATGCTAAGACGTCGATTAGCCGTCCCGTGATGGAGATTAGGAGACCAAGTATTACCCCAGCAGCCAGAAGTAAAAGCAGGGTTTTTAGAGATATATTAATCCTCATTGTGCAAATTTGTACCTCCGTCTAGAAACAATCGAAAAGCCTTCGAATGTGGTCATCTTCATTCTTATATCCATCAAGATCTGACATTCGAAGGCTTGATACTTTTCCCGGGGATCCCCCTCGCGGTAGCGACCTTGGCGCTCTAGGGTCGTCCGATTGATTAGGAGAAGCTAATAATTCAAAAGCGACTTCTGTACAATCCTCCAAAATTCTTCTCGTTATCTCTGTACCGCAATTCGAGCAGTGTAACCGCCTGTAGTCGAGTTTATCTTCAAACGCCTGTACCCGATGCATACAGTTAGGGCAATGTATTGTATAGTGTCTTTTAAGTAGCTTTATATCGTCATCAAAGGAACAATGTGCAAACATCTTTACCGAATGTGACACGTTCAAGTCGCAATCAATAGAAAATTGTAGGGGGTTTAGGGACTTTAAAGTATTTGGACGACGAGTACCTAACCACCAGTCCAACAATTCAATCGATTGTTGAGGGAATTTCACCTTCCTTAAATTTTCTAAACACGGAAAGTACATAGTCTTGCACCTCCTTTGGTGCGTGTTGGGTATTCAAGAAATAAAACACTATTCTGTTGTCGTAAACTTCTAGTCGAGTTTCAATCCGGTCGATGTCATCATAGCCCTCTTCGTCTTTAGTCGGTCTAAACCATGTGACCCATAGCTTGTTGAGCATCTTTAACTCGTCTAAAGTTTCCCGTGTATCGAAGTAAATATCCGCCACTTCCATACCCTGCTCTCCAGAAAGAGCGTTTACCCGAGCTCCAGATTGATCGGAGAAGTCAATACGGTCTACAATCCCTAGCTTCCCTTGATTATACCCCTTATACTGCTTGAGATCATTAAGGATGAGCGCCCTTTCAAACAATCGAGAAACTCGATTTGTTAAGTCTACTGGAGTGGAAATATTCTCAAGTTCCAATTCTTTTGCGATGTCTAGCATTGCCGCAGAGATCCTGGGCTCCTTTTCTTCTACAGCCCGTCTAAAGGGTGCCTCAGCTTTTTCAGTGAGTTCTTTAAAAATTTCGTAGAGTGTAAGTTTAGTATCTGACATGTCAGTGTACACAATCTCAAAGGTCTTTCGTAGAAACTCCCAGTAGTGATCAAACACTTTTTTCGACTCTTCCAAATTTACAATGTAGTTATAGGAGTACGGTCGAACTTTGATCTGAAGGTAGCGAGCATCAGGAAATATGTCTATCCAAACATAACCTGGTACAGTCATCTCTACTCCATCATCATCATTGATTTGAGCTACGGAGTCTTGGAGGTAGCAGAATGATATTTGGTGCACCTTATTTGTATTGGAACTGTCCCGCTCAATATTCAGATAAACCATATTCCCCGTTGGAGTGTTGGAAGATAGAAAAGAATTGAAATTTTCAAGTGGTAAATTCTGTGCAGCGAGATTGGACTGAAGCATACTATAGTTGCTCAGAATGTTTAAACTTTCTATAGAAATATCACACCAAAACACTTGACGATTCTTACCGTTACTAATCTCGTCCACAATGAATTGCTGTAACGCTCCGTAAAAGTTATCATCGTCGTTAACGGCCTGTTCTAGACGTTCCCATATACTTGGCTTCCCGCTGAATGGTTTCTTGTGACGCCTTAGTAATTCCACGAATCGGTACTTAAATATGTTTTCTTTGATACTATCTGGTATAGTCAACTGCATCAATTCGACCCCCTGCCGTGTATGTTTAACAATGGAAGGCACTATCTACTCGTGCGTATTTCCTTTTTGTTTGCCTCAAGATTCACCTGTGACGAGGGAATTCACATACGTTTCCCATTTAAATAGGCTGTTCCTCAGGTCACCGAATAGATGCATTCTTTGTCCACTGGCAATGTGTAATAGGCTTTGAGATACGTCAACGACATTCACATTTGCAAGCGATCTTTTTTAAATAATCGCCGCTCCGGACGAAGGTTGTCTGTTACATGGCATAGCGGACAACGCCAAAATAATATTGGCAGAACTTCCACATCAATAGGCAATTAGTCAGTCCCCCTTGTTTGTGCCCAGGTATACGCCCGTTCTCTCTCCGATACGAACCGCGACGTCTTTTGGGATCCCTGCTTTAATTTTCTCAATGCCGCCATCCGCGACCGGCAACAAACGCTCTAAGTCTTTGTTTCTGTATAAATTAGAAAAATATTCTCCCGTACTATCTGTTCGTTGTAATCTTACAATTCCCTCCTGCATTCGTTATTTTCTACAAATATTCTAGAGATATGGTTCTATCTTTCGGCATCTAGCTCTTCGCTTCTTGCAACTTCTTCAATGATTCTCAGCATTGCTGCCCAGTGGGCAACACGTATTGATATAGGGAAGATTTTTCGCAGGATAAATATAACTGCTATACCAATCATAAGCATCAAAATGTACAATTCTACCGTGAAAGTAAAAGTGTTAATGCCTGCTCTTATGTTTCCCAGCATAAATGCCACGATAGCTCCGAAGACAGACGCAGCAATTGCAAAAGAAGTACCGCTAATATGAGATGCAAATTTCAGATTGGATTGGAGAAAAACTTCGTTGTTGCATCGCTGTTGGAAACTCATGTCTACAAATACTTTCCTATAATGATTTATGTCTTTTGTAGATATGTAAGGATTTGTGAATCCACACTCAACTCGTTGGTTAGTCTGCTTCCCGGTTTCAAGCAGATACGGGACATTTGCAGTCTGGGGAAGAGCGGAGAATATGCCCAAAGACACACCAGGAAGAACTAGAGATAGAAAGGAAATGCCCAATTTTGTCGCGATAGCATTTCGGATATCGACGAGTAGTACAAACACAAACGTAAGGATTAGTCCGCCATACCAAAAATACACTACAGACTGCGCTCTCCTGAACCTAGAAGGCAGTACCCATTGAGGATTTCGCCGCCCAACGGCCACTAGAAGTACTAGGATTAAGATAAGAAAGATAGTTATAATAGCAACCCAATCACTTCTGAACAAAGCCTCTAATTCACTCCCCTTGCTTCTGCCCAGGCTTCCTGCCTTTTTCCATTTAAGTCAGCGTTCAAAATAAACTAAATTAAGAAGGAGCCTCTGAAGGCCCCTTAAAATGAGTCAACTTTACATCGAGGCTGACTGAGAAGATTTGCTTGTCTTTGGTTTCACAAAGAAGCTCATGATTCCGGGAATAATCAGGAGTATGCCAGGGAGTATGTAGAAGTAGGACACAGAGATAATCCCTGCAATTCCTCCAATGAGCATTAAGACAGCAGCAACTTTAGGCTTTCCACTAACTAGAATTGAACCTATAAGGCCTACAATTGAAGCAAATAAGGCACCCCATCCTAGACTTGTGATTGTACTGGCGCCATTGGCTCCGAACGCGCCTCCGACTCCTCCAATAAACATTGCGGTAATTGCTGCAATCACTCCAAATACGGACCCAACAATTCCCAAGACCATTGATGCGACTTTCATGTAGGTCCTCCTTTACCCGTTGATACACGAAGTGCCTTATTTCTTTAATTCAATCATCTTGGTCGTGCTTTCAAACATGCCACTTCCTACCTGCAGTTGGTATGTCTCCTTTTTGGGGACGTTAAACGCTATGTTCCCTTTTGCAGACAGACCCGAGTTCAATTGTTTGAGAAAGAACGAACTATTTTTATTTATAAAGATATCAGCTTCGGAACTAGCGTTATAACTTGTCTTCCCTTTAAATAGTTTAAACATGGTTGTGTCGATGGTACGTGTTTTGGAATCCTTGTTTTTAATACTCACGTTCAAGATGAGCCATTTTCCGCCGTTCGCGCTCGGAGCGCCCATGGAGGATTCAGGCAGCTTTGATTCGTACTTCATTGAATTTACCTTAAATGTGAGCTTGCCAGCAGTTGCCCACTGCCCCATCTTCACCGCTGTCTTTTTCGGCTCCGTTGTTTTTTTCTTTGCAGAATTAGTCGTTGTTTTGGTGCTCCCTGTCGTTGCGGCATTTTTGGCCGTTCCACAACCCGCAACTAGTAAAACCGGCAGTGCAACGGATAGAAGAACTAGCTTTGTTTTCATCGTCCTTACCCCCTGAAGTTTGTTTGTCTGTACTACAGCCAAACATTTCCTCAAAGGAACATCAAAATCCTTCTCTTTTTGTGATATTTCTACAAGGGATTATATTCCACAGAATATAATTCGCCGCATTTAGGCACATCTATGTATCATTCTCCTTGTTTCTGCCCAGGCTTACTGTCTTTGTCTCGTTCCCAGTAATCTTCAAACTTCCTCGGCCCTCAAGCGTAAAGCGTACGTTCGGCCGGCTTTCTCGCGCTGGATTTGACTATACGATGCAATGGTTTCGCGAATCTCCCATTGTTCATAATCTGGCAGAAGCTTGTACAAATCCGTTTGTTTAATTCCTGGACTGTGTGATACCTCATTAAAAACAGACTGCCTTAAGTAGCGCATTCTTTTCTCATATGGACGCTCATTTCCGTATTTTATGTAGAGGTCAAGATATTTTTCCAGATGCGTACTATCGGATGATATGCGAAGGAATCCAATGAGTTGACTGAGAAGGGGAGCATGGTCCCTCTGTTCCCGGTATAAATGCCCATTTCGTTCACAGTTCACAGCAATGTCATCTACAACCGAAGTCGCTACTTCAATGAGTTCCTCTAACTTACGCAAGGGCAGCGACCCCCCAATCTTGTTCGCACATATTACCTCGATTCGCAATAAGGTCATCCATTAAGGTTGCGCGCTCATATGGAGAGACTGAGGGAAAAGCCAAACCAAAAAGAAGCGTCCTGTCGACAAATCAATCTCGCGGACTGGTACACTAGACTGCATATACCAAATGCATTCCTGCGGTGATGCGTTCTCAGACCGGAGATAATCCAGTTTCATCTGAATTTCGGTCTCGCCCCCTAAAAGGCCTCGTCCAAACGGAAGGAGCTCATCAACCCACTTCTTGGCGACTTCGTAACCTTCCACTGTCTCACTCCCCCTGCTTCTGCCTAGGCTTACGCCCTTTCTCTCGTTCCCACACAAGTCGTAATGTCTCCATCATGTGCCGCTTGGCATCGTCAGGTGAGCTCTTGAAGTCGTAGTAAAAGCTGCCCTCCAGGTTCTCTTCGACCCATCGAAGGAACTCGGCTTGCTCTGGGTCCGTCTCTTTATCTGGGTTCGGATCGTCAGATCGACCAACAAGATAATCTACAGACACGTCGAAAAAATCGGCTAATTTAGTCAGACCATCAAAGTCCGGCTTGCGCTCTCCAAGTTCGTAATGTCTCAAGTTTCTATATGAAATGCCAAGCTTCTCGGCAAGTTCCTTCTTCTGTACGCCTTTCGATTTGATCAAGGTAGACAGGCGTTCAGGAAAATTGGCCATAGTTATACTCCTTACGCTTGACATGCCCTCATAGTTCACATATGAGTGAGGTGGTAAATATAAATTTAATCACGTATCTTCATCGGATTTCAGTTTCCCGAGTACGTAATTCATCGCCTGATGTTGTGGAGCCACCATGGGATCATAGGTACTCGTAAAAGTTCCAATGAGAATCCACCCATCGGACAGAAGACTGTTTGCTTCTCGTTCTAACTGAGTTTCCTTCACAACTGTAATTAGGTGAAGAGGCACATTACTTTTCAACGAAGCGTCACTCCTATGCAAATGAAACTTGAGTTGCTTCTTGAGCTCGTTTGTTCGCCGGCTACAAAGGATGTATGCGTCGTCGTTCTCACCGAAACCAAGTGACTTTGGCATTCCGTCTGCTAGTGACTTCAAGGCAAGTGATCCGTTAATTCCTGCGAGCTGGCTGGTGGCTTTTCCAACAGATTTGTTCATGGATTCGGTAACACCACCCAGTGATTTGTTTAGATCCGCAACCGACTTGAGAGCAGACGAATCGAGCTAATTGTTATCGCAAGAGTTTTCTATCTCTTGCATCTGTGGATTTCTCCACAGATCAGCACATTTCATCATCCACGAGGGATGTCGGGCGCTCGTGGGCGGTTTATTGGTAATCGTCCTCACCGCCTGTGCGTTGCACCTTCCGAGGTACAGTGGCCGATTTCCCTCGGCTTGGCTCAAGATTCCCATGTCCCGAAGGGATTTAGGGTTCCTTGAGTTCACCCGATGCTCATTTACGGATTGCTCCGTAAAAGGGCCTCTGACAACGACGTTTACTGAAAGGTGGTGATAAAAGTTGAATCCGATTGGAGCCAAGCTCAAGGCCTTCCGAAAGCAGAGTGGCTTGACTCAATAACAAGTCGCAGAACGACTCGGTATTACCGTGCGTGCGTTCCGGCACTACGAGAGCGGCGACCGCAGTCCCAGATTAGAAAAAGCGTTTGAATTGGCCGCTATTCTGGCGTTACAATAGACGACCTTTCTGTTCATGATTTTACCACAGATCCAGAATCTGCGTGATATTTCAAGTCGATGGAGGTGATGGACATGACGGTATTCGATACAACACTTTCCAGTCTTCTTAAATGGATTCGCTCAAAGGTTGAAGATAGGTGCTCTGTTGAGGAGTTGGCTGTCCTCCCGGAGATTTAGAAGCACGACTGCCTTGGCTATGGAGCGTCGCGGTTTTGTAGGGCTGCAGGAAGCCGCTGATCCGACAACGGCTACCGAGCACTTGGAACGTGATGGAGTCTCCGGAGATCCAGGTGGAGCTCCGTGATAACTATTCTATTGTCCAGTAGTTGGACAAGAAGTTGGTTAATTCTGTTTGACCACCTGTCCATGAGCCATTGGTCAATGTGCCGACAAAGAGTTTGTCATCTGACTGGATAAATTGTTTCAAGTAGTCGCGGACATTTGCACGCTCACGTTCTGTTGCAATTATCCAAACAGATTTCTGGAATTCGAAAGTATTTGAGTACTGTCTAATTCCTGAGATGAGAGTTTCGTAGGCCGATTCTGGTTTCTCATGTAAGTCATACGCAACGATAAGCACATTCAATCTCCTTCACCTCCTTCTGTAGTTTGATGGTTGGAACCGAATAACTTCCACGGAAGAAGAAGGAATTCCTTGTAATGAAGCGACATGAAATGAGCTGATTCGCGCGATAACAGCGCCAGTCTACAACCCGGACGACATTCCGATGCTGTTCGGTGCAGAGAAGCTGGCCGAACTATTGGGAATTGCCGAGAGCCAAGCGAGGCGCATTATGGCCCGCGAAGATTTTAAGGTCACAGTCATTAGTCCGAGACGATACCGGATTCGACGTGAGGACTTTCTGGATTGGCTTGAACGACAGGCCGTGTAAGCTATTCAGCTTTGATGGTGACAGCAATCGTGACACTGACATATTGACGAACCAGTTCATCAGCCAGGTCGGTGATGACTTCCTGTAAGAACTCAATGAGGTTTTCTGCACGAACAGTCATTGGAAACATCCTTTCAATTAGTTAAGGAGCTATTCCTGTAATGAATTAATTTCGGGTTTGAACAAAAAAGAGCGCCTCCTGTATGCTGGGTTCCGAATGCAGGACATTCATTCCCTAATTGAGGAGGACGCTCAACATGAAGTATAAGATGCAGCAGAAACAAAATCAACGAATTCAACAAATTACCGATTGTACCATCATTGTGGGTGCTGATATTGCAAAGCACACCCATGTTGCAAGAGCCATTGACTTTCGTGGAATTGAGCTTGGTAAAGAATGTGTGTTCAGTAACGATGATGAGGGCCTAACGAAACTTGTAACGTGGATGAAGGAGTTGCAACAACTGCACAGCAAAACCGATGTTGTGTTTGGCGTCGAGCCGACCGGACACTACTGGTTCCCGTTAGGTGCCTTCATACAAGACTTGAATGTTCGATTCGTGCTTGTGAACCCACATCACGTCAACAAGAGCAAAGATTTAGAGGATAACTCACCGACGAAAAACGACTACAAGGATGCTAAGGTCATTGCCAATCTCGTGAAAGACGGCAAGTACACCGAGCCCAAACTCCCGACTGGTGTTTATGCGGATTTAAGAATCCTCATGAACCTCAGAGAGAAGGTCATGGTGAATTTGGGGCAAGTGCAAATGCGGATTCAGAACTGGCTTGATCGCTTCTTTCCGGAATACACCCAGGTGTTTAAGGACTGGGAAGGCAAGGCGTCACTCATTACACTGCGTACGTCTCCGTTTCCGCAGGACATACTCTCGCTAGGCGCCAGTGAGGTTGTGAGGCAGTGGAAAAAGGATGGTGTGAAGCGGGCTGTCGGTATGAAGCGAGCCATACGGCTTGTCAGTACCGCTGAAAGGTCCATTGGTCTGAAAGAGGGGCTCACAGCTGCCAGGATAGAGATGAAAGCTTTGCTGGAACAGTACGACATGTTCACACGGCAGCGTGATGAAATCATGGCTCAGGTAGAGCAACTACTGAACCAAATTCCAGGCACAGAAGAAATGCTCAGTGTGCCAGGAATGGGTTTTACGACACTTGCTGGATTCTTGGCTGAAGTCGGTGAGCTACAGGGATATGAGCATGGACAACAGATCATTCGGCTTGCTGGACTGAATCTCAAAGAGAACAGTTCTGGGGTAAGAAAAGGAAAAACAGGCATTACCAAACGAGGTCGTTCTCGGCTGAGGGCATTACTATTTCGGGCAATATTACCGATGGTAGCTAAGAACGCTGAATTCAAGGCACTGCACGAGTATTACACGACACGGGCACATAATCCCTTGAAGAAGAAACAGTCGCTCATTGCACTATGTGGAAAACTCATTCGTGTTCTACACACATTGGGGACAAAGCAAGTTCAGTACAACGCTGAGGATTTACTGGGGCCACTTCGGAGGTCCCAACTACAGGTGGCAGCTTAACCGATTTGAATCAAACTCGTCAGTTCGATTTACTCGCTTGTACACGATGAATCGCCAAGACAAACAGAAGCACGGATAAGCCGTAGTATCCACACCATAAGGGCAACGACCCAGTAAAGGAGCAAGAAACGGCATCCACCCCTTGAGAGGTAGTACGAAGGAATGTGAGGGCATAGACCCAGTGTGACATGGGAGGGTAAACCGCAAGGGAACGTGTGGACATCCAAATGTGCGAACAGATTTATGTTCCATGTATTGGTAAAACAGCACCAATCTCTGTTCCTGCTACGGAGTACCCGTTTGAAAATTCGCTCATCTAGCATTCTGGTAATCTCTCTCAAATAGTCAAGGTGCGTAATCGTGAGAATAAGAGAGTAAATAGGAGAAAACATTAATTTATAGTGGGAGGTGATGTCGTGAAGCAAATACCACCGGTCGGGTGGCTGTCGATAGCTGCAGCGCTTCTTGTTGCATACATCGTGATTGTCGGGATCGAAGCCATTAACATCTTCGCCTAACAGACAAAAGGGCCGCCGAGGATGACGGCCACTTGCGGGGATGCCCGAAGAACAATCCGGTGGGGCAGTACTTACATTGCTTTTAATGTACAGCGGGACACAGTGGCAGATATAGAACAATTCGGGACAAAAAGGAGGGGAAGGACGCTGTCGCGGGTGCAGGAAATACATTTGATGCGCCTTTACTGCACGCAGGTCACATGAACTGATGAGTCAGGCGACCGGTGAATCAGAGTCTATTGGAGAGTGGACCTTATGAATTACATCCTGGAGTTGAACGCGTTCCGTGATTAGTCGCTCCTAAATCGTCCGTCAACTGGCGAAGTTGCGTTATGGTACTCATTTATGTCCGTAGACACCATGGCCGGCTGGGTTGATGAGTTTACTATGGCCAATCAAACGCTTCAACTCATGATAGGATTGTCTCGCCAAGGGCTGGATCGCGCCAGACTTAAGCTCAGTCAAACAGGACGCATCAGCTACAAGAAGGGCAGCGGGTACCAAGCAGGTCAATACCGCCTTATCCCTTGTGAGTGTTAAAAAGTAGGCACAGTGGTAGCATATTATTTAAAAGAAACTAGAGTAAGCGAAACTAACCCATCTTCCTCTTCATCCCAGCGCGGGGGAGACGAGGTGAAGCAGCTCGCAAAGTTGTGCGACGAATTCGAGGCGAATGGTTTTGGTCAGCTGTCCCAAATCATCGAAGAGCAGTTGGACGACCTAGTGACAACCTATTCCTACGCCTGGGTCAGACAAGCGATGACGGAAGCAGTCGAGTACAACAAGCGATCGCTCAAATACATGCGCAGGGTCTTAAGCACATGGAACGCAGAAGGCGGACCGGATGCGGCGAAAGCCAAGCATGAGGCCGCAGTCTCAAGTCAAACATTGCTCTATGTATGAGGGGGAGCTATCCCCCTGTAACGCTATCTACCTCCGTCTGCACCGTATTAGAGACTGGACGGCAATGTGTAGCACAAACTCGGTACTGCCGGAAATTAGACCGGTGACAATAATGGCATGCATGAAATCCCCTCCCTTCCTGAGCAAAAAGAGCTTAGGAGGCTTTACACAGATAGATCAAGCTCTTAAGAGGTTTTCTTCACTTAAATTTTGACAGCAGATGCAGATGTTCGAGACAGATATAGGACGCAGGCAAAACAGATGCATCCGCATGCAGGCGGTGAATCGGAAGATTTCAGGAAGCTAAAAGACGCTGCGGAACGCATTGAACTACTTCGACTGAGGAAGAGGTGATTACTTTAAAAATGCAACACTTTGGTGATGGCCGCATTGCCTTTGAATCAATGATTCAGGAATATGCAGCGGAACAGGATATGTCTTTCAAAGATGTACTGAAGTGGCTGTCAGGACGGCTTGCGCTGAGTGTGGCCGGAGAACTACTGGGACTGCCAGACATCAACGAGGAGTCACTCAATGAACTTGCCGCTCAGCAATTGGCGGCTAATCTTCTTGAACTTCTTTCCCACACCCGCTAAGGCGGTTTTTTTATTTGTACACAAACGAGGTGAGCATAGGCCCGAGGCAAGTATTATTCGCATGTTGAGCCGAAGCTTGCCGCGGTCGAAGGCTGGGCACATGACACTGTATGGATGAACTAGAACTTGGAGACTCTTCAAGCCTAGTGTGATGAGACGGACAGTCAATAGACAACGATTGCAAGTATTGAATTACCGATGGAGGAATCATCTTCATCACTGTCGTATTTCCTTCTGGTTAGGAGGACATCTATGAAAGTTATCCCATCCCATCTTAACTGGGGAATACCGATCATGCCGTTGATACTTCTGATTGTATTTTTGGCCGCACCTGCAATTCCTGTGACTCTGGTTGTTCCTCAGAGACTGCGGGGGTTACGAGGATTCATATACGGCGTACTGGCGCTTGGGATGTTCTATCTGTGGATGAGGTTGGTCTTTTACACCCATTTATTTTTCAAGTAAATACTTTACATATGAAGATCCGTATTATCGGGTCTTTTTTGTTTGCTCATCATAGAGGGCACATGATGGAGATCCAGATCGCGCAAGTGGACGCGGTGAACCCTGCGGGAACTATCGACTCCGGAGCGACCGAATGCCGCGCCCTCCATGGTGCGCGAATCACTTCGATATTTATAGGCTTTCATTTTATTGTTTAGATATCAGTTCTTCGGTTTGTGCGACCATCACATTAGAGACTAGGGTATCAATGGATCACGAATCCACATATGCGCTGGCTGTATTCGTCGTACGCTGCAACGCTGTCCAACCCGTGACAGTCTCAAGTGCCGGCGCCTGATTGAAAGTCCCTGGTACCAAGAAAACTTTGGTCATGTCTATAACTTACCAGTGACCAAAACGTCAAGAATCGGTACGAGAATGACAAAAGCGGGTACCGCATTGCAACCCGTTGGTGGGCTGCAACCGATGAAGGTGGCGACAGAACTGTTGCCGGCGCCCCACACAATGTCATGGAGAGTACCAGTCAGACCATGCGCGAGGCCACGCTACAGTGGTTGGACGAGACGACGTCCAGTCGACGCAATGACCCGTAGACAGATGCAAAAGTCATTCTCTGAGTGACATGACCATAGACATAGACAGTAACTGTAATAGAAGAATGACCAAGGCGCTGACTCACTTGCTTAAGATCAACGCCAGTCTGAATTGGTCATCGGAATCACGACAATCTGGATAGACTCATTGCGCCACCGGACGCGATTTTCGAGCGTACTTCCATGCGATTCAGTGGGGTGCCCCGTAGTCCACTGAATTGACATGTATTAGGATGTTTAGTATACCTAATTTGTAGCAGTACATAGAGCGGGGTTATCAAGTTATGCATATGAAGAAGCGAATTATCTCAATAGGACTTTTATGCGGGTGGCTTGCAGCTTCAATGTCCACACCTATAGCGCATGCAGCAACGAGATTTAGTCCCATTTATCAGGCTTTCGTGTCTGTATCACATCAGTCACCCGTTACAGAAAAATACGAACCGTCATCCGGCGTCTATCTTGGAATGTTTGTCAAAGATAGCTTAACGAAGAAGCTCGCGGCTCAGGATGGAGATACAAGTCGAGATGCGCGTTTGGCGTACGCGGGACAAGCCTATGGGAAGAAGCCGGCTATTTATCTGACGTATCGGAACTTCTATGAATCATTTCCGACGCAATTTGCAAACGAGGTGAAATCTCTGCATGGAGCGGTACAAATCGGATGGCAACCAGAAATACAAATCAATGGACAGACGAAAAGCTTGGATTATTTGTTTACTCAGAACCCAAAACAAACGAAAAGCTATATTCGTCAATTTATAGCTGATGCTAAGGCATCAGGGGTACCTGTATTTCTCCGTTTTGCTTCGGAGATGAACGGGCCCTGGACGCCATGGCACTCCAAAGCAGCGGATGGTTCGCCGGACTACACATTGTTTAAAAAAGCTTGGGTGGAAGTGTGGAATGAAATTCAAGCCCAAAAAGCTAGCAACGTCGTAATGGTATTTTCGCCAACCTCTATTGTGAGTGGACCAAGTCGAAATCAAGAAATTATGAAGTTCTATCCTGGTGATAAATATGTCGACTGGATTGGGGAGTCAGTTTACACATTTCCTTATAACCCTGCAATTCAGTCTGAAACCTTGGGGGATAACATTGTTTATCAGGCGGAAGGGGTCTATGACCTATTTCGGTCTCACAAAAAGCCATTCATGATTAGTGAGGGAGCCGCTGTTTCGGCAATGCCGGATCCTTGGAAACCGGGCGGATCGATACTTTTGCCTCAAAAGAATTATAGCGACTGGGCAACAATGCAAATTAGCAATATGATGAATATCATTCCGAAGGCAATGCCATTAGTAAAGGCCGTTACTTATTTTAATGAAAGCACTGTCTTGGCAGATGCTTCGCCCAATGATAAAAACATCACTTACAACGTAAATGAACACAAGAATACAATGGCGGCCTTTAAAAACTCAATCTCAGACAGTGATTACCTGTCTACTATAAATGCGAAGGACAACAGTGCGCCAAACGGTCGGTCTTTCATTCCCCTAAGTAAGTCAGGAATCACCAGCGGTGTACATACTGTGAGTCCATATATCACAACCAAGGAGATGCAGCCACCTGCCAAGGTTGTATTTACTCAAAACGGCTCTGTTCTTGCGTCGACAACAGAGCCCCCTTGGAATTTACAGATTGATTTTACACAGGTCAGTCCAACACAGCCAATCACAATTACAGCTTATAGCCAAACAGGCGTAGTGGTAGCACAGGGCACTTTTCAAGTTATGAAAACGCATTTGGTGTACGTTGACCACAAAGTGACCTTACATACACATAAGTGGAACGACGGTTCTCACCAGTACATCGATCCGCAATGGGTGAATGTCTACCGGCAAACCGGAAACTGGTATCAGATTCAAACAACGTTGGGTCCGCGGTGGATTCAAACTCCGTATGTGAATCACACCTTAACACTGAGTCATTATTCTCAATTGTATACTAACCCTACCTTATTATCAGCAGTCGGAGGCGGGGTGAGCCCCCAGACTGTTCATGTCATAAAGAGCGATATCGACTGGGTAGAGATTCAGACATGGTTGGGGCCGAAGTGGCTATTCTTACCGCAGTTGCGCAATGAACTAACCGTCACATCACGAACGACATTGTATGGCAGTGCGGATCGTTCCTCCGTAACCTACGGCACGATTAGCCCGCAGTCAGTGAACGTTTTAAAAGGTACTGGTAACTGGTATGAAATTCAAACTTGGGCAGGCCCAAAGTGGATTTATGAACCACCTGTGATGCAGAAGGGATAGATGGAGAAGGTACCGTGTGCCGATCGAGAAAATCCAAACGCAACACACTTGTCATTTCGTACTTAGCACGGCATATTGGCTCGCTAGGCCGAAGTCATGAGACTGGCTTACCGTTACTATTGTAAGTACGAGAGAACAGGTATGATGGGACTGGAAGCTCATAGAAAAAGTTATGGAAGTGAGGTCATAGCTGAGGAGTTGGCGGATGTCATTATTCGAATCTTAGACGAATGTGCCGCGGATAACCTGGATTTGTCAGCAGCTCTTCTCGCGAAAATGAAAAAGAATCGAACCCGTTCTCGCAGGCATGGCAATTTACCGTAT
Organism: Alicyclobacillus sp. SO9; assembly: GCF_016406125.1. Classification (NCBI taxonomy): domain Bacteria; kingdom Bacillati; phylum Bacillota; class Bacilli; order Caryophanales; family Alicyclobacillaceae; genus Alicyclobacillus; species Alicyclobacillus sp. SO9. The sequence goes on along the minus strand of NZ_CP066339.1, from coordinate 4,156,761 downwards.
TAACACGGAGCTTTCAGTAAGTGTCCGCTTCAGGTTGCAGCATTGGTGCAATATACCGTCGGGGTCGGAGTGTTATTGCGACACTTGGATTGGACTAACCGGTGTGTTGTTCAAAATCTAGTGGATGCTGGAAGTCGATGGGTAATCAGACGATCAAGTGATTCCCAATTGCGTGTTAACAAAATTAAGTAAGAAACGTCTACATGTGAAGGAGGGATCACAATGCATCGTTTTGCTTCGTACTGTCTGGCGACAGGTGTACTGCTCGTTGCAATGAGCGGTTGCGGTGCTGCTACACAGGCTGCTGTGACGAACACGACTTCAGTCCCTGGCCACAGTACTCATCCAGAACTCCGATTTCCGAAGGCAAGTGATGTTTCATCGGTAACAGTTGTTAGTGGACCAGCCAGCCTGTTGTACGTTTCAAAAAACAAGCAAGACCAACAACAAGTCATTTCCAATCTGTTGAAATGGCTGCAATCGGCGAAACAGACTCAAGTCAAGGCGCCAAAAAACTTATTTCGTGGAACACTCCATGCGCATCTCGGCCCGCCGCTCTTATATCTAAATCTGAGCAATAGCAAGAACCCATTACTGATTCGACCAGCATACTTCATTGTGAGCAAATCGAAAAACCAAATTTCTACACAGTATGTGAAGAACGTTGTTGCCTATGGCGATAAGCAACACCTGGTTTATCTGAAATCACAGGAGCTTTTCCAATGGATCAAACAAAACCAGTGGAAGACAGATTTTGAACTGAAACACTAAGGAATGCTGTGCATTTGGAACTCCGTTGCAGCGGGCTCTCTTAATTTGCAGAGATGCGAAGTGTCTGAAAAACCCGAGACCCTTGATCTGAAGGAGGGCTGTTGTGTTCATTGCGGATTCGGCCAGCCTCCTCTATCAATGGATAAATTGAAAAAGGAGCCTCGCAGGGCTCCTTCGGCACAGCCGACTTTGGTATCCGGCCATTATGATTCTGGTACAGGGCCGTTACATGGAAACGGACTGAGAAGATTTGTCTGTTTTCGGTTTGATAAAGAAACTCATGATTCCAGGGATAATCAGGAGAATGCCAGGCAGTATGTAGAAATAGGACACAAAGATGATACCTGCGATACCCCCGATTAGCATCAATACAGCTGCAGCTTTTGGCTTTCCACTAACCAGTATTGAACCGATAAGACCAACGACCGAAGCTGCTAAGGCGCCCCATCCCAAACCGGTGACTGTACTGGCTCCACTTGCGCCGAATGCACCGCCAATTCCGCCGGCTATCATTGCCATAATGGCTGCGATGATTCCGAAGACCGACCCTACAATTCCTAAAACCATAGATGCTACCTTCATGAAACTCCTCCTTTTCTACCTTTCAGACACTATGTCACAAAGACAGGTCCTAATTCGAGTGACTCCGACGGTCTGAAATGTGATTGCATGTAATGCAGGGAACTATTTCCTCAAAATAACCTCAAAATCCTGCTCATGTTACAAATTCACAGCCAAAATATAGATTTTATGGAACAGACTATTCGAGTTTTGCTCATTTACAGGCTTTTCAAGTTGCTAAATCCTTTACGAGAAATCAAGTATTACGTCATCTGTTTGTCATGTAGATAGAGTATGTTCAGGTTGAGCAAGACGCTGCTCATGTTTGTACATCTTCGCAATACGATCTACGAGACCACACAAAACTGCGCTTTGACCCTTTCATGTCCTGCTCTAGCGGTCTGAGGTTGCTTTCCGTTGCCCATCACAGAGCCGTCTCACAACAGAATCAAAATTCATATGTGAATCAGTGAGAGTCGTAATAACTTGAAAGAGGGAATGAAACTATGGCATTTGAAAGTGGATTGACGATGAAAACGTATTTTTCACCGGAAGATGATACGACGCAAGCGTTTCTTAATTTTCTTCAATCAGCCAAAAAAACCATCCATATTGCTATTTTTGCCTTCCATTTGCCTTTGGCCATGAAAATACTGTTGGAAAAACACAAAGAAGGACTCGAGGTAAGGATGGTCATCGATCACCGGGAGGCACACGGCAGATACGAACACCCGGAAATAAAGAAACTGCGAGCAGCAGGCATCCCAGTCATAGAAGGTACTAGTCAAGAGGATGAGATTATGCATCACAAGTTTGCTGTAATTGACGGAGAATCTGTTTTGGCAGGTTCTTGGAATTTTAGTGAAACCGCCAGTAAGGAAGACAATTATTTTGATATTGTCACCAATACAGAAAGAGCACAGTTGTTTCTGAAACACTGGCACAACATCGAGAATTATATGAGCACCCATGATGCAGGATACAATCCACAGCTTCAACAAAACAGCAACCAGCCAAGTAAGCAGGGTAACTAGAGAGTCAAATAGGAAATGCCGGGTATTCCGCGAGGCGGCTGCCCGGTCGTCTTTGTCTCAATTGTCAAAGTTCAGTCAAACAGTCAGTTCAGTATCTGTAAAGCGGTTCGTGAGAGCCTGCCAATCCAGTCAGGGCAAGGAGTTCGCGAGCTTACTATAGTCTATATATAGAAATTGCTTATAACACATATTAGTTTTACTTGTTAATCGACACATAATGGACACGTTTAGGGGATTGAACCAAAAAATACTGTGTTATAATCCTGAGTGTAGAGATACCCTACAGGGTATAAAAACAAACTAATGCTACAGCAAGAGGACCTGTCCAGTCGCTGCATAGGCGTGTTATAAAACAGATTTGTGCGACATAATAGTACAGGGCTCCGAACTGAGAAAATGTAGCGCTAAAGGAGAGGATCATCATGAATCCTTCAGAAGCCGCGAAGAAAGTTGTGGTTGTCGGCGGTGTCGCATTAGGTGCGGGAGTTGCTGCAAAGTCGAGGAGAATGAGTGAACAGGCGGAAATCGTTCTTATTGAACGAGGCCCGTATGTATCCTTTGCCAATTGTGGACTGCCCTATTATTTGGGTGGAGTGATTAAAGACCGGAGCAAGCTGTTACTCCATACACCGGAGTCTTTGAAATCCAGGTTTGATATTGATGTGCGTGTGAAGCAGGAAGTGACGAAGATAGACCGTGATAAGAAAGTGGTCACTGTTCGTCTCGTCGACACGGGGGAAGAGTACGAGGAAAGCTATGACAAGCTCGTTCTGGCCATGGGTGCTCGTCCTATCTTTCCAAACCTGCCCGGCAAAGAATTGGATGGTATCTTCAACATGAGAACCGTTCCCGATGTTGATCGGATGAAGACCTGGATTGAAGCAGGAAGCGTGAAAGACGTAGCTGTAATTGGTGCGGGATTCATTGGACTAGAAGCAGTAGAAAACCTGGTACACTTGGGGCTCAACGTGACCTTGGTGGAAAAGGCTCCGCAAGTCTTGCCGCCTTTTGACGCAGAAATTACAACGCCAGTCCTGAAAGAGCTGAATAGGATGGGCGTGAATGTCATTGTCGGCGACGGCATTGCGAGCTTCAGCGGTGTCGACAGAGTGAGCGGCCTGACGCTGGAGAGCGGGAAAGATATTAAAGCCGACATGGTGATTATGGGACTGGGTGTTCGTCCTGACACATCCATTGCACAGGAAGCTGGTTTGGAAACAGGGTTTGCAGGCGCGCTGCGTGTCAATGAATACCTGCAAACAAGCGATGCTGACATATACAGCGGCGGGGACTTGGCTGAATTGCCTTATTTGGTGAATGGGGAGAAGCGTTGGATCCCGTTAGCTGGTGCTGCAAACAAGCAGGGGCGCATCATCGGCAAAAACCTGTTTGGCGCTAAAGAGAAGTTCCGTGGAGCGCAGGGCACCTCTATCGTTCGCGTTGGCAAGGTCACACTTGGGTTAACTGGTTTTACCGAGAAATCGGCGAAGCAGGCCGGTCAACCGTACTTTGTTTCTTATAACACAGTGGGACATCATGCGGGATACTATCCTGGAGCTGAGGACCTTACGATAAAACTCGTGGTAGACCCAGAAGACGGAAGGCTTCTAGGTGCTCAAGTGGTGGGAGGTACTGGTGTAGATAAGCGTATTGACGTGCTCGCCACAGCTATCTACGGCAACATGACGGTGGAAGATCTCGCATCTCTGGACTTGGCCTACGCACCGCCTTTTTCTTCCGCCAAAGATCCCGTTATTATGGCCGGCATGGCTGCAGAAAATCGGCAACGCGGCGAAATCCAAACAGTAGCCCGCGTTAGTGACGTGCAGGCAGAAAACGTTCGGGTGCTGGATGTTCGCAACGCGAATGAGCTGGACGGTGGTATGATTGAAAATGCGGTGAACATCCCGCTTGACCAGCTTCGTGATCATGCGGAGAAACTGGATAAGGCAGCGCACTGGGTGGTGTATTGCAGAAGTGGACATCGGAGCTACTTTGCAACAAAAATGCTTCAGGGTCTGGGATTCCAGAATGTGTACAACTTAACTGGGGGTTATGTCGTACAGGAACTGCAGGAATCTACCAAGACCCAGCAACCGGTTCATTCGTAACATTAACTACCTATCTGTAAGACTGTTGTATCGCTCGCTCTAGACTCACACTCTAATCTCTGTAACAACTACATGCTATTCGAGCCAATTTGTGGTGGGGAACATCCCCACCCTTTTTTTGTTCTCTGCAGTGTTCTCCAACTGCAGACTGCCTCTCACATCTCTAGACCCCATTATATTCACATAGTGGGGTGTGGTCAATTTGGTTTGTAAAGTGGTACTATAGTACTAGTACAAATGGACTATTCGACGGTAGCTTATTTACAATACAGATACCAATTGTTAGGCCTGTGAACGGTATGGCTTGGAAGTTAATTACCTGATTATTGAGAAAACGAGGTGGAGGTCTGGTGACGATATGGAAGCGAAAGTTGGGGCTTTTTGTAGGCCTCCTTTCGGCACTCGTTATCTTTGTGCCAAGTATCACGACCTTTGCAAAGTGGCAGGTACTGCCTGGACATCGCGTTCAGGTCATTTCTCTGATTGGAACAACGAAAGGTGCGTCTAACCTCTCCATTGTAGGAAGTGGTTCGGCGTCACGGACTGTAATCATAGTTGGCGGAGACACTGGGGTAAAGAAAAGTCAGATTCATAGTATTGCCACATTGATAAAGTCTGTTTCATCACACATTCTGGAACGGAGCTTAGGTAAACTGCCCACAAATCAAACGGAGATATTCCTTTACTCGCAACAGTCAGGCTACGCTGGGGCCGTCAAGAAAGCGTTTCCATCAAAGGAAGTTTCTACGGTTGTAAGACAGACGGGAGGATTTACGCTGGGTTCGAAGGTTTACGTACCGTTGTACAAGTACCACGACTCTGCGTTCCTTGCGAACACACTGACACACGAACTGACACATGCCACACTCAATGAAATTGGAGTTGGATCAAAACTGCCGACTTGGATGAATGAAGGGCTCGCTTGGTACAACGGCACGGCTGCTGAAATGACTGTTGACAAAAGGACTGCGCTGCAAATGACTCGGCAGTTGGATACACAGTTGCAACAGGCGCAGAAGTTGGGTGAATTGCAGTCTATTCATCGCGACGGCGGAAACGTACTGGAGAAAAACCCTCCATACAACATTGAATTTCAAGATTACTTAGGGGTTAAATACCTTATCAATACCTATGGAGAAGATAAGGTGACTCGACTGTTGTCAGTTTTAAAACGAGATTCCTTTTCAAAATCGTTTAAATCCGTGTTTCCCATTTCGGCTACTCAATTTACAACATCTTTTACTGGAACTGGGCGTCCGTCTTAGAAGCTTACGTTGGATGGACGTCGATTGGCCTGTGCAGTGCACTTCTACTTGGCTAATGGTATAGAAGGGCCTATAATAGCAAGAGTTTGAGATTGGTAAACAGCAGATTTATAAACAGCAAGGCGTAGGTACAGTGACAATGCATCATAACACTGTGTATCTGTTGTATGTCCACGTACACTTAGTGACTCCAATACAATAGGTCACTCAATGTGCAGATCTCCTACATATATCAATACTGCTGCCAATACTATTATTAATACTAGCTTCGTCCTTTCATCGAAAATATGACCAACAATTCCATTACGAAATCTGGAACAAAGGAGCCGTACGCATCAATGTCGAATAGTATCTCTAAGTCGATTAGTATCTCTAAGTTGAACAATAACGGACTTTCACTTATATTCAACATAAATCAAGGTTGGTGTTTATATAGGAAGTCAGAATAGGTGATGGAAATGGACCATAAATTGATGGCCTTCCTGGCGGTTGCACGGCATGGCAACTTTTCTCGAGCCGCCGAGGAACTCCACATGTCGCAGCCAGCAGTCAGCCAACAAGTACAATCACTTGAGCACGAACTCCAGGTGAAACTGTTCGAACGCAATACGAAACGAGTCTCTCTGACCGGTGCGGGAAAAATTGTGCAGCACTACGGAGGGGAAATCGAGACAGCTTACGGTGCAATGCAGCGAATGCTTGACGACCTGACGAACGTAGTAGCAGGAGAACTCGTAATCGGAGCCAGCTATACGTTCGGTGAATACGTACTTCCGTACGCTGTGGCCGAGTTCTGCAAATTCTATCCAGACGTACGACCGTCCATTCAGATTTCCAATACAATTCATGTAGCCAATATGTTGCTGGAAGACGCTATTGATGTTGGTATTGTGGAGGGTGAAATTGAAGAAGCCGGTTTGGTCACAGATGAACTGATGACGGACAAAATGGTGATAATTGCAGCACCGTCTCATGCTCCAGCGACGGATCCGGCCATGTTAAAACGCTTGCAAGCGGAAACATGGATTTTAAGAGAACCTGGTTCAGGCACCAGAGCAGCGGCTGATAAGGTACTTGAATCTCTCGGTATTGAAGTGAAATCGAAAATGGAATTTGGCAGCACACAGGCAATCAAGGAGTCAGTGCAGGCAGGTTTGGGGATTTCTGTGCTCTCAGAGCTTGCAATTAAGAAAGAACTTGCTCAAGAGGCCTTAAAAGCACTTTTCTATCCTGGACAAGCAGACAGACCCTTCTACCTGTTACGAAGGCGCTCCGCATTTGAACCGAAAGTGGCCGAGATGTTCCGTGAATTTCTTGCGGAGTATGTCAGGATTCACTTTGCGCCAACACCAGCATCTGACAGTTGACAGTCAAGGTCTATAAACGAAGAGAGGATATGGATAGGGCCGCACAAGGTGTAGTGACAGCATTGAAATATGGTATTGCGTTTTAAGTTCCAGCGAGGTATAATGCTTTTTGTCACTTATTTGCCTCTGCTAAAACAACATGCGGGTGTAGTTCAATGGTAGAACTTCAGCCTTCCAAGCTGATAGCGTGGGTTCGATTCCCATCACCCGCTCCAAACGAACATCATAAGACCGCCTCTCCCATATTTTTTGGGAGAGGCGGTCTTGCTTGTTGTGACTTCGTGCATTGAAAGTACCGCCCCGGGGGAGCGGCAGGTGGGGGTTACACGATTACACCGGTTCCTCTGCAGGACGCCGCCCAAGCACAATCATCTGTCCATTAGATGCAAATTGCCACTGCGATTTAAGGGTTTGAATTTGTTCAAAGCAGCGGTCAAATTCTTCGGATGTCAAAATACCGTAACGGACGATGTCGGCCTTAGAGTCATTGAAGCGTTGGAGTGTCAATTGATGAGAAAGACCATTTTCATCATTTTGAAAAAACTGAGCCGCTGGCTGAATAAGGGTGTTAACAACGTCAAGACCCGCCTGGTTCATGTAGGAAGCCAGTTTGCGGCCGACAAAGCGATCGCCGCCGCGGTGCTTTTGCAATTCGCTAAACGCGTGTTTCAGAGTATCAAATTCTGCGCTTTCCTCAGGATAGGAAATGGTATATTGATCGTCGATATCAATAATGCAGGCGAAGCATTCGGGTTTCAGGACCCGCCGGATTTCTCTCATGGCTGATTCCGGTGCCTGTAGATGCTGGAATAGGTAGCGCGAAATGATGAAATCAAAGCTGTTGTCTTCGTAGGGAAGCTCATAGGCGTTTGCTGCTACAAATCGAACCGATGACTCAGGGCGGATCCCTCCGGCATCTTGCAAAAGAGTGTATAGATGTTCTGCGAGTTCGTTTGTATTCGCATCCGAATCTACTGCTTCTATATGGATAGAATGGAGAGCTGCCAAATCAAATGCAGCAGCTCCAAAGCCGCTTCCGACATCGAGTATTTTCATACCGGACTGCAACGGTAACATGTTGAAAATGGAACGTCGTGCTGTACCTGTATACAGGGTCTGCTGCAGAAGCCATCGCTCGTGTAATTGCGGGTTGTCTAGAACATAATTCAAAAACACTTCATCTATTACTTTATGATAGTTATTGTTCATTTCCGTCATAGGAAAACACTCCTTCACCTTTACGCAGGTTGATGGCTTTGTGCGTACGCACGTGCATAGGAAATTGCTTTTTGCTGTTTAGCGAATTGGTTATGTCGGTATTGAATCTTGTCTCTTCGGGCTAAAATGCGACTTTATGATACGTTTCGCTCTGGGGAGCATTTTGTCCTGCTCTGGCACATCGTGAAAAATGATGAACTCAACAGCATTTGAAGTTGTTGGATGGTCACGCTAATCGTTTACAGTGCCGCCTAAAATAGCGGATTTTCCTAAAAGACACCTTCCCTGAATGAACCCGCCGTGTGTTACTATGTGTAGTGGTTTACGGTGAGGTTTTTTGCGTCAGACACAGGAGGTCATGATGATAAAACATCAGGAAGGACACGCGTCCAATTGGCGTGTGTTGCTTATACTGTTCTTTCTTACATCTATAGTGGAATCTATGGGCATGAGCCATGTTTTTTCCTTTATGCCCGTTTATCTTCAGGGGATGCATACGCCCCACGTAGCAACTTGGGTGGGGATTTTGTCTGCTGTCACATTTGTTACGGGTCTCCCGTTGGTGCCGCTTTGGGGTATCTGGGCACAGCGGTTTGGCGGTAAAGCAATTATTATACGCAGTGCCTACGTTGAGACGGTGGTGTTCGTCGTCTTAGGTATGAGCCACGTTCTGGCGGGAGTGTTCATAGGGATGCTTCTTGTCGGTTTTCAATTGGGGAACACGGGCGTAATGTTGGCTGAAATTCGACGGGCAGCACCCAATGAACGAGTCGGGTATGCAGTGTCTGTATTCAGTGTGGCCTCCTCAGTTGGTATGGCTGGAGGTCCCTTGCTTGGAGGGTTGCTGACTGGCATTCATTTGATTAACCTGCATGGATTGTACATCCTCGACGGAATCCTGTCTTTTCTCGTAGGCACTATGCTGCTGGTGTGGTATCGACAACCCCGTCAGCAACCCCATGAGCAATCAGGACGCCGTAAACAGTCTCCCGCTAAGCTACAGGTGTCTCAAGCTGAAGATGACGGTGTCACATCGGGATCGGCAGCACAGCAGTCGGCGTGGAAAGCGGCATGGAAATCCGTGCAGTTTACTTTTAGCCTGAGAATCAGCTGGGTACTGTTTGGAATCTACACCGTGTTAATGATGGCCAGGCAGATGGTGATGCCGTACTTGCCCATCGTGATTGAAAATTTGCATTTACACTTTGCCTCAACTACTTTTATCATCGGTATTTTAATGGGCCTCACTGCTGTTATTGGTGCCGTCATCACCGTTATTGCAGGTCGAATCGGAGACCGTTTGGGGTTTGTCCGCATCTTGGCTATTGCGTTTGCGGCCGCTATTCCGGCATCAGTTCTCCTTGGCTTCCTTGGCAATGTGCTTTGGTTCACCGTCGCGTTGACGGTATTTAGCGCGGGCTACAGCATTGGCGGTGCCATGATTTTTGCGCTGTTCTCTACCCGTATTCCAGAATCTCACCGAAGCACGGCGTTAAATTTGGTTTATTTGCCATTATATCTCGGGGGAATTATCGGTCCAACTCTGGCCTCTGCACTGACTCACGTTGGACTGTTTGGTCCCTATATAGGGGCCGCGGTTTTTCTCTTAAGCGGGCTGGTTCTTATTTTGACGCTGTTGGTAAAAAGGCGGAGTTCGACGCCCGTTCCCCATTCTCCTCAGAGTCCCTCGATGTAGGCTGATTGTAATTTAGCTGATTCTAAAGACTTGAGTGGAATTACTTTTTTCACGTTGCAAACACTATTTGCAAATGAGGTGTAGCAGTCGAGGTTCTGTAGCACTGCGACAACGGTGTTTGTGACACCTGTGAAAGAGGGGAGTATTGTGAAACCGTTTATACCGGACAGGGTGTATTTTGAGCCAGGTGCTTTGGAGTACGAGGTCGGCAGGGAGATTTACAGCAAGATTCAAGCCATGGGAATCGACATTGCGTATACGACGTCACACAATCGCATTATGGACTTACCCGGGGACAATGAACTCCAAAAATATAGAAATGCAAAGCGTACCTTAGTGGTTGGGGTTCGTAAAACGCTGAAATTCGATACGTCCAAGCCGTCTGCAGAATACGCGATTCCCATTTCGACAGGATGTATTGGCCACTGTCATTACTGCTATCTGCAAACGACATTAGGCGCGAAGCCCTATGTTCGCGTCTACGTGAATATCCCGGAAATTCTCGAGCAAGCTGACAAGTACATTGATGAGCGCAAGCCTGAAATTACACGCTTTGAGGCGGCCTGCACTTCCGATCCATTGAGCATTGAACACCTAACGGGCAATCTTCGGCGATTGATTGAACATATGGGCAAACGAGAGCTTGGCCGCCTTCGTTTTGTTACAAAGTACGATTTAGTGGATTCACTGTTAGATGCAAAGCACAACGGTCACACCCGTTTTCGATTTTCAGTGAATGCGGATTATGTCATCAAAAACTTTGAACCTTCCACAGCCAAATTGGAGGAGCGGATTGCTGCCGCCAGAAAAGTCGCCTTGGCTGGCTATCCTCTTGGGTTCATTATTGCTCCCATCTACATTTTTGACGGTTGGCAAACACAGTACCGCGAACTGCTAGAAAAACTGTCTACGTCGATTCCTAAAGACCACTATAAAGACATTGAATTTGAATTAATTCAACACCGTTTCACGAAACCTGCGAAACGCGTTATTGAAAAGCGCTATCCCAAAACAAAGCTGGATTTGGATGAATCCAAACGCAAATACAAATGGGGTCGCTATGGAATTGGGAAATACGTATATCAGGACATTCAGCAGCAACAAATCAAAAATCTGTTTATGGAAGCTATTCCGCAGGTGATGCCCGGGGCAGAGATCCAATACTTTACATAATGCAGTAGTGTAGTGTGCCGGCATGTGGCTTAAATGGACTCCGTTCAAAACACCCTCTGAAATTTGTTTGTAACTTACTAATCCTTTTGGACTACAAATTGGTCTGAAGTAGTCATGAGCTTTCACTGGCTCAGCAGTATGCTTGGTACGAGTACTTGGGAGAACCACTTAGCCCGCTGCTCTGAGTTTCCTCATTGGAGGTGGAAGATGTGGCGACCATGAATTTTGATGAACGTCCCATTCTTGTGTTCTGGGAATCGACGCGTGCCTGTCTCTTGGCCTGCAGACACTGTCGGGCGGAGGCTATGGAAAGACCTGCCGACGGAGAACTATCGACAGCTGAAGGCTTCCAGTTTATCGACAGTCTGAAAAAGTTCGGCCGTCCCTATCCGGTTTTAATTATCACCGGGGGTGACGCACTGATGCGGTCTGACGTTTTCGATCTCGTTTCATACGCACGTTCACAGCAGATTCCCGTGGGACTGGCGCCAAGTGTTACACCTCGCTTGACAGACGACAGCATGAGAAGAATGGCAGACCTTGGTGTCAAGGCTGTTTCGATCAGTCTCGACGGTGCGATTGCTGCAACACATGAGGGTGTGCGGGGGATTGCGGGACACTTTGAACAGACGGTTGCACAGTTGAAAAAACTGGTTGCAATGGGGTTTGAAGTGCAGGTAAACACTGCCGTGATGAAAGAGAACGTCAAAGAGCTTCCTGCACTTGTGCAGCTTCTAAAAGAGATTGGTGTAAAGATATGGGAAGTATTTTTCCTGATTCAAGTAGGGAGAGGCAAGGCCAAAGATACTCAGGAAATTTCAGCAAAGCAGACTGAGGATGTTTCTCATTTTTTGTTTGAAGCATCTGCATATGACTTAACCGTTCGCACCGTTGAGGCTCCGTTTTTTCGCCGTGTAGTTACAAACCGGCGAAGTCAATACGAGGGGTTAAAAGAGAATTCTGCTAAAATATCACGTCAATACGGCCTTGGAATGTTATACCGTGAGATGTCACAGGAACTTCGCCAGCGACTTGGAGTGCCGACATCCCAGCCCAAAGCACAGACCAGCGGAACCAGAGATGGAAAGGGCATCGTCTTTGTCGCTTATGACGGTTCTGTATACCCTGCTGGATTCTTACCATTTTCTTTGGGCAGGATCCAGAATGACGATGTCGTGAACATTTATCGTAACAATCCAGTCCTTCAGGACATAAGAAGAGGTAATTTTAAGGGGAAATGCGGAAGTTGTGATTACCGCGATTTGTGCGGTGGATCGCGATCGAGAGCTTATGCGTACACAGGTGATGTCCTCGGGGCGGACCCGGCGTGCGCATATGAGCCAGAAGTTGCTGACGTATCTCTGTGAGGGAGTCACAACGGGACAATGTAACAGTAATCTTGGATAGGGTAAAGGAGATGCAACACATGAAAATTGCGGCTGTTATCGGTACGGACAACACGACGATTCGCCCCTTGGTTGAGGGACCGGTCATTCGTATTAGAGATACTGAAACTGGGGAACAAACAGAGTTGGAAAATCCAGGAGTGAAGGCCGTCAGAGGTCGTAGGATTGCAGTTGTTCAGGAGATGCTTAAGCACAACGTAGATGTGGTTATCGCGCCCCCGACAACCTTCTGCTCTCATTCTTACCAAGTTGCCAGACAGAAAGGTATTCGTTTTTGGAACCTCGAGTCAGGAACCAAATGGGATGATGCATGGAAGGCAGATATTCCAGACGCGAGTGCGTTCGATACAGAAATTGCTCCCGAAAGACTGGCTTCTCACCACCATCATCACTAAATACAAACAATACCCGCCGCGGAAAAAATCCACTTGTACCGTTGTGGACCGCGTCGGGTATTATTTTGTCTAAAATTATACTATATATTATAATCGATGTTGACTAATGGATGGGGCGGGAAGTATTATTGAAACGGATAATCGAATATAATTAATCGAAATCGATTAATTATCTAGTAGCCTGAAGGAGGCATGTATGTGACGCGCAATAAACAGAGTACGGCATTGACTTTGTTTGCAATTGGAGTGTTTATGGGGGGGTTGGATAACGGAATTATGAGCTCCGCTTTGACCACCCTGGTTCATTCTTTCAAGGTGAGTGCAAGTTGGGGTGCATGGCTTATCACAATCTACACGCTGGGTCTGGCCATCAGCGTTCCAATCATGTCAAAGTTTTCGGATAAATATGGAAGGAAGAAAATGTTTCTGCTCAGCATTGCCTTGTTTGGTGCAGGGTCGATGTGTGTGGCATTAAGCCACAGTTTTGTGGTGATTCTACTGAGCCGCGTGTTGCAATCTCTTGGCGGCGGAGGGATTTTCCCGATTGCCAACGGGTATATCGTTGCTACAGTACCTGTGAAGAAACAGGGTCGAGCTTTAGGCATGGTAGGAGGAATGAATGGCATTTCTGCTATTCTCGGACCAAACATTGGGTCTTTTATTCTTAGTGCCACGCACGACTGGCATTGGCTGTTCTGGATTAATGTCCCGATTGCTGTCCTGCTTGTTATTTGGGGTGCGCGCGGGTTGGAGGAAAGTAAGGCTGAAGGAACGGGATCGCTTGATAAAATTGGTATTATCCTTATGTCTCTTGGTGTTTTGGGTCTGATGTATGGACTCACGAATCTCAAAGGCGCGCATCTCCTGCACAACCTTGGCAACTCAAATGTGTGGGCGTACGCAGGCATTGGCGTCTTGCTCCTTGTCATCGTTTTGTGGTACGAAAACAGAATTGACAAAAAGGGCAGAGATTCTCTGGTTCCTATGTCACTGCTTAGGCAAAGTGAGTTGCGCTGGACACTTCTTATTGGATTCATGTCGGGCCTGCTCTTGTCTTCAGTAATATTCCTGCCAGCTTTCATTCAGGTCATTCTCGGCTGGCCTTCGAGTCAAGCTGGGTACTGGTACACACCTATGGCTTTGGCATCAGGTGTAGGGGCTATGGGCGGCGGAGCGTTTATGGATAAGAGGGGGCCGATTGTGACGCTGGCATTCGGAGCTGTGGCGGCAGCAATTGGCTCGATACTGTTTCCCTTATGGGTTCATACAACGTGGCAAATGGTAGTAGCAAGCAGCCTTGTCGGTCTTGGTGTCGGAGTTACCCTTGGTGCACCGCTGAACTTCCTGATTACGGAAAAGGTGCCTCAGAACAAATCAACAGCTTTAGGCATGTTATCTTTGGTGCGGGAAATAGGGCTCACATTGGGGCCGACAATCTACGCGGGATTCTTGACGAGGGGGATGGCTTTGTTTCCTGAGAAATTGATGCAAAACCTGAAATCCGTCGGAATTTCGCCGAGTCAAATCCCAACCAGTGAATTAAATCGGATGAACCATGTCAGCGGTTTTGGTTCTATTTCGGGTCAAATTGACAAAATTCCGAGTCTTCCCATCAGACATGCAGTTTCCCAAGCGCTGCTGGCGGCGGGTCAGGTAGGATTTCACCACTTGTACTGGTCAGCATTTTGGATTTCCATCGCAAGTCTGTTCTGTATTTTGATTGTAAAGATTTATCGAAACAGACCACAGCAAGGAAGCAAAGACGGCACTTCGGAGGCTGCCACTCTTGTATAGTGGTCTGGCTGCTTGAAATGAGTCCAAAACCAGCATCTCGTGGATCTTTCCGTCTGACGCTTTTGTCTCATGAGACGAACTAAACATCGCAGGGGCTGTCCCAACATTAAAGGGACGGCCCCTTTTATCATCACGGGTCCTAGCAGCCGGCTCAAGCAACCGGGTGCGGTGAGGGGGTGGCCCAGACCCACCGCCGGGGCTCGTGTCGGTGATTGTCCAGGTGCAGGCGGTAGATGGAGGCCCCGGTCTGGCTGCTAGTGATGGAGTAGAGGATAAGCGTTTGAGAAACGCTTATCTTCAACATTTGGGGGTAGAAGCAGCAGATAGCGATCGGAGAGGAGCTTATCGACGGCCGGCCACGTCTCGCACGTTCGCAGCGCCGGTACTGGGTGCAGGTGGTAGATGGGGCGCAGGTCTGGCCGCTCGTGATGGGGTGGAGGATAAGCGTTTGAGAAACGCTTATCTTCAACATTTGGGGGTAGAAGCAGCAAATAGCGATCCGAGAAGAGCTTATCGACGGCGGAGGTATGGGAAAGAGGGGTGCGGGGACCGAATAAGCACTCGGGAGGAGCTTAATTCGGCGAATTCCGGCATAGATGGGGAAATAGCGATCCCAGAGGAGCTTATCGGCGTTCCCAGCCACGTCTCGCCAGCCCGCCGGTAGCCCAGTGCGGTGGTAGATGGGGCCCCTGTCTCGCTGCTAGTGATGAGGTGGAGGATAAGCGTTTGAGAAACGCTTATCTTCAACATTTGGGGGTAGAAGCAGCAGATAGCGATCGGAGAAGAGCTTATCGACGTTCCCAGCCACGTCTCGCCAGCCCGCCGATAGCCCAGTGCAGGTGGTAGATGGGGCGCAGGTCTGACCGCTCGAGATGGAGTAGAGGATAAGCGTTTGAGAAACGCTTATCTTCAACATTTGGGCGTAGAAGCAGCAGATAGCGATCCGAGAAGAGCTTATCGACGGCAGAGGTATGGGGAAGAGGGGTGCGGGGACCGAATAAGCACTCGGGAGGAGCTTAATTCGTCGAATTCCGGCATAGATGGGGAAATAGCGATCCCAGAGGAGCTTATCGGCGTTCCCAGCCACGTCTCGCCAGCCCGCCGGTAGCCCAGTGCGGTGGTAGATGGGGCGCAGGTCTGGCCGCTCGTGATGGGGTGGAGGATAAGCGTTTGAGAAACGCTTATCTTCAACATTTGGGGGTAGAAGCAGCAAATAGCGATCCGAGAAGAGCTTATCGACGGCGGAGGTATGGGAAAGGGGGGTGCGGGGACTGAATAAGTACTCGGGAGAGACTGTCGATGAACTAGATAGGATAAGAGTCTCCAATTTTTGAATTTAACTCGTTATATCTTGATATTTATCCATAATTCGCTTGTTTTCGTGTATAATTGAATTATCAAAAAACAAGCGGGAGTTGGAGATATGAGCGGGGTTAAGTACAAGAACTTTGAGCAGGCTTCCTTCGAAGACCTAATGGTGTACTCGGCGATACCACCTCACCCATTCTGGGATATGGTGGCGAAACACATTGACTTTTCCTTCGCAAATAAGCTGTGTGCTCCTTTGTACTCGCCGCTCGGCCAGCACCCCTACGCCCCGTCGTTGAAACTGAAAATCCATCTCATACAGCGATACTACAATATTTCCGACCGAGAGATGGAATTAAAGATCGTCGGTGACATCTTTATCAAGCGATTCTTGGGTGTTCCGGTTTCGCTCGCCAAATTTGACCATAGCACAATTGCATTAGACAGGAGTCGACTTGGGGCGGACATATTTCATGCCTGTCATATGAACATCCTTGCTCAAGCCCTAAACCACGGTATGTGGGGCCAAGACGATGACCGTTGGTTGGTGGATGCGTTCCACACCTATGCCAATGTTGCCGCGCCAAGTACATACGAGCTTATTCAACAGGCTGCCCAAAAGCTTGTACGTCACCTGAAACGTAGGAGCCCAGCACATTATGCACAACTGAAAGCAGACATGGATGTGGGGGTGTTCTTCCGCAAGCTCAAACGTGATGTTCGGGGGACTGAAAGGAATCTCGCCTTCAGTAACCTATGCGTTTTAGGGTTTGGATTGGTGGCATGGATGAAACGCACAGAGGCTGACGAGGGGGTTACAAAATGGGAAGACCCCAGTGAACAGGAGACGGCAGAGCAACAATGCGAGGTGCTGCTGCGCATTTTGCGTGAAAATGTGGACTCAAAGGAACAGGATGAGGACTCATCCGGTTCATCTGACAGCAGTGGACCACAGAATAGAGGCTTTCAATACGCTGAACTGGGTCAAAAGGAGAAACCCGCCGACCGCGTAGTCAGTGCCCATGACCCAGAGGTACGTATAGGGCACAAATCCAAGAAGCTGGCGTTTCTGGGTGACAAGACGCAAGTAGTGGAATCTGCAAGCTCTCACTTAGTCCTCAATGCAGAGCCGATCCCTGGTAATGAAGCGGATGGGGTTACACTGGAAAACGTGGTGAAGACGGTCGTGGAGCAGTTCGACAAACGCCCCAAGGAAGTGGTGGCAGACGCAGCTTACGGAAGCGGGGAGAATCGCGATAAACTTGTCAACGGGTTACACATTCATCTGACCGCACCATTGACTAAAGTCACCAACCCTTCTGGCAAGGCATTTCGAACGGAGGACTTCACATATTTACCGGAAGATGACGTGGTCGTGTGTCCTGAAGGGCAGAGATCGGTTCGCAGGACTCACATTAAGAAATCTAAGGGTTCGCAATATGGATTTGCCGAACAAGTTTGTGGACAATGTTCTCTACGTGGGCAGTGTACCGACCATGCCAAAGGTCGCACTGTATTTGTAAGTGACTATTGGGCACTGCTGCAAGAGGCAAAGAAGTATAATGCGAGCGCGCAAGGGCAAGAGGCGTTACGAGCTCGGTACGAAATTGAGCGCACCAATAACGAGATGAAACGCCACCACGGGCTCGAAAGACCGCGAACCCGTGGCCGAAAGAAATTGCGAATTGACGTCAAAATTACGTCCATGGTCGTCAACGTCAAAGTCATGGTAAAGACCCTGGTGGAACGTTGTAAACCGTTAGAGGCCCCCGTCTGCTCTTAGAAGAAAGCGAGAGTAAAAAATGGAGGGATTGACAGTGGAAATCCCACGATTTCTGTTACTGACAACCAAAAATATACCATTTGCATCCAATTCCTTTGAAAAAATTCCCTAACGAAGGAAAACAGGAGCCTTACAGCTCCTGTTAATAGACTGTCTCCGGGAGGAGCTTAATTCGTCGAATTCCGGTATAAATGGGGAAATAGCGATCCGAGAAGAGCTTATCTACGACGGTCGGCCACGTCTCGCACGTCCCCAGCCACTGCCCCAGCCGCGTCCCCTCAGCCCGCCGGTAGCTGGGTGTGGGGGGGTGAGACCCAGCGGCGGAGTGCTGTGATAGAGGCAAGGGGGCTGCCCCTAAAGGTGTAGAACCTTTTGGGACAGCCCCCTTGTGTTCATGTATCATTGGGCCTTTTAGCTGCCGTAAGGCAGCATGATTCAACTAGTTGCCAGTTTAACCGACTTAACCGACAACCTTAATTTGACCTTTCATATAACCCTGGTGCGTCATGGAGTAGCTGCTCATGCCGCCGTCGCAGGAAATGGCACAGTGCCAATCGAACGTGCCGTCTTTGGTCGGTGTGAAGGTAAAGGTCGTGGTTGTCGGGTCCCCAGTTTTCTTCGCGCCCTTCATGACCTGGTTTAAGCCAAGTGTTGAAGAGGTCATGCTGTGCTCACCTGTGTCGTAGTTCGTCACGGTCACATGTACCGGAATTCCTTTTTGTACGGTGAAGTCAGTCGGTGAATATGCGTCATGAAGCTTACCGTCTTTTGCTGCATATTTCAGACCGTCTTTAATGGTCAAGTCAATGTACTGTTGGTTGTTGGCTGGTACGACATCGACAACGCCCTTCATGTAGCCGTCATGTGTCATTGCGTAGCTTTGCATGCCACCGTCGCATTTCATGGCGCAATGCCAATCCATTTTCCCTGCCTTGGTCGGAGTGAAAGTAAAGGTGTTTACCTTCGCTACACCTTTCTTGGTTGAACCTTTCACAAGAAAGTTGACGCCAAGAGCCTTTGATGTGAAGCTGTGTTCGCCGTCGTCATAGTTGTAAATCTTCAGTGTGACGGGTACGCCCTGGACGACTTTAAAGTCTGCTGGAATGTATGTGTCGTGAAGTTTCCCGTCTGTTCCCAAGTGGGCGCCAGGTAAAATGGTCAAAGTAATTAATTGCTTGGATAAGGCCGCTTTCTTTGTCGTTGCTGCTGTGGTGCTGGTGTTCGCAGTTGTATTCGTTGCTGCCGTCGATGGGTTGGCATTGCTCGTGCTGTTTGATGTGGTGCCGCAGCCTGCTAGAAACAGTGCAGGTACAGCTGCTGCAATTAACAAAGCTTTTTTCATTTTGGTCTCCCCCTCAATCAAAGTAAGCGAGTATATTGTTTACGACAACTACTCTATCGTGGGCAGGGGTTAGGAGGTAGACCAGAAGTGACTGTTTTAGCTCTCATTTGGATTAGTTGATTACATTGTAATTTAAGTGACTATGGAACTATATCAATAGTTACAACTGACTAGTCAAATGACATGTGTTCCCTAGTCTGCGTGGCTAGGATGACTTATTCTTACCGCTCTGTCGGTGCTTCCATTTCGTCCATAACCACAGGACGATTCCGAATAATATGCCCCAAGGCAGTATCCACGAGAGGAAGGTAACTAGGCCAAAGAACGATGTCTTCATAAAGTGAAGCGACTGCAGCAATGGATGCCACATGGGCTTCTGTTCTATCACCGCTGCTGAGGTCTTCGAAACGAGATGAATTGTGACTGTTCCGAAGGAGACGGATTGGTGCAAGTGATGGACTTGTTGCTTTACCGAATTGATTTGGCTGTCCACCTGTGTTAGCGACTGTTGAATTTGCAACATATCCTTCATGGTTTTAGCCTTACTGTATAGGCGTGAATAAGCTGTTGCTTCGCTTTGAAGCTGGTTTAGCTGCAGTTGCAGGTTGTTGGCTTGTTGCGTGACATTGCGTCCGCTTTGACTAAAGTTTTCAACAGCCCCAGTGGACTTTATTTCTTTCAGAAACGAATTAAAATGTCCACTTGGTACTCGGACGGTCATGTTAACAATTGTATTGTCGCTTGTGGCTTTTTGTCCTGTATTTGTCTCCATATTTTGAATATAACCGCCTGCTTTTGAAAGGAGATTTCTAACATGTGATGCGGTTGCATCTGGGTGGAGCGACTTCACCGTCAGATTCGCTGTTTTTATTACGGCGGCAGAGTTTGTTGTAGTCGCGTTTTGAGCGATAGAATTTGCTGAGGCATTGGAAGCTGTATGCCTAATGGAACTTGTTGCTGACCCTGATGCGCTTGAACTGCTTGCTGAGGCAAACTTGTAATGTCCGCTGCTTTGGGATGAACTGGCTGTGTGCTGCAGTAGCGTACCGACAACAATAGCGCCAGCCAATAGAGCACTGAGAATGAGCACAAGTGAAAGTGGAGACCATTTTCGCTTAAGCCACGTGAGAAGACCAGAGTGGTTAGTCCTGTTTACCGACATCAACAATTTCCCCCTTGTAAAGATGCGTCATCAGATTAGACAAGGGGGAGACGTAAACTGTTATCATGAACATCTCAATCACAGGATTTTTGTACGAAAGGAAGGCACGCATGCTGTATACGGATGGAATTCATTTAATTAGCGATACAAGTGTCGACGAGTTGACCAGGTTTGGAGAAGAACTTGGATTAAAGAGGGAATGGATTCACTGGACACCGGGAAGGCCCCACTTTGATTTAATCAACGAAGAGATTCGAAGTAAGGCCATACGGGCAGGTGCAAAACGTACTCATAGAAGAGAATTCGTGGCTGCGCTGCGCCGTATGCCTTCTTACCACGACTGGATTGCTGACAAAAACAAAAACCATTCGGCAAAAGACATTGGTTCAGAGTGACTTGAGAAATCTGGTCAACCGACATTGTGTATGACTGTGATTTCTACTGGCTTTCAGGCTCTATGGCTCTATGGCTTTCTAGCTTTCTAGTTCTGCCTGGAGTCTTTTTGCCAAAGGATTCTCCAACTGCTTTTGCCTGAGGTTCGCAGCGCAAAGCGCTTGTACACACGAGCACCGTAGAGTACAAGCAATGTGTTCAAAATGAGAACCAGACCAATGCTGATGAGTATTTGCCATACTGCGACCCCGTTGGTAGCAAGTGCAGCTCTCGCAAACATCGCCATGGGAGTCACGATTGGCACGAACGATGCGACGGTGGAAAATATGGAATCCGGAGCAGGCAGAATCCCAAACAAGGTGACATAGAAGAGAATCAACATGATGATAACTACGGGTGTCAGGGCCATCTGCTGTTCCTCAACGCGAGTGACCAGAGAGCCTGCGATGCCGTAAAGGGTTGCGTATAACATGTATCCAAGGATAAAGAACACAGGGAACAGAACGAGCATTTCCGCAGGAACGTGTTCAACGGGAAGCAAGGTAGAATGTTTCCGGAACAGAATGACACCTCCCGCAACAATCAACCAGATGGCATATTGCAACAGCCCGACCAAGCCAATTCCAATGATTTTACCAAACAGAATTTGCCACGGCTTCGTTGTAACCAGCACCATTTCGACAATGCGGTTGGACTTTTCCTCAACGACGCCCTGGGCTACCCAAGCTCCGTAAATGGTAATTGTTGCGAACAGCAGCACCAGCATGTAGTCCACCAGCAATTTGGAAGACAACATTTGCTGTTCGGATTTAGAATTTGGTTGAAGCTGAATAACACTGGTGTGGACGGGGGTGCTAAGGACCGACTGGCTTTGTGTCGGAAGCGTTTTAATGCGTTCTGACATAATTTGCTGACGGAGGACACTTTGGATCGTTCCAACGAGACTGGAACTGACTGATCCGTTCTCTCTAACTACAATGCCGGCACTCATCGCCGAACTCCCGCTTACCTGTGCAACGAGTTTGGCATGGTGTGTTTTCAGATATGACTTTGCCTCAGCGTTAGACAGGGATTGCAGTTTGGGAGAATTGTCAACCGTCAATTTAAAATCGTAATTGTCGGAGTTTTTCTGAATGCTCTTGACGGCGGTCGCTGCAATCACATGATGAGGATCATTTAACATGACTGTCGGTTTGGCCTTCTGATTGATAAAGTTCATAATACTTGGCAGAAACGTTAACCCGATGAGTAGAATAAGGCCGATGACTGTAAATGTCCAGTAGCCTCGTTTTGCAAGCCGGACTTTCATTTCCCGCTGCATCAAAATCCACAGTTCCCTCATTCGCTCTTACCCACTTTCTCGAGAAAGATATCATTCAGTGTCGGTCGAACCAGTTCAAATTGAGCTACGTCAATCTGCGCATCGACAAGTTGCCGTAACAGGTCATTTGGATTTACAGCAGATGCAGGCAGCGTGAGTGTTCCTGTCCGTTTGTCTGACTGCAGAAGTTCTTTGGTGTTGGGCGTTAACTTACTTCTTACGGCAGCTTCATCTGCGCGAATGCGAATGGTTTGTGGAGATTGCGCAGAGATGAGGTCATTCAGATTGCCTTGAACCATCATTTTGGACTGGTGAATAATGCCGACAGCGTCACTAAGCTCTTCGACGTGAGCAAGTTGATGACTGGAGAAGAGGATTGTGGCGCCGGTTTTGACGAGATCGAGAAAAACGGACTTGAACAGGGAAGTATTCACAGGATCGAGACCGCTGAACGGCTCATCGAGAATAATGACTTTTGGATTATGGATGACAGCCGCAATAAACTGGATTTTTTGCTGGTTCCCCTTTGATAGTTCGACAACCGTATTTTTCGCGTAATGCGGAATTTCAAAGCGCTCAATCCATTCGTTTGCAGAAGCGGATGCGTCTTGTTTGGACAGCCCTTGCAGTCGTCCAAACAGGATTAACTCATCGAGTACACGCATGTTGGGGTAGAGTCCGCGTTCCTCAGGCAGGTAACCAAATGTTGATTTTGGATGTTTCCGAGCAGGAGTACCGTTCCACAAGACTTCGCCTTTGTCAGCAGTGAGGATATCGAGGATGATGCGAATTGTGGTAGATTTCCCGGCGCCGTTTAACCCAAGCAAGCCGAAGACTTGTCCTTCCGGAATCGTGAAGGAAATGTCGTCAATGGCAAGTTTGTTGCCATAAGACTTTCTCAGTCCCTTAACCTCAAGTGTCATTTTCACCCTTACCTTTCATGTGTCCATCTTTTCACGTGTCCGTCTTTCTCATATGTACGTTTTCCAAACACCTCGGTTACCACCCGCGAAACGGCCGCCCGGTCCGATAAACAGTTCCCTTTCCAGAGGCAATCAGCTTATCGTCGCTTCCGTACACGTTCATTGAATAGAGACCTGTCTTCTTGGTCAGGTTGTCTTCCGTTACCACCGCTGTGACAACTGAACCGACAGCAGCGGGACGACAGTAGTTCAGATTTACGTTCAATGCGACAGCTTCGATGCCGTGAGAATTGCTGGCTACGGCAAGGGCAGTGTCCGCTAGTGAGAAAATTGCACCGCCGTGGGGTGTACCGTGAGGATTAACCATATCTTTTCGTACTGTCATTTGCACGCGGGCACTGCCTTCACCAGTTTCAATCAGTTGCATACCGAGAAGTGTGGAAAATGCATCAAGCTGGATTTCACTTACACTCATATCAGTTTCCTCCGTTTGCTTGTAGTGTAGCATAGCAATGTAGCGTTTTGGGATGTGGAGGGTGCATTTGAGCCCATTGTAACGGGATGGTACATTGAAGTTACGCAGAGGAGGTAAAACGATGCAACAAGTTGTTTTTATCGAAGTTGGTATGGGAATAGATTTACATGGTCAGGACGTAACAAAGGCTTGTGTAAAGGCGTGTAAGAATGCAATTGGGCACAATTCTATGCCTGGTATCACTCAGGTGCTTCCAAACCATGACTTGAACCAGATGCAAGTTCACGTAACGCTTGGCATACCTGACACGTGGCAGGATGTCGACGAGGCAGCTGTGAAAGGTGTATTTCCGTACGGCCAAGTCACAATCGAAAAGTAACCGGCGGACTCGAGGCATCCAGCGGTATTTTGCTTCCAGATAAGGGTGACAAGAACGATAACATGGTCATTGTAAATGCTGTGGTACAGGTAGGGTACTAACTTCGTGCCTGTCTCTCTAGACCTTACATATTTCACACGTTGACAGTATATTCAGATCTGGGCAAAGACAGGAAGGAGCGGTGCACAATGAAGATTCACGTTTTGGGTTTCTGGGGAACGTATCCGGGACCTGGAGAAGCCACGACCGGTTTTTTGGTTGAGACAGACCACAAGAAGATTTTGCTTGACTGCGGGTCAGGCGTTTTGGCTCAACTGCAAAAAATTTGTTCCGTAGAGGAATTGGATGCGGTGATTGTAACGCATCATCATCACGATCACGTTGCTGATCTGGGCGTCTTAGGCTACGCCATGCTGCTGGCGAGATTAACAGGTGCACGGCAGCATAAGCTGCCCATGTATATGCCTCTGTCGCCTTCTCCAACCGTTGACGGGCTGCAAAACGAACCGCTCATTGACGTCATGTTTATTGATGATACCACGGTCTTGGATGTGGACGGCTGGCAGGTCACGTTTGCTCCGACAGTGCATCCTGTTCCCTGTTTCGCCGTACGCTTTGAAAAAAACGGACAGTCCTTTGTGTTTTCAGCGGATACGTCATGGGCGGATAGCTTGGTTCGTCACGCTGAAGGTGCTGACTTGTTCATTTGCGAGGCCAGCATGTACGCAGGCCAGGAGGAAAACGCCCGTAATGCCGGGCACTTGACCAGCGTTCAGGCTGGAAAGCTGGCCAAAGATGCCGGAGTGAAACGGCTGGCTTTGACACACTATCCGCATTATGGAGACTGGAAGGATTTATTTCTGCAGGCCGAGGACAGCTTTGGCAACACTGTTGACAAGCTGGACACGTTGCAAGTGATTCACCTATAGATTTTCGTCTGGTTTTCCTTTTTTGCCCCATAGAAGTCCGTCTGGGATAAGGTTTCTGAATCCGTTGCTCTTGACAGTATACAAGACAAGAATGGCGATGGCGCCGAGAAGAAAGTCTGCACCGGTTGTCATCGTCATAATCATCTTTCTGGCAATCGCAAAGATGAGGATGTCTACTACCAGATGAAGGTCATGCTTGATTAACATCAATGCGACTTCAAGTCCAATGATATACAGCAGTGCGTCGTCGAGAAACTGTTGAAAACTCGCATTGTTGCCAGCCGACATAAGGTGGTGAAGACCACCTAGCATCATGACACTGGCCGTAACCACGCCTGCAAGAAGAAACAGTGACAGTGCAATTTCCAGTACGCGAATGACAAGTTCAATAGTGGTATAGAGTTTTTGCGGCAGCAGCTTTCGTTTCATCCTATCCCTCTCTCTTCCCTGAGCTCAAGTCACATGGCAATACCTCAGTGGATTATACGGAATTTTCTTTCAACTCTATCATAACAGGAAGTACGCTTCGTTACCTCCCCGTTCTGACTCGGAGCACTCTAGCAAACACGTAGACGGTCGTCGTCACGCTTGCAGTAAAGAAACCAACGGGCCAGCCAATATCATATGCCAACAAAAGAGAGAGCCAGAGGCTGCCAACAGAAATCACGATACTTAACATCATCATTTGACCTGGTCGACGGGACAGTTGGGCTGCCGCAGCAGCAGGTGCGACCAGTAGGCTGAAGTTCAGAAGTATGCCTATCAGCGGCACGGTCAAAGCTGCAGCGACAGATGCCACAATCAGAAACAGGACGTCAATTGCTGTCACGAAGACGCCGCGGGCTTGTGCCCACTCTCGCTCTATGGACGTAAGGAGTAAGGGGCGGTAGAGTAAGACCATCGCCAGCAGACAGAGTGTCCCTAAAGCCACCGTGATAAGGACCTCGTTGAGACTGATTCCCACGACTTGGCCAAAGAACAGAGCATAGGCATTTTGGGCAAATGTCTGTGAAATCGCAAGAAATAATGCGCCTAGACCTAAAGCGAGGACCAGTGTCAGAGCCGTGATAACGTCGTTTCGTCCCTTCTTACTCCAACTTCCAATGGCAATGGAGCCTGCCACGGAAAACACCGTAATGCCAACAAGCGGGTTGACACCGGTTAAAATGGAACCGGCAGCGCCGGCAAAACCGATTTTCGGGATGGCGTGTGCTACAAAGGTCCATTTGCGAAGTACAATGAAAACACCGATGCAGGCAGATAAAAGGGCAATCATGGTTCCGGCAGTGTATGCATGTACCATGAACGGCTGTGTAAATAAACCCGGTTGAAAAATCAATCTAAGCCAGCTCATTGCGAGCCCTCCTGTTGCAATCCGTTGCCGCTGAGGCCATGGTTGGAATTTGCATCCTGTATATTGTCACGTGCATGGTCATGTGAACTGTCACTTTTATTGTCCTGCGCAAGGTCATCTTCACGACTGCTGTGTTTCCGTAGACCTCTGCGACCATTCCTGCTGCGGGTGAACAGACTCGTCATCAGTACAACCAGGAATACCAACACGGCAATAAAGAAGCTGACAGGCCAGCCTTGACCGCGCGGAGGAAAGAAGACACTCATGTCTGCCAGTACGACACCGGCACAGAGAATCAGGACTCCAATCAGGCCCGCCAAAAAGAGAGCACGGTGGGGGCGTCTTGTCAAATGAACGGCAGCCGATGCCGGGCCAATCAGAAGGGCCGTTGACATCAGAGCGCCAATGACTAGGGCGCTGTTTTCTACTGTTATTGCCAAAGCCAACATAAACAGCAAACTCATGATTCTTACCGACACGCCTTTTGCAGCCGCAACCTCAGGACTGAGTGAACTGAGCAGCAAAGGTCTGTATAAAACTCCAATTAGAATCAATGAAACCAGCGAAACGAGCGCAATCAACGGCACCAATTTCGACTGAACAGCAAACAATGAACCGAACAGTACGAGTTGGGCAGCTGATGCACCTCCTGCAATCCGGGTGTCAAGGTACAGGAACAGAGCGCCAATGCCAAGGGAGAAGGAGAGGGCAATGCCGGTTGCAATGTCCCTGTTTCGGATTTTGTCACCGATTGCTTCGATGCCCGCGCCAGCCATGATGCCGAATCCAATGAAACCATACCAGGCACTCTGTCCAATCAAATATGCGCCAGACGCACCTGTAACACCTATATCCGTCAAAACGTGGCCTGCAAAGGACTGTCCGCGGATAATGACGAACACTCCGGCGACAGCAGAAGTCAACGCTATTAGTGCGCCGAGCCACAGGGCTCGAATGACAGCGGGATCGGCTAAAGAATGAAGTATTACAGTCATCATGGTGCTGTCTGCTCCTGTCCGTCACAGTGTAAGCATCCCGTCAGGTCCTCCACAGTCCCCTTGGTTTCCTGGCCGCCGACCACAATGATACGTCCCTTGACCCGCAGAACTTCAACATCATATCCGTAAAGACGGCTCAGCACCTCGCTTTGAATGATGTCATTCACAGGTCCCATGGCCCCGCGGCCCCTGGCCAGATACAGCACTTTGTTCATGACACCGAGCAACGGGTTTACGTCGTGGGCGACCAAAACAATGGCCAAGTTGCGAGTCTTGCCAAGACGGCCCAGCAATTGGACAATTTCATTTGCACTTTTTATGTCGAGATTTGCAAGAGGCTCATCCAGCAACATGATTTCGGGACGGGAGACCAGTGCCTGGGCTATCAACAAACGCTGTTGTTGCCCTCCGGACAACTGACCGACGGCTGCATGTTGGTAGCTGAGAGCATCCACTGCCGCCAGGGCTTCAGTGATACGATCTCTGCGTCGCTTTGTTGGCAGTGCAAAGCCATATAGATGACCGTCCAGACCCAGACCCACCAAATCGCGGGCGGTCAATGGCGTATCTTGCTCCAAGTGAATTTTCTGAGGGACATAGCCGATTTTCCGGTGCCCTCTGTGAACAGGTTGACCCAGCACTTCAACATCTCCGTCGGCAGGTGGAAACAGACCGAGGAATACCTTCAGTAACGTTGTCTTTCCGGCACCGTTTGGACCTAACAGGCCAACGAAGTCACCAGCCTGGATCTCCACAGTTAGATGTTCAAGGAGTTGATCGGAACCCATGCTGACCGAGAGGTTGGTCGCTTTAAGCACGATTCTTTTATCGATTCGGTGCTGTTCTTGAAACAGTTCGCTTGGAGTCTTCATTTTATCATCGTCTCCGTTGATTGCCCGGTTCTAAGGGCATTCTCAATGTTTTTTGTTTCTGCAGTCATCCAGCTTGCATAATCGTAACCGGGCGGAAGGGTTTCATAGGCAGCAACAATCGGGATGTGGTTTTCCCTCGCCAGTTTCAGCAAAGACTCACTAACGGTATCTGTAGCCTGTGGGTTGTATATCAAAAGCTTTACCAGATGCTTTGTCAAGAGGTTCTTTTCCGTACGAATTGCTTCCGGAGACGGGTCAATGCCATTCATTACTGCAGCCTCGAAGGACCATGGCGTCTTAATTTGCAGTCCGCCGGCATGCAATAGGTAATCAGCCACAGGTTCGGTCACCGCAACGGGGGCGTTGCGGTAGTGTTTGCGTAAGTCTTGAATCTGGCTCTGCCAGGTGTGCATTGATGTCTGAAATTTGCTTAAGTTCTTCTCATATACCTGCTTGTGTGCGCCATCCTGTTTGATTAAGGCGGAAGCAACGGCGGTTGCTACCTTGTTCATTTCACCCGGTTTGTACCAAACATGGGGATTAGTTTTTCCTGCGGTTCCGCGCACAAGTGTCCCGGCCTCAATCACCGTTCGTTTCGGATTTTGCGTAGCCGATTCCAGTTGTGTCATAAAACTGTCATAGCCAAGACCGTTTTGCACTACGAGTGTGGCTTGAGCCACCTTTTTTGCATCGTTGGTTCCTGCCTGAAAATCATGTGGATCAACGTTGGGATTGTTAATCATTGTAGATACTCGCACAAATTTGCCGCCAATCGCTTTGATGACATTGCTGTACTGCGCTTCTGCACCGACGGCCTCAATCATCCCTGTTTTGCCGAACCCAACGGAAGCGTGCTCTGTGTTACAGCCGAGGAGTGTTGCAGCAAGAGTGCCAGTAACAGCGGCAAGTTTGGTCGATTGTATCAGTTTTCTGCGTGCTTTTATACGGACTTGTGTCCCGTGAATTGCTGCTTGATTGGCCCGCCGCGCCGTTCGAGGCAGATTCCCTTGTTTGTCAGCACTGTTGGTCTTGCGTTTCATGCCCTGCCTCCTCTCAAACAACCTTTCCCGTGCTGCATTGACGATGGCATCGCCAAATTGCCGCGAACTGAGTTTATCAGAACGATTCCGATTTGTAAATAAGTATGATTCCGATTTACTGCACATTGGATTTTAGGTTACAATGCAAGCATGCGGCAGATCTTTGTACTCCATGCAGGGAGGTCAAATATTGTGGATTTCCGAAATAAGTCGCCTGATGAGATCCTTGCGTATCTGAAACGAGCCGGCTTTAAGTTCACAGGAAAGCGAAAGGCAATTATAGACTTGTTTGTGGAGCAACGGGACAAGTATTTATCAGCAAAAGAAGTCTTTGATGAAGTGCGAGAGAAGTACCCGAATGTAAGCTTTGATACCATTTACCGAACACTGGCACTCTTGGTAGACCAGTGGGTAATTGAGACCATGGAATTTAACGAGGATGCCGCAAGATACCGGTTGACATGTCGTGATGGACACCATCATCATTTGATTTGTCTGGGTTGCGGAAGAACATTTGCTCTCGACCAGTGTCCTATGGAAGAATTAAATGAGCGAATTAAAGGGTTTAAGACGGTCAGTCATCGCTTTGAAGTTTACGGATACTGCGAGAATTGTATGACTGCCTCGTGACTGTGCAGTGAAATACCCGTTTTTGAGACAAGCCTGACCAACGGGGATACTGTTATACTGTAGGGTGAAGCGGCATTGGGGGAATAACGTTGGATAATGTGACACACGGATTATGGGGGCTGGGCATTTACGGAACGTGGATTGCGTTAGCGGGTTCCGAGGTGCACACGAGTGTGGCTGCAGGCGTATGCATTGCGGCCATTGTTGGCTCTGAAGCGCCGGATTTTGACTATGCTGTACGCTTGGCAAGGGGGCCTGTCTCATATCTGCGGCAGCACCGGGCTTTGTCTCACAGTGTGCCAGCGTGGTTCATATGGCCTCTGATGATTGCACTTATACTTTCTATTTGGTGGCCGCGTCAGTTTGGGGTATTTTACCTTGTGGCGTTTGCTGGTGTTGTTATTCACGTAGGATTAGATGTCCTTACAGCATATGGAACTCAAGCGTTGTGGCCGTTCTCAAAACGAAGATGGGCGTTGGACGCACTGTTTATTGTTGACGCGGTGATGGTTGTGAGTGGTTTCCTTGGCTGGATACTCGTACTGACTCATGTTTGGTCAGCCGCTCGCTCTGTCTTTTTCTTTGGGAGTCTGGTCTTGGTGTATCTTGCAGTGCGGAGTATTCAGGCGGCGCTTGTCCATGAAAAAGTTCGCAAGCAGTTTCCCTCCAACTGGGCTGTTAGTACAATTCCCGGTCCGCTTCCGTGGTGGTGGAGTTTTGTCGCTGAAAGTGAGCGGGAGCTGATGGGTGGAAAAGTGAGCTTTTCGGGAGAACTAAGTCGTGAGATTCACTGGAGATGGAAAGACCGCGATGAAAAGGCCTTGCTGTTTGCTGTTCGTTTCACTAGAGTAGGATCCGTTTTTCACTGGTTTGCTCGCCACCTTGTATGGGCACAAACGGTGGAGGATGGACAGATTCGCATATCGTTGGCTGATGCAACTTTTCGCTTTCGAAAAACACTTCCGTTTGCCGCTTACGTTACGTTAAAGGAAAATGACGACGGGCGCTATTCAGTCGTTGAGCAATCACTGCGCGCGCAAGAAGTAGACTGGGAGGCGCTGGCACAGGATGCTGTCACTGCAGATGACTATGACAACTCCCATGTAAGCATTCCGCCTGCCAAAGACTGATTCGTTCCATGTGATGCCTAATTTGCAATCATGCTAGTTGGTCGTCTGGCATTTGGTTGTCTCGGTTGTATCGGGTGTCTCTCTAAAGCACTTACGTATCTGCCTTGTCAGCAGCTTGTTTTCGGAGGAATTGAACAATAGCCTCTAAAATTTCAGGGGGATTGCGTGTCTCCTGATTCCTCGCCAGTTCTTTAACCAGTGCCAGGTACGGACGTGAAGACTCGGAAATCAGGAACTCTCGTGTCTCCTTGTCATAGAGTTCTTGCAGGCGCTCCGCAACCAAGATGACTTCAGGGTCATGTAATTCGTCACTGAAATAGGTCAAGGGCACATGGAACACTTTAGCAAGGCGTTCCATGTAGTGGAACGAAGGGTTGGGACGTACGCCGTTCTCCATTGCTGATAAGTGACTCAGAGAAATCCCTGTTAACTCTTGAAGCTTTTGTAGAGTATATCCGTTCTGCTTACGCAATGCTGCTATTTTCTCGCCAATGGACATGCCCCTAACCCCCCTCCTTAATTATAGCGATTTCTCAGTTGTTTACACAAACGTGGAATCCATTATTATCATCTTTCTGTCATCTTTTCTGGTTATAGTGATGTCATTCAACGCTAGGAGGGATGGTAAATGGAAAGACATTTAGGTTGGTTGGTCGGTGCTGCAGGAGCAGTTTTGCTAGGTGCGGTCAGCCCTATGTTGCTGCTGTCTTCATCTGCACAGTTACAAGCCGGAGCATCCGGCGTACCTCGCAGTCCCTCTGCTGTCTCCTTGCCCAATGATGCTCCAATTGCGGTCAACAATCCTACAGCGTCGTACAAGTCTAACCGTAGTGCGATGTTGACTTATCACATCCGACAGGCGGGGGTCGTCGCTACTCAAGCTGTTGGCGGCGGACGTGTCAATAAGCTGGCCACGGATACGGTAGGTGGCCACAGTGTATGGAAAGTCTACGTGACAAAGCCCAAAGAGCAATGGCTTGTAACAGTGTCGAAGCACGACTACTCGGTCATGAAGAAAATCCATTTGGCGTAGGTGCCTCGTTGCACTAGGTTTATGAATAATAAGCTTCACACCGTTTCCCGGGCCAGATTTCGATGTTCTCGTGGTATGATTGTGGATACCGATGACAACTACACTAGGCATCCACTTTAGAGACATCGAGACTTGCGAAATGAGGGGGCGAACCCGTGTGAAGTTGTTGGTTATTGAAGATGACAGAAAAATTGCTTCTCTCTTAAATAAAGGACTTGGCAATATGGGCCACGTTGTTGATGTGGCCCATACAGCCGGAAATGGCTGGAAGTTACTAACAGACGGCTACTATGATTTGGTTGTGTTGGACGTGAAACTTCCGGACGAAGACGGGGTAACTCTGTGCAAACGAATTCGGTCTGCACAACTGGTTGTCCCCATCATTATGTTGACAGCGCGAGATAGCATTGACGATAAAGTCACGGGGTTGTCAGCAGGCGCGGATGATTATCTCACCAAACCGTTTTCGTTTGACGAACTGAAAGCTAGAATAGCTGCTTTGGGCAGAAGGCCTCCTGACTATGAAGATACGACCGTGCTTAAGGTGCGCGATATAGAACTCTATCCAGGAAAGTTTGTTGTCAAACAAGCGGGGGAAGATTTGAACCTGACCCGCAGAGAGTTCGCACTGTTGGAACTGCTCATGAGAAATGTCAACCGTGTTCTGACAAGGGAACTGATTTTGGACAGAGTTTGGTCAACTGATTCTGACCCGGTTGCCAATGTGGTGGAGTCTGTTATCGCCAGACTGAGGCAAAAATTAGGAAGTACAAAAAAGATAAATCCCTGATAAAGACCGTGCGGGGGATGGGGTATATGATGAAATCATGAAGAAAAGCTTGGCACTGAGCGAGAGGAAACTTTTGCGTCGAATTCAAATTCGACTGATTGTGTTCTATATGATTGCCTTTCTTGGTTTTGAAAGCCTGGTTATGGGTGTCACCTATGTGATTTTAAAGCGATCGGTGATGGCTCCCATGTATCAATCAATACAGGCGGAATGGGTACAAAAATTACCTGAAGCAAAGAAAATACTGGCTCCGGACAATGTGGAAGACAAGCGTGTTCGCGCAAAGATTGAGCATTCACCGGAAATGATAGCAACTTGGATGATTGCCGCAAATGGGCGTGTCATGGTGAAAGATTTAAGTGTTACCAATGCGACGGGTTCATTAAAACCCCTAGTCGACAAAATTTTAAATCGTTCCTTACATTCCAGTGGACATGTGTGGATGGCAGGTTCCATTAAAAAGGTACCCGTTTTGTTGGGTGCCAGACCAGTGTACACGAGTCAAGGACGCTTAGGAACCATGGTTAGTATTCGTTCTATCCATATTGTTGATGAGACCATTGAAACCCTGGGGCGAATTGATTTGTACTTGGGACTGGGGAGCATTATTTTGCTTTATCCTCTCACTTATATACTGGCACGGTGGTCACTGAACCCGATTCGCTCTGCACTCACGAGACAGCGCAATTTTGTCAATGATGCGGCGCACGAATTGCGTACACCGCTTACCATTCTGCACGGTACACTTGAACTTGCGCAGTCGGACGAAAACCTGAAATCGGTTCAACAGGCGCTTCAAGAAAGCATTCAAGAAACAGATTATATCACAGGCCTGATTAGCGATTTGTCGACGCTTGCGAGAATGGAGTCGGGAGCAACTGAACTGAACTTGAAGCAAGTGCAGTTAGAAGCTTTAGTCCAAGAGACCGTTCGAGGATTACGGTCCGTTGCGGTAAGAAAAAACATTGAACTCATTGTCGAAAATTCTTCAGGTAGAGTCATGGTTTTTGGTGATGAACGCCGAATTCGCCAGTTGCTCACCATCCTACTGGACAACGCGCTTAAATACACTCCTGCGCGCGGAGAAGTGGTCGTTGAACTTCAGAAGTTCCGCCACGATGTCATGATAAAAGTCAAAGATACGGGCATCGGAATTGACGAATCCGACCTTCCCCACATATTCGACCGCTTTTACCGGTCCTCATCTGCTGAGATGCAAAGCGCAGGCAGCGGCATTGGCTTGGCAATAGGGGCGTGGATTGTACAAGCACATCATGGACAGATTTCCGTAAAAAGTGAGAAGAATAAGGGAACCACTTTTCGCATCATACTTCCTGTTGAAGCAGAGGCGAATCGGGGCAAGCGGCTGATAAAACCATCACACTAAAAGTTGCATGCCCCTTTCTCGATGCAACACAATCTGCTATGGTGGAGCATGTAAACCATACAGGCAAGGGTATTTTCCGGCCTGGTGATGGGAGGAGACTTCATTGACTGCAGGACTTTCTGTCTGGGTAGCGTTTGGAGCTGGCGTATTATCGTTTGTGTCTCCATGTACGCTCCCCCTGTTTCCATCGTATCTAGGCTATATATCCGGGATATCCTTTCAGGATATAAAAAGCGGTAATGTAACACGGCCAGTGCGTGTAAGAGCATTGACACATGCTTTCGCGTTCGTTATCGGTTTAAGCATGCTGTTTGTTTTGTTAGGCTGGGGCGCGACGGAAGTCGGGAGTCTGTTGCGACAGTACCAATCCTCAATCCGCATCGTCGGCGGTGTCTTGGTCGTCATAATGGGTCTTTTTATGGCTGGCATCATTAAGAGCAGTTGGTTGATGAAGGAACGTCGAATACGCTTTCCGGTCAATAAACCTTTAGGATACCTCGGTTCGGTTGGGGTTGGTGTTATCTTTGCAGCAGGTTGGACACCCTGCATTGGCCCCATTTTAGGGTCTGTCTTAGCCCTCGTAATGGCGAATCCCTCAATTGGAACGTGGTACATGGTGGCCTATGCACTCGGATTCTCTGTTCCGTTTCTGGTTTTTGCAGTCACTTTGGTCTCAATCCGACCGCTACTGAAATATACGGAAGTCGTGTCTAGAGTCGGCGGCTGGCTGCTTGTTGTTATGGGACTTCTGCTCGTAACAAATGAAATTAAATGGCTCACCATCTGGATTCAGCAAGTTACTGGATTCACCAGTCTATAAAGCACAGCCTATTGCTTTAAAGTAGATAAACTTGTAGTTCAATGGTCATTGGATTACAAAATTTCCCTAAGCGCTTTATTTTTTCTACAATAAGGAAACAAAGTCGAAAAATCACTCCCTTTCCGCTATAATTTCTACTATAGAGGAAAAGGAAGAGTGGTGCGGATTAAGTATGAATAAAATTGGGGAACGTGTTCGAAGAGTACGACTGTCTCAGGCCATGACTGTAAAGCAACTGGCTCTTGCAGCAGGTGTATCCGTCAGTTATATCTATGCCATTGAGGCTGGAGTGCGGGGCTCCAATGTCACGAAGTTGCGACGGATTGCACTTGCACTGGGGGTACCTTTAAGTATTCTGCTCGGAGAAGGACAGGGTGACTAGATGAACTTCTTGGGAAAATTACAATGGGTCCTCAGCCGTTTCAGCCAGGGCACGTAGATAAACTATCATTGTTTGGACTGATTGGGTACAATACAGGTAATCGTGTCTGAGGAGTGCGAAGGGCGGGAGGAGTGTCACCGTGTCCACAGAAGAAGAAATTGGCTATGCGGACGCTATTCGTCAAGTCAGCCGAAGTCTGCAACGGCGAATGAAAAGCATTGAAGATGAGTTGAAGACAGCAGACGAGGATGTACGAACTGAGTTTGAGGTTCGTTTGGATGAACTGCATCATATGATGCATACGGTAGAGTCCTTACACCGTTAATTCAGAATACTGGCATTGCATAATTGGTGTTGCATACGCTTGCTGTATAGGATGGACTTCTTTAATGCCAAGCCCTGAAAACGGTTACAGTTGCTTGAGGCTGTAGTCTCTGCGGTCCGAGTCGGCGACTCCAAGAACGTATTCAGGTATTGACGTTGACGGTGTACATCGAAACAATAGAGAAGATCTGCACCTGCAGCGGCCTGCGTGAGCTTTCACCAGTCGCAATGGTGTATCAGTAACGAACGAATTATTAGCAGAAGACACACGAGAGGTGAGAGCGCCGTGATAGAGTTTCATTTGCCTGACACAGGGGAAGGCATTACAGAAGTCGAAGTGGTGCGGTGGCTGGCTCAGGAGGGGGAACGGGTACAACAGTACGAGCCGATGGTAGAAGTGCAAACAGATAAAGCCCTGGTCGAATTGCAAGCCCCCAATACCGGTTACATTCAGGAAATTAAGGCGCCTTCCGGAACTCTCGTGAAAGTGGGCGAACTGTTAGTGGTTATAGATGATGAAGATGTGCCCTTTGGGAAAAGAAAACTGTTTTCAAAGTCTTCCAAATCTCAGGGGGGAGAGAACGAACCGGCCCAAGA
This sequence comes from Alicyclobacillus sp. SO9, assembly GCF_016406125.1. Lineage (NCBI taxonomy): Bacteria > Bacillati > Bacillota > Bacilli > Caryophanales > Alicyclobacillaceae > Alicyclobacillus > Alicyclobacillus sp. SO9. The sequence goes on along the minus strand of NZ_CP066339.1, from coordinate 4,120,598 downwards.
GGCAAGTCAAAACACGTCCCCAAAAGCTGACAGTGACCACGTCAACGCCACACCGGGAATTCGGCAGTTCGCTCGGGAGATGGCCGTTGATTTGAGTGCGGTGACGGGATCGGGCCCCAATGGCCGGATTGAGCGGGCTGATATTGAGCGCTACATTCAAGAACACCAGGCACTGGTTCATTCCCAAGATGCGCAACGAAGCCTCTCCGAAAACGGAGCATTGCTGTGGGATGTAGTACATCAAGCGAAGTCCACTGCCCGCAAGCGGTCGTCTGAAAAGGCGCTACAGGTGGGCGCAGATGAGGATTCCGTCCGCCGCTTGCATACTCCGAGCAAACAGCGCTTGACTCCGGCTGACGCGTCAGACCAACGCACACCTACACGAGTTCCATTCCGCGGTGTCCGCCGCGCCACTGCTGAGCGAGTGACAAAGTCTGCATTTACGGCACCTCATGTAACGGCATTCGATGACTGCGAAGCGACGTCACTTGTGAAATTGAGAGACCGGTGGAATGAACGGTTGGAAAAAGAAGGTCAACGAGTCAGCTACCTTCCGTTCATTATCAAAGCCTTAGTCTCGGCGTTGCAGGTCTTCCCTTACTTTAATGCTAGATTGGACGATGAAGCGCAAGAAGTCGTGTTGTTGCCGGAATACCATATTGGCATTGCCATGGATACACCAGACGGTCTGTTTGTCCCTGTGGTGCGCAATGCTGACAGACTGTCGATTCGTGAGGTTGGCGAGGAGATTTATCGGCTTTCAACAGGTGTCCACAATCGCACATTGGCTCAGGAAGACCTGAGAGGGAGTACCTTTTCGATTACAAACATGGGTCCTATTGGCAGCCTGTTTATCACGCCAATCTTGAACTACTCCGAGGTCGGCATTATCGGAACACACCCGATTCAACGCAAGCCTGTGGTGCGCGGAGACGACATCGTAATTCGGGATATCATGACACTGTCTCTTTCCTTTGACCACCGCGTGATTGACGGTGCCATGTCCGTTCGCTTCTTGAACCACGTGAAAAACCTGATTGAACACCCGGAAGAGTTAATGCTCGAACTGCACTGAGAAAGTTTGCTAACAACTGTCATGGTTTGTTCCCTGGTTTTGTAATGTCGTACCCATGATGAGAACTTTATGTTTCCAGGTTCGTTTGAGTGTGCTACGATGGATTTGCAATTAGTTTAATACTGTAAAGGGTGAAAGCATTGCCGCTGGATAAAATCAAGGACCCTGAAACGACGCAGTTATTTGAGGCATTGTTGACGCTAAAGAGTGTAGAGGAATGCTACAGTTTTTTCGACGACATCTGCACAATTGGTGAGATAAAGTCCATGGCGCAACGTCTCCAAGTAGCAAAAATGCTGGAGGACGGCAATACTTATCACCAAATAGAAGTAGAAACGGGAGCGAGTACTGCTACCATCAGCCGAGTGAAACGCTGTCTCCACTACGGTGCAGACGGGTATTCCTTGGTTCTCAATCGCCTAAAGGACTAGGTGCCAAAGCTACGAACAGAATCGGCGCAATCAAGCAGGTCAGAACGGCCACAATGATGATAGCTCCGCCAAGAAATGCGGGCAGCGTTCCAATTCGTACGCCAATGTCTGCTGCGGCGACAATAAGACTCAGGCGGGCGGATAGCAGGAACCCGCCCGCCAACGCTCCGCGCGCTCCGAAGTGTTTTCGCAATTGCCAACTAGGAATGATTTTGACAACGAATGCCACCCCGAGGAGCAATACTATCCACATCCAGGTTTCAGGATTGCGAAAACTGTCGAAATGAAAATTCAGGCCCACGGAAATAAAGAATACGGGTACGAAGAATCCGTAGCCCACGCCATGGCTGTAATCTTTAATCCGTTTTTTAAAGGCAAACGGCAATGCAGAAACCAGAATTCCAACTAAAAAACTGCCTAGGATTGGTTCGGAACCGGTGAACTCTGCTAAAGCACAAAATGCGCTAATGAGAGCTATAACAGCCCTCATTCGAGATTGAATGTCTGGAAACAGTGCGCGGACCACTGGGAATCCGCGACTCCAGTTTGCAGTAAAGTACACAGCCAGAGCAATTGGGATAATTGATAGAGCAAACAAAAAATCACTTACCTGGCCAGATGAACGAACACTGACGAACAGGGATACCAACAGCATGGTCGACAGGTCGGCCATAAGGGATGCAAGAAGCAGAGTCTGTCCATATGTACTTTGGAGTGTTCCATTTTCTTCTAAAATGGGTAGTATCACGCCCATTGACGTGGTTGCAAATAATAAGGTCAGCATATACGGGTGAGCAGGCCCCAGTCCTGCAAAGACTAAAATTTGCGAAAATAGAAAACTGATGAGCATGGTTGATGTAAAAATGGAGATACTTAGATATACAGGGTTTGGTCCCGGCCCTCGTTTCCTCCACAGTTGCGGTTGCAGCAGGGAAACGTCTACTTCCAATCCCGACAGGAACATTAAAAAGAGTAGGCCGAAATCACCCAGTTGATCGATCCAACGCATCTCGTCCCCGGATAGCGTAATCACGTCAACATGCAGCAGTATGCCGAACAGCAGATAACCGATGGCTGAAGGAATACGCAAGAGTGGAATTCGACTTACGAGGGTGCTAAAGATAAAGGACGCGGCCAGTATTAATAAGAACACTTGTAGGGTCTCATTCATTGAGTATTCCTCCTGCCGCCTTCGTAGGACTTTCATAAGTAGGACTATCTTAAGATCTATGACCCGTCGGACAACCTTATGTCCAAAGTTTCTCGTATGGACGTTTGTTTGTAAGAAAATTCGTATAGGATATTAACAAGGATTGAATAAATCAGGAATTCTTTTTGGGAATTGTGCCCGGGCTATAGAAAACTCTGAAATTTTTATGGTAGAGTATGTGAAGAGCAGGATGTCCATGCTGCTTAAGACTTTGATTGATAGGAGAATGAATGTTGAAACTGTTGGAAAAAGTGCAGGAATTAGGGCAGTTGTTACGCTCCTCCAGCGATCACGTAGATTTCCATGACGTTGCCGAGTTTTTGAGCAAGGTAATGACGTGTAATGCCTACATCGTTGGCCGCAAAGGAAAAATTCTCGGATATGGTGTGGTGGAGCATGCCTTAACTGACGAGTGGATGCGAATCATGACCGAGGAACAGCGTTTCCCCGGTGATTTCAACAAACATCTGCTGCGCGTCGAAGATACAGTAGTGAACTTGAAGGACAAAGAACCTTTCTACGTGTTCTCACCGGAAGAGAATGAATCATTCCGGTCGAAGCATATCATTGTGGCACCAGTTGTTGGAACGCGCGAGCGTCAGGGGACCATTGTGTTTGCCAGGTCATCTTCGCCCTTTGAAGACGAAGACTTGGTGCTTGCGGAATACAGTGCCACGATTGTTGCACTGGAGGTTGTGCATGCAAGGCAGCAAGCCAAAGAAGAAGAGGGGCGCCAACGCGCACTTGCCCATTTGGCTGTTGAGTCTCTGAGTTTCTCTGAATTACAGGCAGCTAAGTATCTGCTGGATGCAGTCCGTAACTCACAAGACGGTATTGTCGTAAGCAGTCAGATTGCGGATGAGCATGGTGTAACCCGCTCTGTGATTGTTAACAGCATTCGTAAGCTTGAGAGCGCCGGAACCATTGAGAGTAGATCACTTGGAATGAAGGGTACTCATCTGAAGGTACTGAACATCTTTGTTGAAGAGGAAATTAATCGTCAGTTTGATAGGTGAAGTAAGTGGCAAGTAGATTCATTAAGCTAGGCAAGGAAAGTCCTGCTCTAAAGGAATGTCTTGTTCTAGGTTCGAGAAGAAAAGAAATGCGCCGACTTGATTGCTAAATCGGCGCATTTGCATTGTTTAAGCAGGTTACTTGAAACGTTGTACAAATTCGCGGGCTTCCCGTGTGGAGACTCCACGGGTTTTACGGTAAGCCTGAATGGCTTCGTAGGTCTTTCCGTCTTTTACAAGCGTTTGAATTTCATCCATAAGTTCATCTTCAGGAGATTCCACCTGAAGTTTTTCTGCCATGGCAGACTGCATTCTCAGCAATTGTTGTTGAACGACAGACAGAGATGTCAGTTTTTGTTCCATTCGTTCAAACAAGAACAGGAAATACAACAGCAGCAGCCAGGATATCACGAGAGCAACAGTAAGTACCGTGTTCAAGGCGCGTCCTCCTTAACGCAGGGCGTCCTCCAGACCCAACCAGTAGTAGCACAGAGTGCGAAGTCCCCTGTCAAAATTGGAAAGTGTAAAATGTTCATTTGGTGCGTGAAAATTTTCGCTTTCTAAACCAAATCCCATTAGAACGACGGGCGTATTTAAGACACTTGAGAAAGTGTCCACCACAGGAATAGATCCGCCCATGCGACTAAATGAAGCGGGTTTTCCGTACGCTTTTGCATAGGATTCTGCTGCCAATTGAATAGCAGGGTGATTAAAGGGCGTCAAGTATGCGTTCCCTCGGTCTGTTTTGATGACCGTGGATTTGACACCAGGTCGCGTGTGTTTTTGCACATGAGCCTCGACTTTGTCGAGAATGTCATCCGGGTCCTGGGCTGGAACCAGACGACAGGTGATTTTAGCGTGTGCTTCACTTGGAATCACCGTTTTTGTTCCTTCTCCTTGATATCCCCCATAGACGCCGTTGATTTCTAATGTCGGCCTTCCCCAAATCCGTTCTCTCGGCGTATAGCCCGCTTCACCATAGAGAGCTGGGACATCCAGTTCTTTCATGAGTTCAGCATCGTTGCTGCCAAGAGTTGCATAGGCGGACCTTTCATCTGGGGTCAAATCAGTCACACTGTTGTAAAATCCTTCGACAGCGACACTGCCGTCATCGTTGTGCATGCTGTCCAGGATATGTACCAAAGCATGTAGAGGGTTCTGAATGGCACCGCCGTATAGCCCTGAGTGCAGGTCGCCTTTGGCACCTTTGACATCTACTTGCAGCCCCGCCAATCCTCGTAAGCCGTAGCAAATGGAAGGCATGTCCGGCCCAAGCATTGTCGTGTCTGAAATGACAACAATGTCTGCTGCCAGGAGTTCTTGGTGTTGACGGACAAATTCAGGAAGGTTTAAACTTCCAATTTCCTCTTCACCTTCAAAGCAGAACTTCACATTTACCGGTAGTTCTCCGTTGGTTTCAAACAGAGCTTCAAAAGCCTTGAGGTGCATAAACACCTGCCCTTTATCGTCTGAGGCACCTCTTGCATACAATTTTCCGTCGCGAATCTCTGGTTCGAACGGTGCAGAGTCCCATAGCTCAACGGGATCGACCGGTTGAACGTCGTAATGCCCGTACACCAGAACTGTGGGCTTACCCTCTGCATGAAGCCAGTCCCCGTAAACAACCGGGTGACCCTTGGTGGGCATCAGCGAGACATTCTCAAAGCCAATGTTCCGCATTTTGTCACTCAAAAACTCAGCACAAGCAGCGACGTCCTGCGCATGCTCAGGCTGCGTGCTAATACTTGGAAATCGCAGAAATTCAAATAGTTCCCGCAAATGTTTATCGCGTTGTTGTTCAAAATAAGTATCAAATGATTGGGTCAACAGGGCATACTCCTTCCAATTAGAGTCCATCATCGTCATTATAGCATGGTTGTATTTGAGAATCAGATTCCTCTTTGCGTTTACCTTGGTCCTTAAAATGTAACAGTTTTTTTACTCTTCACAAATAGCGAGAGAAGGTCTATAATGCACAGTAGAAGTTTCCTTAGGGAAACTTATTGTCGGGAGCGAAAAAATTTGGCGTGTGGTGAACGATGCGTATTGAACGTTAAAGACGTACACAACAGTTGATGAACGGGATTTGCCCGTAAGCTGCCTTCGCAAAGGAGACATGGAGGATGAGTGAAAGTATTATGCGCAACCGTACGTCTGCGTCAGAACGGGCAGTTACATCCGGCCGGCTTGCCATACAAGGTAAGCGACGAGGAATCCGCGCGCTGTTGCCTTTTATAGGCCCATCAATGATTGCAGCAATTGCCTATGTTGACCCGGGCAACTATGCCACTAATATTCAAGGAGGAGCCTTGTACGGCTTCAAACTGATGTGGGTGGTCTTGCTTGCAAACCTGATGGCCATGGGAATTCAGAGTTTGTCTGCTAAACTTGGCATTGCCACAGGAAAGAACTTGCCCGAGATGTGCAGAGAACATTATCGACCCTGGGTTTCGGTTGGTCTTTGGGTGATTTCAGAAATTGCGGCCATGGCGACGGATGTTGCCGAATTCTTAGGTGCCAGTTTGGGACTCTATCTGCTGTTTCACATACCTTTGTTGTTTGCCACGCTAATAACGGGTGTGGCCACGTATTTGGTGCTGATGCTAGAACGTTATGGATTTCGGCCCCTAGAGATTGCGATTGGCGTGTTACTTGGTGTGATTGCGTTGTCGTACCTTGCAGAGACGATTTTCTCGAAACCGGAATTCTTGCCAATGTTGCATCGCCTTGCAATTCCTTGGCTCGGAGATAATCAAAGCGTGTTGTTGGCTGTAGGCGTGGTCGGTGCCACGGTAATGCCTCATGCAGTTTACTTGCATTCAGGGTTGACGCAAGGGAGGATTCGGCCGGAAACGAAGGAAGAGGCCCTGAAGATCTACAAATTTGAGCGAATGGACGTCATTGTCGCTATGACCATCGCCGGGTTGGTGAATTTGGCCATGATGTATATGGCGGCGGTTGTATTTCATGGAACTGGTCATACCGGGGTGGCCGATATCACGACGGCTTACAAAACTCTCTTCCCATTGTTGGGCTCGGCTGCCGCAGGGGTGTTTCTTGTTTCCTTGCTTGCTTCCGGATTATCTAGTTCCGCGGTTGGAACCATGGCCGGTCAAGTCATTATGCAAGGATTTGTCGGATTTTCCATTCCGATTTGGATTCGCCGACTTGTTACAATGATACCTACGGTAGTCATCGTTGCACTTGGGGTATCGCCTACAAAGGCGCTGATTCTTAGTCAGGTTGTTCTGAGCCTGGCGTTACCGGCACCTTTGATATCTCTCATACAGTTTACGAAAAGCAAGAAACTGATGGGAAACCTGGTGAACCCTCGTTGGGTCACCGTTGCTGTTACGGGAATTACGGGTCTCATTTTGCTGCTGAACTTCACATTGCTTTATCTGACCTTTGTGCCGAACGCCGTTCTCTAAGTTCACAGGGGGCTGCCTTCCTGATAGAATTTAGGAATAGCGAAAAGATATGGTCACCGTTTAGTAATATCTGTCCTTTGCACATACATGCTAAAAGTGACTATACTATGTTTAGTGCAAGGAGAAGGAGTGTGAAATGGTGGATCGTGAGACAATAGCCTCGAAACTGCAGAAATCCTGCAATCTTTGGTTTGAGGGTTGTACCTGTCACCCTGAACCGCACGAGATTCAGCGTCTGCATCATTATATGAGACATGTTATTCTGCCGACGTATTACCCGCCTGCAGAGGGCGATACCGTTGAGACCTGCTTGGAACGGATATACGATATACTGACCGCCCAGATACACCGTGCGATGTTCCAGCGCTGCATCGATCAAGTGGCAGAAGGCGCAGAGTCTCTGGTCGTTGCGCACCAAATGGCAGATGCAGTCGTTGAACGCTTTCCTGAACTGCAGGAACGCTTATACGAAGACGTGGATGAGACTTTTAACGGCGACCCTGCTGCGGCGAGTTACGATGAAATTTTGCTGACCTACCCGGGGATTATGGCGCTGGGAATCTACCGCATGGCTCACATCCTGTTCGAGTTGAACATTCCACTGTTACCGCGCATGATGGCAGAATACGCTCATCGCGTGACGGGAATAGATATTCATCCTGGGGCAAAGATTGGGCGGAAAATCATGATTGATCACGGTACCGGCATCGTGATTGGAGAAACCGCTGTGGTGGGGAACCATGTACGAATATACCAGGGAGTCACGATTGGAGCGTTATACTTTCCTCGCGACGAAAAAGGGTTTATGCTTCGAAGTGCAAAACGGCATCCCACCATTGAAGAAGGTGTCGTGCTCTATGCACATGCGACCGTTCTCGGCGGCGATACAGTGGTTGGCCATCACAGCGTAATTGGAAGTAATGCGTGGGTGACGTCGAGTATCCCGCCGCATTCCAAGGTGCTGTATCAGACGGAAAGCATTATTCGTACCAAAAAGGGCAGCTAAGCGCTGTCTTCTAAAAAATACACCGAAAATATTGGGTGAAACCATACCATATACAGGTCAAGAATGGACAAAGGTCTGACTTGCTTCGGGACAAAAGTTTGATGTTTCATTGAATGCATAATGCTATAGTCAGGTTAACCCTTTTCCCCTAGACGGCACATCCTCGTTAGAGGCTGTGCCAATTTTTTTGTTGACTGAGATCAGAATGCATACGAATGTGTAGCTGGTTTAGTTCGCAAAGACAGTGCAGCATGCAGGTCTGTCGCGACATCGCTTCTCTTGATTTGTATTTCAGAGTGAACTATTATCGGAATAGCAGAGGTTTTTCTGTAAAACCGCATACGATTCCTTCGGGGCAGGGTGAGGCACGGTGTGCCAATTCCCGATCGGTGGTGACGCAGATGCGAAGTCCACGAGCCGCAAGGCAGGAACTGGTGAGAGTCCAGTACCGACGGTATAGTCCGGATAGTAGAAGGAGAACGTTGACGACAGGCGAGTTGCGCCTGTTAGATTGAATGTGTGTGGCTACAAGCGCGTCAGTCTAGGCTCAGAAGCTTGTTGGCTTGCATTCTTTCTGCGTTCAGGATTAGATACAGTGTTCGAAGTATGCCCCCCTGGAATCGTTGTTCAGGGGGCTTTTTAAATTGCTGGAAAGCACAGTGGATGAACACTACATGAAAATTGCACTTCGGTTGGCCGAGTCAGCCCGCGGTCAAACGACGCCCAATCCACTGGTAGGCGCCGTCATCGTGAGAGACGGACGAATTGTAGGAGTTGGAGCCCATCTATACGCAGGGGGTCCCCATGCGGAAATTAATGCACTAAACATGGCTGGCGATAAAGCAGTTGGATCCACAGTGTATGTCACGCTGGAACCTTGCAGCCACTACGGCAAGACGCCTCCTTGTGCAAATGCCTTGGTGGAAGCAAATGTTGAGCGGGTTATCATTGCGGTACAGGACCCGAATCCAGAGGTATCCGGTGCAGGTATTCAAAGACTGCGTAACGCTGGTATTGAGGTTGAAGTCGGAGTTCTTGAAGCAGAGGCGAGGGCTCTTAACAGTGCATTCTTTTGCTGGATAAGGAAAGACAGACCTCTCATCGTCTGGAAGGCTGCCGCGACTTTGGATGGATATATTGCGGCGGAGACTGGAGACAGCCGCTATGTGACAGGACCGGAAGCAAGGCACGCCGTCCACGCCCTGCGGCGGCGTATCCCTGCTATTGCGGTGGGTGTTCAGACCATCATTACAGACAATCCTCAGCTGACTGACCGGTTTGGGAACAGTCAGCAAAGACAGCCGTTACGCGTTGTCTTTGACTCCACATTGCGTACACCCGTGTCAGCCAAAGTGTTGCAGGAACCAGGGCAGACACTGTTCTACACTACGGAGCGGGCCAGTCCTCATCGTACTCACGCGCTGGAAGAGGTAAACCCGGGAAATGTGAAAGTGGTTGCTCTGCCGTCTACTCCTGAGGGTCATGTTCCCTTGCAGGAGGCGTTGACTGAACTGTCAGCACGAGGAATTAATGAGCTGTTGGTGGAAGGGGGAGCGACAATTGTATCGCAACTGCTGCGGCAGCAGTTGATTGATGAACTCGTGTATTTTGTCGCTCCAAAAATTCTTGGCGGAGGAATTCCCGTGTTGGCTGGACTTGGCCCGACCCTAATGACGGACGCTGTCTCTGTGCAAAATGTGACTTGGGAACAGATTGGACCAGACTTGTGTTTGCGGGGAACGCTCAAATATGACGACGTGTGAGTTCCGTTTCGTTTCATCTAGTTCTGTTAATTTACACAAGTGCCGGACCCATGGAGACAGACTGAGTTGACGGTCAGGACTCTGAACAGCGGGACGAGACAGGGGGTGAAGGGTCGTGTTTACAGGGTTGGTGGAAGAAGTGGCAACGGTAGAACGGGTTGTGTCTGAGGAACACAGTGCGCATCTGCGTCTGCGCGCCAAGACAGTCCTAACAGACGTTAAAATTGGGGACAGTATTGCCATAAATGGTGTTTGTCTGACCGTTGTGGCTTTTGACGCAAACAGTTTTCTCGTGGATGCGGTTCCGGAAACAATGCGTAAAACCAACTTGGGACGATTACGCTCAGGCAGCCGTGTAAATTTAGAACGAGCGTTGAAGCTAAGTGACCGCTTAGGTGGGCACATTGTCTCAGGCCACGTTGACGGAACTGGAACCTTAATCAGACGGGACGATGAGGGCATTGCAAAGGTTTTAACCATTGAAACCGAGCACAGTGTAATGGCCTACATTGCAAACAAAGGGTCCATTTGCGTTGATGGTGTCAGTCTTACAGTGATGGATACGACAGACAAGAGTTTTCGAATATCCGTGATTCCTCATACCGGAACAGCTACGACTCTCTTGAGTGCGGCTCCGGGAGATGTTTTCAATTTGGAATGCGATGTCCTGGCTAAATATGTTGAGAAACTGCTGGGTGTCTCCCAGAGCGGTGACGGACCTCAATCGGGATTGGACATTGATATGGACTTATTGAGGAGAACTGGTTTTGCTTAATAGAAAAGATGGCTCAAAAGGAAAAGAGGGAACGTCATGTTGAGTAGTATTGCTGATGCGTTGGAAGACCTGAGGCAAGGAAAGATGATTATTGTTGTGGATGACGAAGACCGTGAAAATGAAGGAGATTTGGTAGCATTGGGGGAATTTGCTGATGCTGCTGTGGTCAATTTCATGATTACACACGCACGCGGACTCTTATGTGTACCTGTGACCTCAGATACGGCAGAGAAACTCGGTTTCGCGTCTATGGTTGAACACAATACAGACTCCTATGGCACGGCTTTCACAGTATCAGTCGATGAAGCTAGTACAAAAACCGGGATCTCAGCTTTTGAAAGGGCTGAAACAATTGCTGCTATTCTCAACACTGAAAGCGGCCCAAACAACTTTCGGAAGCCGGGTCACGTCTTTCCACTTGTTGCTAAGCCAGGCGGTGTGCTTCGCCGTGCAGGGCATACAGAGGCTGCTGTGGATTTGGCGCGACTTTCCGGGTTTTCTCCAGTTGGAGTCATTTGCGAAGTCTTGAATGAAGACGGAACAATGGCACGTCTCCCAGAGCTTGAAACATTTGCAAAAGAACACGAATTGAAAATTATCACCATTGCCGATCTCATTGCTTACCGCAAACAATCAGAGAAACTCGTTGTGCGGGAGGCCAGTGCCTCATTGCCCACGGAGTACGGAGATTTTAGGGCTGTGGTCTATTCCAACAAACTAGATGACAAAGAGCACATTGCATTGGTCAAAGGAGAGTTAGACGACAAACCCACACTCGTCAGAGTGCATTCCGAATGTCTAACAGGAGACGCATTTGGCTCGTTGCGCTGTGATTGCGGACCTCAGTTGGACGCAGCCTTGCGCCAGATAAACGAAGCGGGAAAGGGTGTCCTCCTGTACCTTCGACAGGAGGGAAGAGGGATTGGTCTGTTAAACAAAATCAAAGCGTATGCACTGCAGGACGAGGGAGCAGACACGGTTGAAGCCAATCATCGCCTTGGCTTTCCTGACGACTTGCGCGACTATGGAATTGGTGCGCAGATTTTGCATGACCTGGGTGTTCGGAAAATGCGATTATTGACAAACAATCCGCGTAAGGTCAGCGGGATATACGGGCATGGTTTGGAAGTGGTGGAACGCGTTCCACTCGAAGTGCAGAGCAACCCCCATAATGAGCGCTATCTAGATACAAAACGGGAAAAACTGGGACATTTGCTCCGCTGAGGAATGTGTCGGCCTAACAGGATATGTCGGGGAGCAAAGTACATGACTTGCTAAGAAGGCAGCCGTGCTGTCTACGGCTAGATGGTTTAAGGAGAGTGTGCAGATGAGTACATTTGAAGGAAATTTAGTTGGACAAGGACTTAAAGTCGGTATTGCAGCAGGTCGCTTTAATGAGTTTATTACTGCGAAGTTGGTATCAGGCGCCTTTGATGCATTGAGAAGACACGGTGTGGCTGAGGATGATGTAGACTTGGCCTGGGTACCAGGTGCTTTTGAAATTCCGTTTGCTGTAAAGAAGATGGCTGACAGCGGCAGATATCAGGCTGTGATTGCTCTAGGTTGTGTGATTCGCGGCGCTACGCCCCATTTTGACTTTGTGGCAAGTGAGGTCGCCAAGGGTGTTGCCAATTTATCTTTGACATCAGGTGTCCCCATACTGTTCGGAGTCCTCACCACAGACACGATAGAGCAAGCGATAGAACGTGCCGGTACGAAAGCGGGGAACAAAGGCTTTGAAGCAGCCATGTCAGCCATTGAGATGGCAAATTTGTCTGTGCAGTTTGACTGAACTGCACTTGGTTAGGACTTGGGAGCGGGGGCGAGTGACGTGAAGAATCGGGTGAAGTGGGCTGGATTGACTGCCGTATTCGTCGGTAGTCTGAGTTTGGTTGGCTGCGGTTCGCATGTGAACTCTGCAGCTAACAAGACGGCTCCTGCTGCGGATGCAGCTGGGAATCCACCCTTTCAAAACAAATTGAAGATGGAGATAGGCAGAAAAATAAATCGCTACAACCCGTACTCCGTTAACGCTGGAGTATTTAGCAATGTGAAAGTCGAGACTCCCCAAGGGAAGACGGTTTTCCTGAATGCCAACAAACAACCAATTCTCTTTACCGCGTACTGGTGTCCGCATTGTCAAAGAACACTCGTATTGCTAAAGAAAAATCTCAGTCAGCTTCCGGTGCGGCCAATCGTTGTCAGTATGGGATTTGCGAGTGGCACCACCCTTGCGGAGGCTAAAAAGCTTGAGACGCAGGAGGAAAAGGTGTTAGGGCTGGGAACGGCATTTCAAATTGACTATGGATTAAGCTTGGGCAAGAAAGACGTACCAAAGGGATTCCCAACACTGGTTTACTCTGATGGAACTCAGTTAAGAATGTTGTACGGGGAACATACTTTGAAAATATGGAAAGAAGCATTGGCAAAGGCACAGCGGGCGCAATAGCACTTTTTTTAAATGTGAAAGAGCGAAAAGCCCGGAGTACGGTAAACTGTCTTGAGGGACGGTAAACGCATGTACTCCGGGCTTGCATTTCTATCTGAATTGATTGCCTGTCTCACAATGCCTTGTGTGTGGGAATCAGCATCAACCTTTGACGGTCAGCCTTAAAAACTTTCCATTTACATCCCAGTCTTTTGTAAGCTCGCCAGCCATATCTGCTGCTGTCTCATCCGCAAAATGCAAGGTGTCGATTAAGACTGTTTCGGCAATTTTATCCCGGTACTTTTTCAAAATCTCCATCACGGTCTCATCCCCCATCGCGCCAAATTGCACGCGCTGTGTGACGCTGTAGTCGACCTCTTTTCGCATCATTTGCATCTTTGAAATGATTTCTCGAACGAATCCTTCTTCAACGAGTTCCTCAGTCAATTCAGTATTGAGTCCGACGAAACCGCGGCGCCCTACATCAATTAACCCTGCAAACGCTGGCTGATATCGGATTTGCGCTTGCTCATCCGTGACTGTATTTCCCGCCAATTCAACCTTCCCGGTTTCTGCAAACGTCGCAATTTGCTCTGCAGAAGCTTCCTTTGCAGCTTGATTGATGGTTGGGACCAGCTTTCCGTACGCCTTCCCAACTTCCTTCAAGTTGAGGTAGAGTTCGGGTTTAGCAATGGCTTGTAAACCTGTAAATTCAACCGACTTTACATTCAGTTCTTCCTCAAGGGTTTCGCTGAATTTCTCCAAAATCGGCTGTTTGGCTTGGTCGACGTAGAGGACTGATAATGGCTGCCGTGTCTTGATTTTGCTGTCGTTGCGGAGATGACGGGCCGTTTCCACAACGTACATGACTTCATCCATTTCATCGAGCAGGTTTTGGTCAATCAGCGCTTTGTTTGCTTCAGGAAAATCCTCAAGGTGTACGCTCTCGCGGGCATCTTGTTTGGTAGGACGAACCACATTTTGGTATAGTTCTTCAGCCAAAAACGGTGTTAAGGGCGCAATCAGCAGAGAGAGGCTTCCAAGCACCTCATACAACGTCAAATATGCGGCTGCTTTGTTCGTTTCCATGCCCTGTGCCCAAAACCTGTCGCGATTGCGGCGCACATACCATGTCGAAACGTCAGTGACCAAGCTTTGAATGGTCCGTGCGGCAAAAGTCGCGTCATATTTGTCCATCGCTTCGTCAACTTGCTGGATGGTATGATGCAGACGCGCGAGTACCCATCTGTCCAATAAGGGCCGATCTTCGACCGGAATCTTGTGGGCTGTGGGGTCAAACTTGTCAATGTCGGCATACAGAGCATAGAACGCGTGAACGTTTTGCAGGATGTCGACAAACTTCGCCTTACTTTCAGCTACAGCTTTGTGATAGAACCGTTGTGAATTCCAAGGCTGTGTATTGGACAGAAAGTAAAACCGCAGAGCGTCTGCACCGTGCATGTCAAAGGCTTCGAACGGGTCAATCACATTGCCCTTGGACTTGGACATCTTCTTTCCGCTTTCATCCACGACGTGTCCTAATACCAGTACGTTTCGATAGGGCGCTCGTCCCTTGACCAGAGTTGAGATAGCCAGCAGGCTGTAGAACCACCCGCGAGTCTGATCAATGGCCTCACAAATGTAGTTTGCCGGATACAGTTCCTTGAAGGCTTCCTTGTTTTCAAATGGGTAGTGCAATTGTGCAAAAGGCATACTCCCAGAGTCAAACCAGACGTCAATCACCTCGGGAACCCTCGTCATTGTGCCGCCGCAATCGCACGGCCACGTGATATCATCGATATACGGCTTATGGAGTTCCGGCGGCAGCTTGCCTGCTTTCCCTTGCAGTTCCTGCTTCGAACCGATGCAGTGGGTATGTCCGCACGTATCACAAACCCAGATGGGGAGGGGCGTGCCCCAGTAGCGGCTGCGAGAGAGATTCCAGTCAACCAGGTTTTCGAGGAAGTTGCCCATTCGTCCTTCGCGGATGTGACCGGGCATCCAATTGACTTCATTGGAATTTTCCAACATCAGGTCTTTTACTTCGGTTGTACGAATGAACCAACTGTCGATAGCGTAGTAAACCAGAGGTGTATCACAACGCCAACAATGAGGGTACGAGTGCTCGTGTTTGTGCTTGTTGTAAACAAGGTTTCGCTTTGCGAGGTTTTTAACAATCTCCACATTCACTTGCTCATCTTTTACAAATCCGCCGGCGAAATCTGGAACTTTGGAGGTGAAATGTCCTGTTAAGTCAACGAAATTGACAAAAGTGACGTCATGTTCACGGCATACGCGGTAATCCTCTTCACCGTGAGCCGGAGCCATGTGAACAATGCCTGTACCGGATTCGTCTGTAGCATGCATTGAGGTAACAACCACATGGCGTTTGCCTTCGGTAACATAGTCAAAAAGTGGATAGTAAGCGAGATCAGCCAACTCGGTTCCTCGCTCCGACGCAATCACCTCGTCGCCTTCAGAGAGAAAGTTCTCCTTCAGCCCGTCAGCCACCCAGTAATTCTCGTTATGCTCCTTGGAGTGAATCAGTACGTAGCGTAAGTCAGGGTTCACGGCAAGCGCCACGTTACTTGGAAGCGTCCACGGTGTTGTCGTCCATGCAAGAATATACGTGGGTCGCCCTTCCACTTGTTCTTTCAGTAAGAATTTCGCTGTCACAGACAAGTCTTTTACGTCCTTGTAACCCTGGGCAACTTCGTGACTCGAAAGTGTCGTCTCACAGTGGGGACAGTATGGGCTGACACGGTGCCCTTTGTATAGCAAGTCCTTTTCATGCACCTGCTGCAATAAGTTCCAGACAGATTCAATGTAGTCGTCCGTAAGGGTCATGTAGGGGTTATCCATGTCCACCCAGTAGCCCAGCCGCTCGGAAAGCTTGCGCCATGTGGCTTCATACGTAAAAACACTCTCTCTGCATTCTTTAATGAAGCGTTCAACACCAAATTCCTGAATTTGTTTCTTGCCGCTGATTCCATGCTTCTTTTCCACTTCAATCTCGACGGGGAGACCGTGGGTATCCCATCCAGCCTTACGCATTACGTGATAGCCTTTCATGGTCTTATACCGCGGATAGACGTCTTTCATGACGCGGGTAAGGACATGACCTGGGTGCGGTTTTCCGTTTGCTGTGGGCGGGCCCTCATAAAAAACGAATTCCTGATTTCCTCTCCGAATTAATTCACTTTGTTCGAATACGTTGTGTTCTTTCCAGAACTCGAGTACACGCGCCTCTCTGGCGGCTGCTGATTCTTTGGCGTCTACCTTGCGAACCATCCCTGCACCATCCTCTGTAGTTTGAAATGAAGTGTTCCATTTTTTCGGTGTGCTGTAACTGTACACTTTGAAGCTGAGAAAATAAAAAACCCCGCCCTGCGAAGGGGCGAGGAGAATCCCGCTGTACCACCCAACTTACGCCGAGGTTGAAAGTACTGTGCACGGCGTCCATTAGTCAAACGCGTATTTCGCTGCAGGCACATGGCGAATGCAATTGTCCCAGCCACCGAAATACTTCGCTTGTCTCTCTATAACGGAAGAGAACCGAGACTGCCTACTCAGGCAACGAAACCGCTTTGCCCTTCGACAGTTGCCCACAAGGTGATGTTCATACTCTGTTGGCCGCAGGATTTCCACCAACGCCTGCTCTCTGATAAGAAGACCTCAACCGAGACTACTTGTCCTTGTCCTTGGCTTTGATATGAGGCAAGATGATGTCAAACACAGTTTAGTTAAACAAAATTGACTTCGGGCTGAACACAACATACGATGAGACCTGTCGTGTTCGTCCCGTAAGTTTTACAACGTTCTTTTAGTAAGGCGTATTTTATCACACAACGAAGTTGTCTTCCAATACTGCAGTGTAAAATCACTGTGACGCAAAGCCGCTTGCGCGCAGATTCAAGGAACACTTATGGAGCTCTTATGGAACATTGCAGGAACACTTCAAGGAGGGAAAGCCTTTTGAAACCGAAAGCTGTTGTGATTTTAAGCGGAGGTCTAGACAGCACTACCTGCATGGGAATTGCGAAAACACAAGGATATGAAGTTCATGCCCTGACTTTTAACTACGGGCAACGCCATCAGATTGAACTGCAAAAAGCGAAACAAGTGGCTGAGCATTACCAGGCTGCGGATCACCGCGTGGTCAAACTGGATTTTCTAAAACAGATTGGCGGCAGTGCGTTGACCGATATGGACTTGACCGTACCGACAACGGGGGTAGGAGAAGACATCCCTGTCACCTACGTACCTGGTAGAAACTTCATGTTTTTGTCCATGGCCGCTTCTTATGCCGAAGTGATTGGGGCGACAGCCATCTTTATGGGTGTTAATGCCCTGGACTACAGCGGTTATCCGGACTGCAGACCGGAATTTATTCATGCAGTACAGGAGGCCTTGCGTGTTGGCACGAAAGCAGGCGTTGAAGGCCATCCGATTGCCGTCGAAACACCGCTCTTGCATTGGACCAAAGCTGAAATTATTAAAAAAGGCATGGAGCTTGAAGTACCCTATCACTTGACAACATCCTGTTATCTTGGTGAAGAAGAAGCGTGTGGGGAGTGTGACAGTTGTCGGCTGCGGCTGAAGGGTTTTGCAGAAGCAGGGTACACCGATCCCGTTTTATACAAGAAGCACTAGCAGAGATAAGGGCCTTCGTTATTCTCAGCAACGGTGATGCTGCATGATGAAGCCAATTATTGAAATTCATTTATCAGGCGCCAAGCTTTCTCTAGTTGCGAGCGGCGCTGATTTCCAGAAGTAATGTATGTTTGAATGAAGTGCATGGCTTCAGGAGTCATTCTCAAGAACAGAATGACCCGGGCTTCGTCCAGTGTCAGAGTCAACTGCGTAGTTCCGTCCGGCAGCAGATTTGGCTCAGCATTTCTTTCAACTGTATGGCTCGGTTGTTCGGCAGTCGTCTCAACAGGAGAGGCAGCAATGGAAACCTGAGGTTCTGACAATGCCTCTGCCGACACACCCAAAGCCGCAGCAAGCTTAGCAATCGAGCTGGCATCAGGCGTTCGTCTGTCAGTTTCGTACATGGCTATGGCGCTCGCACTTAACTTTGCAGCCTTTGCCAGAGAGGCTTGCGTCATGCTCTGTTTTTTGCGGAGTGACACGATTCGCTGTCCCACAGACACGGCGACTATTCCTCCTCCGTATTCACCATATGGTTTGCGGTCAGATTGAGACGTTGAAACATAAACTGCCGGATCTGTCCTTCCAGACCAACATCGTCCATGGCCCTTGACATGCAACTCAACCAGGCTTTCGCCCGTTTTGGGGTGACCGGGAACCGAAGGTGACGCGCACGCATCATCGGCTGACCGTACTCCTGCAAATAAAGGGGCGGTCCGCCAAAGAACTGCGTCAAAAAGGCGTATTGTTTTGCTTTGATTTCGCTGAAATCTTCCGGAAAGAGCGGGCTCAAATCGGGATGAGCTGCTACGTAACCGTAAAAGTGCTCGATGAGCCTGCGAAAGGTATTTTCTCCGCCTGCTGCTTCGTAAATGTTGATGGGAGTTTGCAACCTGCTGCCTCCTTTCGTTACCATGAGTGAGAGTCTCACTCATTAGTAGTATAGAGATTGTCCTGGTGAGAATCCAGAACTTCTAGGGACAAATGAAATCCGTTGACTATTCTGCAAATTGTGTGTGACTAAGTTATACTTAGATTGTGCACAATGTGATGAGGATCCCTGTTTACTTCCAAAATCCTGACTTTCACAGATGGGAGGAAGAGCCGTGAATCCATATGATAAGGCCCGTGAACTTGCGCAATCTATTCAATCATCCGAGGTAGCTCGTCGGCTTAAAGACACGAAGGAGCGGATTGAGCAAGACTCCTCCACTCTCGCTGTGTTGCAGGAGTACAGGTATCGTGAATGGGAACTTCAGACAAAGCTGGTGGATGGACAGGAATTGACTGAGGCAGAGCGGGAGTCAATTGATAAGCTTCGGAATATGGTCCAGAGCAACCCGGACATCGCTGTCTACCTGGAAGCGGAGCGGCAACTGACCGTAATGTTGATGGATATTCAGGATATCCTGTCGCAAACCATGGATGAGTTTGTTTTTTCACACCCTGGAGAAACGGATACTGCAGAATTGGACTAAGGCCCAAAACGAAAGGAGCATTGCCAAAATGAAAGTTACATATCATGGACACGCTTGCTTTACGGTGGAGGGTAATGGGCATTCACTCATTATCGACCCGTTTTTGACCGGCAACAGCTTGGCCGACATCAAGCCGGAAGACGTAAAAGTTGATGCCATCTTATTAACCCACGGTCACGGCGATCACGTTGGTGATACGGAAACTATCGCAAATAAGAATAAGGCTCTTATCGTGGCGCCGTTTGAGTTGGCTATGTACTTTGGACGGCAGGGGCTGAACGTTCATCCGATGCATTTAGGCGGCGGACATCAGTTTGACTTCGCTCATGTAAAATTGACCCTGGCGTTTCACGGATCGGGCATTGAGCTCCCTGACAGGATAGAATATGCTGGTAACCCGTGCGGTTTTCTTGTTACGATGGACAACAAAACCTATTATCACGCCGGAGACACGGGACTCTTTGGCGATATGAAGTTGATTGGAGAACGCAGTCACATTGATGTGGCTTCTTTGCCAATCGGAGACAACTTTACAATGGGACCTGACGACGCGCTGCTGGCCGCAGAATGGATTGGTGCAAAGAAAACAATTCCGATGCACTACAATACATTTGATTTGGTGAAGCAGGACGGAGAAGGATTTTGCAATCAACTCAAGGCCAAAGGACTGGATGCAACAGCCTTGAAGCCAGGTGAATCTGTAGAAGCGTAGCGGTCTCTGGAGCTGTTAAAACTAACGTATATACAAAACAGGGAGGCATGCCCTCCCTGTTTTGCGTATTAAAGGGAAACTTTTTGTTAGTGTTGAACTTCGTTTTCTGCCATTCGCATCATAATCTTTGCAATAGAGTGTCGCTCGTCCTTGTCGCTGGCGTCCCACATTTGCTTCAGGAGTCTTTCCTGAGCATTTTTGGGGTCAACCTTGTCAGACAGGAAGCTGCCCATTTTTTCGGCGACGCTAGCAATTTGGTCGTCGGACATACCCATCTTCTCCGCGCGATTTACTTGATCGCCAAGAAATTCTTTCCAGCGTTCAAAGTTCTCCAGTGCGTTCATCTCTAAATCGCCTCCCTGGGATATACCTTGCAGAGCTCTGTGGCTCACCGTTTATTCTTGCCGCATTGGCGGGAGGACTATTCATAAGTGTTTGCCGCGTGCCATATGTATCAGTCAGGACAAACCCACAGGAGGGGCGTACAATGAGACGCAAAATCGGAATGAGACCGAGCCGCCGCAATACCTTTATTTACATTTGTGCTTTAATTGCCATGTTGGCCTATGGAATCCCGCGAATTCCAGCACTGAAACCAGGCTTAGCTGGATCATTTAGTGCCGTCTGGATTCTGTTCTGCGCGTTGGCCATAGCGGCCAATGTATATTTCTTCGTTGGAGCTGACAAAGAGCGCAGCAGGATGCTGGAAGAACTGGATGCAGATAAGGACGACACTTCTAGTGCTGGTTCCGCAGGAAAAAAATCAGCAGTTTCTCGTTGACTTACTCCAAAATGTCCTTTTGCAATGACGTCCCGCGAGAACGATGGTTGCGCAGTTGATTGCTTTCGTGGGACTCAAGCATTTTCCCCCTGACAATGATGTCCTCCCCATATTTGTCCCGCAGCTTATCTGTAATTTTAGTGAGTTGGCTCCGCTTTTGGATTCGTTCCATCTCTGCTTCAGTGTGTTCGCTGCTGGTAAAGAGGGATGTCTGCCGTTCAATAGGCACAGCGCCCGTTTCCGAAGAAAGTGAGCTGATGGTCACACCGACAAGACGAATTGCTCTGTGCCCATTCCAATGCTTAAGGAGCAGCTGATGTGCACTGTCATAGATGTCTTCAGTCAAATCAGTGAATGACGACCGGGTGTCTGCCCGCGTAATCGTTTGGCGATTTGCAAAGCGCAGGGTGAGTGTCACAGTTCGCCCTGTCAATTGGTGGCGTCGTAAGCGGCGTCCCACTTGATCGGACAAATTTAGCAAAACTCTCTCCAAGTCATCAAGTGTTGCGGTATCCTCTGCAAGTGTGATGGAGTGGCCGACACTCTTCAAAGGTTCAGGGTCAGGGTTGACTGGTGAGTCGTCCTGACCGTTGGCCCTAGCGGAGAGTTGGAGACCTCGCTTTCCAAACCAGTCGTACAGCCGCTGTTTGTCTGTCTGTGCCAGGTCGCCGATGGTGTGTATATGGAGGCTTTGCATTTTTTCAGCAGACCTCGTACCCACTCCGAACATGTCTCCGATGGGAAGCGGCCATAGCTTATGCGGGACATCTGCTTGCCACAGTTCAGTGAGACCCAACGGTTTCTTCATATCACTGGCCATTTTCGCCAGAAATTTATTTGGTGCCATGCCAATGGAACAGGGGAGGTCCAGTTCGGCGGAAATACGCTGCTGGATTTCAAGCGCAATTTGAAACGGTGTGCCAAACTGTGAGCTTCCGCTAATGTCTGCAAAACATTCGTCAATACTAAAGACCTCAACCAATGGCGTGTACTCCCTGACAATTTCAAAGACAGCCTTTGAATACCTTCGGTACAATGCAAAGTCTGGGTGAATCAACACCAACTGCGGACACTGTCTCAGGGCTTCTGCAACTGTCATGGTCGTATACACCCCAAGCTGTCTCGCTTCGTAACTAGCTGTAACCACGACTCCATGTCGGGTCTCCGGGCTGCCAGCCACGGCTGTCGGCCTGTTCTTGTAGGCTGTTGGGTTTTCAGCGGCGTGACAACTGCAGTAAAATGCGTTCATATCGATATGCAGGACCTGACGTGGCAACTCTTTTGAACTGTTCCCTTCAATGATCACTGCAATCGCCTCCAATTTGTATTGTAGCACGTAGCAGCCCTTTCTCAGTGATACAATATATCAAGAGCAAAGGACTGGAATTTACTGCAGAAATTCTGCATACTGAGAATGCGTTATTGTGGAAGGTGAGCAGCACAGGAATTCCGCTTTCTCCAACAAAATGAGGTGAAGAAGTGACAAAGGCAAAGCGGCAACGTCGAAATGTCTCGTTATGGCGTGGCATCTGGGAATGGGTTTGGCCGGTAGCCATTGGTGCTGCAGTTGCCGGAATCATTTCACACTGGGTCATTGGTGTTGCATATGTACCGACGGATTCAATGCGTCCGACAATCCCCAATCCGTGTTACATTGTAGACGACCACTTGGCTACAGAATTCCATGCCCCGTACGAAGGTGAAGTTGTCATTTTTCACTTTCCCGACAACCCCAAGGAAATTTTTGTGAAACGTATCATTGGGATGCCTGGGGACACGATTATGATTAAGAACGGACATGTATATCGAAATGGGAAGGTACTTTACGAACCTTATTTGGATGTAGTGACCTACGGAACGTATGGTCCGTATCATGTGCCGAAAGGGCACTACTTTATGCTTGGAGACAATCGAAATGTATCGAAAGACAGTCGCTTTTGGAAACACAAATACGTAGCGCGATCGGCAATTATCGGGCGCGCTGACATGGTCATTTGGCCCCTGTCCAAACTGCATACCATTGGTTCGTGATTTGCCTGAATTTCATTTTCAGGTTTTGGACAGGCCATGAGTTTGCCAATAGAGAAAGACGATAGGGAGGCACATCGGTGAAGGAAAAGCGGCACATGCGCATTAAGGAAATAGTAAGTCAACACGATGTTGAGACGCAGGATGAACTGATACACTTTCTGGAGATGTCTGGATTTTCGGTGACTCAAGCGACCATCTCCAGGGACATTAAGGAACTTCAGCTCCTCAAGGTCGTGGGACGTAATGGCCGCTACAAGTATGCAATTCCCATGGTCTCTTCCAGTGTGACCCTTGATACACTTCGGAGGAAACTAACGGATGTTTTTGTTTCACTGGCTCGGGCTAACAATTTACTGATTCTCAAGGTGATGCCAGGAAACGCTCATTCCATTGGGGCTATGCTCGACAACACACAGGTTCAAGGCCTTTTGGGGACAATCGCCGGAGACGATACACTGCTTTTGATTTGTACCAATGATGATGAAGCACGAATGCTTGAAAACTGGTTGACCCGGGATGAGGAAGAAGTATAATTCGGGGTCGAACTGAAGACTCACGGCAAACTTCTCGGGAAACGAGCGGACACGTCCATATGCAGTGTCCGCTACATCCACCAGCGCAGAAGTGCAAGTACGCTCATACCTGTTAGCATGGCCCAGAGCGGACTCTTGGTACGAATGGCGATGAAGATGGCTAGAACGGATGCAGCAGCAAAAGCAAAGTGGTTTCCGCCTGCTGCAAAAATGCCGTTATAAAGAGCTGGAGCTATCATTCCTGAAAAGACTCCGATGGGAATATAGTATAATCCCTGTTTCAGCCGAGGAGTCACTTTCAAGTGCCTGCCGATGAGCACGGACGGGAACCGTGTCAGATAGGTAGCGAGGGCTACGGCTGCAATTGTCAGGTTAATCTGAAGACTTGTCACGGGCACTCACTCCTATGAGAAAAGACAGCACTGCCCCAGCACAGACGGCCCCAGTCGTACCGTAAGCTTGATACACAAAAATTGCAGTTACCGCACTCAGCAGTGCAGCAGCAATCTGACGCTTTGCTTGCAGCTGGGCTGTCAGTAGACCGAGAAAGGCACCAATGTAAGCGAAGTCAAGCCCCCACTTCTGCGGATCTCCGATAAACCCGCCCACAGCAAATCCTAAAGCTGAACTGATGAGCCATGACAAGAAGATGGTTCCTCCGGCTCCGCCCAAATACCAGGCATTGATTGGACGTTTTTGGGTCGCTACCATTGTTACACTGAAACTTTCATCGGTCAGGCCGTGGGACAAGCCTGCCAACTTCCATGATGGAATCTCGCGCAGGAAGGGTCCGAGGGAAAAACCGTATAAAATTTGCCGAGCGTTTAGCAAAAAGGCACCGCTGACAACGACCCACATACCCAGGTGCTGATGTAGCATTGCCAAGACTGTAAATTGAGAAGCACCAGCAAATACAAAGATGGACATCGATAACGTCTGCCACAGGGATAGATGGTTTGCCGTATGGGCCAGCGCGCCGTAAGCAATCCCATAGGTGAACACACTCACTGCCAAAGGGAGTGTGTTGGCTGCAGCCTGCAACCCGTCTCTCATTGCTTCGTTTGCACAGCGAAGACGCTGTGGTACGCTTGTGGAGGTGTCAGGTTGATGTAACATGCAACAGCCCTCTTTCTTTGCAAGCTTGGACGAAGAAACCATTTCGTTACTTCTGTATGTTATAGCATACGTGAATCAATTATAACATACGTGCATTGAGGTGGAATGTGGAACGTGATGAATTGACAATCAGATTAGGGCAGCGTTTGCGCAGATTACGACAACAACGCAATATGAGTCTTGATGCGCTTTCCGAGCTGACGGGTGTCAGTAAACCTATGCTGGGACAAATTGAACGGGGAGTGTCCAATCCGACGGTGGCTACACTGTGGAAAATTGCCTCCGGATTAAACATCCCTTTTACGACTTTCGTGGCGGATGATACTGTGGTTCAGGTGATTCGAGCTCATGAGCAGACAGTGTTTTATGAGGACAATCAGCGCTTTCAGGTGCATAGTACGTATGCGGGGAAAGGTGTCCCGATTGAACTGTTTAGGGTGGAATTACTCCCCGGATGCAATCGGAGGGCAGAGGCTCACGCTTCTGGCGTAATTGAATCCGTTACAGTCATTGAAGGGGTACTAAGTGTTATTGTGGACGGCGAAGAATACAGTCTCGACCCTGGGGATACACTCAATTTCAGCGCAGACATTCTGCACAGCTATGAAAACCGCACTGATGTTACCTGTTGGGCAACCGTGGCCATTATCTATCGCTAGCCGCATTTGACGCAGGTGACGAAAGGCTCTACTGCCGGACCTGTTCTCTTGACGGCTCTGTTCCCTTGATGGACCCGTTCGGAAGCAGTAGTCTTAAGGAAGAACCTTACATAACTAGAGGCTCGGAGACTCGATTCAACTGGGTCTCACTGAAATAGCTGACAAAGATGAAACAACGCCTTTGTCAGGGACAGTATAAGCAAGAACGGAGTGATAGTATGGCAAAATATAATTCGGTCTTGGACCTGATTGGCCGCACCCCAATAGTAAAACTCAACCGAGTTTTGGACCATCGTGCAGCGTCTGTTTATGTGAAACTGGAAGGATTTAATCCGGCTGGCAGTGTGAAAGACAGAGCCGCAGCAAATATGATAAGAGTTGCGGAAGAAGAAGGAAAGATTGAGCCCGGACGGACGACAATCATTGAGCCTACCAGCGGTAACACAGGCATTGGACTGGCAATGGTCTGTGCTGCAAAAGGCTATCCTTGTGTCATTACAATGCCAGATAATGCAACAGCCGAGAGAGTAAAGATATTAACGGCCTACGGTGCCAAAGTTCATCTGACGCCTGCTTCTCAACGCATGCAGGGGGCAATCGACGAAGCAAAGCGGTTGTCACAGACAATTGAGCATAGTTTTATTCCAATGCAGTTTGAGAACCCGGCCAATCCGGATGCACACCGCATGACAACAGCTCAAGAGATCTTAAGCGATTTTAACGGCCGGCTTGACGCTTTTGTTCTTACCGCGGGCACCGGCGGAACAGTCACGGGGACAGGGGAAACACTGAGACAGCAGATTCCGAACTTGAAAATTTACGTCGTTGAGCCTGCAGGTTCGCCCGTATTGGCTGGGGGTGCACCTGGAGCCCACAAGATTCCCGGCACGGGCCCAGGATTCGTTCCGGATATCCTGAATCAGAGCATATACGACGACATTCTCCACATTAAGGATTCAGATGCACAGGAAATGGGTCGGAAATTGGCACGTGAAGAAGGACTGTTACTGGGACCATCGGGCGCGTCTGCTGTATATTTTGCTATCCAAAAAGCTGCCGAATTACCCGCCTCGGCAACGGTGTTGGCATTGGCTCCGGACACAGGTGAACGGTACCTGTCATCCGATTTCTTTGCCTGAGTCAGGGGAAGATCGGATGGGAAAAATAGGGGTTAAATGAATTAACGTTCGTAAAGTCTTGTTAAAAAAAGATCGGTCCAGAGACCGATGGCACATGTTATGCAAAACGTTATACTCATTAGTGTAAATGCCGGAAGGGATTTACCACTGTTACCGCAAATGGCGTTTCATAACGCAAACCTGCTATTGGCAGGTTCTTTTTTTTATCGAGAAACCCCGAAAAAGAGAGAACGCTGTAAAATAGCAACCAAGGACAGGCTCTGCCATGTTACGACAGTGAGGGAGAGGGATAGATATGCGTCAGATGCAACAGCGTGTTGCTCGTGCACTCACCATTGCTGGGTCTGACAGCGGGGGTGGGGCTGGTATTCAGGCTGACCTCAAAACCTTTGCTGCATTTGAAATTTACGGCGCATCTGCGCTGACAGCCGTAACAGCGCAAAATACGGTCGGTGTTCAACAGGTGCAGGTGCTTGATGAAACCCTCGTTTTGCAGCAAATAGATTCTGTGTTAAATGACATTGGGGCCGATGCAGTGAAAATTGGCATGTTAGGAACAGCTTCCGTTACAACGGCTGTAGCACAGAGGCTCTCAAGTGTCTACCAAGGACCGGTTGTCCTCGATCCCGTTATGGTTGCAAAAGGGGGCGAAAGCCTGCTGAAGGAAGATGCCGTGGCGGCCGTTATAGAACATCTGTTTCCGCAAGCCGCAGTTGTTACACCGAATATACCGGAGGCAGAACATTTGACAGGCAGCTCAATTCGCTCATGGGATGAGTGCGCTAAAGCTGCTGCGGTGCTGTCGCGACTTGGGGCGTCAGCTGTTATTCTCAAGGGGGGTCACGCTTCTGCCGCATGGACCCGGGATACTCTGCCAAAAGAGTTACAAAAAGAAGCGTTTGCTATAGATGTGTTGTTCGACGGTTCTCGCTTCACATACTTTGTAACACCTCACGTTGAGAGTCAAAAGACTCATGGGACGGGGTGTACCTTCTCATCGGCCGTTGCAGGCGGATTGGCAGCCGGTTTAAATCTGTATGAGGCCGTTGGCACGGCTAAGCAATTCATTTACGAGGCGATTCTAGGTGCGGCAACATGGTCTGTCGGACATGGGCACGGTCCAACAGACCATTCGGTAAGGCCCTCTTTTGCGAGGGGACTGACTGCAGGGCAGTGGTATCTGTTGAAAGATGTCGAGCGGTCGAACTGGGAGGTAATTGGATGAATGCTTCGATTGACTTTGGTAAATGGCTGCAACAAGTGCGGCTGGAAAAGCCCCTGGTGCATAACATTACCAACTGGGTTGTAACAAATATTGTGGCGAACGCCGAAATTTCCATGGGTGCGTCTCCGGTTATGGCTTATGCGAAGCAGGAAGTCGCAGACATGGCTCGGATTGCAAAGGCCGTAGCGTTAAACATGGGAACATTAAATGAAGAAGTGGTGGAAGCCATGCTGCTCGCTGGCCAAGCTGCCAATCAGATGGGTGTTCCTGTTGTCTTCGATCCCGTCGGCGTCGGCGCCACTCCATATCGCACTGAAACGGCGCGAGCGTTGATACACGATGTGAAACTATCCGTCCTGCGCGGCAACCGGGGCGAGCTAAGTGTACTGCTTGGTACCGGAGGAGCGGTTAAAGGTGTTGACTCAGCGGGAGGCGGTACAGGGCTGCAACATGCTATGCAATCTTATGCCAGAGAGCGGCAGTGCATTGTCGTTGCCACAGGAGAAGTGGACTATGTAACGGATGGAGAATCGATGTGGGAATTGAGCAACGGCCACCCGCTCATGGGGGCGATTACTGGGTCGGGTTGTATTGCCACCGGATTGATTGCATCCTTTGTCGCTGTGGTGAAACAAGGGTCTCCTCTGAGAAGGTATGCGGAAGCCTGTGTTGCAGCACTGACCTGTTACAATGTGGCGGGTGAGATGGCCGCTTTGGGCGCCAACGGTCCAGGTACCTTTCAAATGGTGTTGTTTGACCAGATTTATGGCCTGGACCCCGTGATTTTAGAAGAAAAATCTCAAGTTCGGACTGTGACTGAAAGTGAGTGATGACGTGTGAAGTCGTCTGAACTCAACCAGGCCTTGCAGGTCTATGCGGTGACGGATGAACGTCAGCGAGGAGAAGAACTGGTAGAAATCATCTACCAAGCCATTCGCGGAGGTGCTACAGCGATTCAGCTTCGCAGAAAAAATGAACTAGGTCGGACGTTTGTTCAGTTGGGGCTCAAAATCAGGGAAGTAACCAGGAAGGCAGGAGTGCTGTTTTTGGTTAACGGCAGGGTTGACATAGCCCTGCTCACAGACGCTGACGGTGTTCACGTTGGGCAAGATGACGTCTCTTGCGCAGATGCGCGGCGGATGCTCGGTTCTGAGAAAATCATTGGAGTGTCCGCGGAAACCTTGGCCCAGGCACTGACTGCCGAGCGCGACGGAGCAGATTATTTGGGGGTCGGCGCAGTGTATCCGACTCGGTCAAAACCTGACGCAGGTTTCACTGGTCTTGAAGGGCTCAAAGAGATTGCAGGCAGAGTATCAATCCCTGTTGTAGGGATTGGCGGCATTACTGCAGACAATGCCAGAATGGTCACTGAAGCTGGGGCTTGCGGGGTCGCCGTTGTGTCTGCGGTGATGAGTGCCAAAGACCCCGCCAACGCGACTCGAAAGCTAATTGGAGCTGTCCAATCAACGTAAAGTTCCAGTAAACGTGCAAAACGGCAATCCTGCGGGTAACTCACAGCCCAGGTTTTGCCGCTTTTACGCGTATCCGGTTTTGCCTCAGAGTTGAAATCAGGAAGTCATTCTGCGGTAACGCCTTGCCAAACTGCGGAGGGATTCAAGACCATAGACCATCAGTGCTGCTCCCGCAAAGATGGCGAAATGCCACAGCGCGTGCAGTAACAGTGACCGGGATAAAAAAGTGGCCAGTCCTGGGATGAAGCTTACGAGAATCAACACCGCACCAATATAGGCGTAAAACGTAGCTTTGCCTGCCTGCCGCTTCACGACGTCACCCCCGCATCTTCGCCAGCCTGCCGCACAGTGCGGACGTTCCAACGACTGGTCTGCCATCCGATGATTCCTCCGGACAATAGATAGAGTGTATGAACGAGATAGTGATGCATACTCGTGATGTCGGCCCATGTTTGGATTGAGGGCCACTGCGCAAAGATAAGGATCAGAGCTGCAAAAACAATCGTCAGTGGAATCTGCTTCATAGCATTGTGTCCTCCTTCAACCATTCTAGATTACGTAAGTCTAGTAACTACGTGTCTTTTATCGGTATAACCAAAAGGAGGAAAGCGTAAACGGTTTGAAGCATAGCCCCCTGCATTTTTGTTTGTGCAGTGGTCATGGCTCAGAGCCCGGCTGTTCCTCGATGTCCGCTGCGGGACCTCGCATTTCTGCCGGGGTACCCTGAAAAAATTTCGATGGTGTACCCCAGAAGACCTTTACTTATAGTGTTCTCTGTATTTTAAGGTTAAAGCTACATTCGCGATGATAAAGACCAGAACAATGCCAATAAACCAAGGCAATCCATACCACAGGGTTTTGCCGGCTCGCTGCGGCAGCCATACAACGACGCTGTATACAGGTGTGAAAAACATGACAAGGAAGGCCATCATCATAAGGAACGGAATGATGTGTTTCAGTTTCAACATCTCCATGACTACCATTTGTGAGCTCCATAGACTGAATTATTTTGTCCCGTCTTCAAAAACTTACTCTCCTTCAGAGGCGCTTGAAAGCTGTTTTTCAGCCTTTGTTTGTTCTGAGCGGTCAGCAAAGGCAGCGGTGTACAGCAAAGTGTATAATAGGCCATGACACGATTTATGGCTGCGGATGGGGTGTAGGCATGGCTACAAAGCACGAACAGATACTTGATTACATTGAAGGGCTAGAAGTAGGAACGCGGATTTCAGTTCGGCGCATCGCCAAGCGGTTGGAAGTCAGTGAGGGTACAGCGTACAGGGCAATTAAGGAAGCCGAACTAAGGGGTCTCGTCAGCGCAATTGACCGCATCGGAACAGTTCGTATCGAAACGAAGGAAAAGAAAAATATTGAACGTCTGACATTCGCAGAGGTTGTCAATATCGTCGAGGGCACGGTCCTTGGAGGCCGAGACGGTCTTCACAAAACCCTGCACAAATTTGTCATTGGTGCAATGCAGTTAGAGGCCATTGGTCGCTATATAGAACCTGGGAGTCTCATGATAGTTGGGAACCGCGAACAAGTACACAGACTGTCCTTGGAGAATGGGGCCGCAGTTCTGATTACTGGTGATTTTGACGCATCAGATGAAATCCAAAAGCTTGCCAATGAAAGACAACTTC
Source organism: Alicyclobacillus sp. SO9 (assembly GCF_016406125.1). Taxonomy (NCBI): domain Bacteria; kingdom Bacillati; phylum Bacillota; class Bacilli; order Caryophanales; family Alicyclobacillaceae; genus Alicyclobacillus; species Alicyclobacillus sp. SO9. The sequence goes on along the minus strand of NZ_CP066339.1, from coordinate 4,090,027 downwards.
CGCTGATTTCGTGCACTTACGATACATATACCACAGCAGCTCTGATAAACAGAGCCATTTACGACCGACTGATTAAGAAAGATATCCTTTTTGTTGAAGATATTGTTGTGAGGAATCCCACTACCGTATCCGCAGGGGCAACGGTAAAAAAATACATTGAATTAGTAGACATCACTGGGCATGGACGGATGCCTGTCGTGGACGAGCGAGGCCGAGTAGTTGGAATCATTACGGCTCGAGACGTTGCCGAGGCAAAGCCAACGGATTTGATTGATCAACATATGGCGAGACAAGCCTATTCCGTATCATTGAAGTCTACGGTTGCATCTGCAGCCCATCGGATGGTCTGGGAGGGCATAGAACTTTTGCCTGTAGTTGAAAATCGGCAGCTTGTCGGCGTTTTGAGCAGGCAGGATGTATTAAAGGCTTTTCAGTCCATGAACAGGCAGCCACAGGTTGGAGAAACGCTGGTGGACAGCGTTCTCCAACGCTTTCAAGAGGTTCGTCACGCTGACGGAAGCTTATCGCTGGTGGGTGTGGTTACCCCGCAAATGACGAGTTCTGCCGGAATTTTAGGGACTGGAACCCTGACCACGCTGATTGAATACGGCGCGGTTTTATGCCTGCAGCGCAACCGAAGGTCTGATATGGTGGTGGATAACGTGTCGCTGTATTCTTTGAAGCCGGTATCAGTGGATACGACAATTGATATTCGTTGCCGAATTCTCGACTATGGCCGGCGCATTGGAAAGGTTGAAGTGGAAGTCTACGACAGTGATGAGCGCGCTGTCAAAGCTCTCTTGACGACACAGATGCTGGAAAGGTGAGCGGATTGTCTACGTTTGTCCATTTGCATGTTCACAGCGAGTATTCCCTTCGCGAGAGTACACTGCGCATATCACAACTGGTGAATCAGGCGGTAGAGCATGATGCGCCTGCTGTTGCGGTGACAGATAGAAACGGTTTGTACGGTGCAGTGAAATTTTATAAAGCAGCACGCAAGGCAGGTATCAAGCCCATACTTGGTGTGCAATTGTCTGTTTGTAAAGACCAAGATTTAGACGAAGCAGCCCTTGGGCGGCCGCGTGGGCCGCAAATTGATGCAGCCGTGTTGCTGGCAGAATCATTGGAGGGTTACCGCAATTTGGTGAAACTCGTATCGCTGGCCAATACCCGGCATCGCAACCCCGTTGTAACCCTGTCCGAGGCAGCCAGTCACAGAGACGGTGTGATTGCATTGATTGCAGGCAGTGAGTCTCAGATTGCCAGGAGTTTTGCACAGCAGTCGGCACAAACTGCCCGGGAGTGGTTGCACGATTGGCATCAAATTTGGCGGCACAGCCACCTCTATATTGATGTTCAAGACCACGGTATGACCAGCGAACGGCAGGCTTTACGCGAGTTGCTGCAGTGGGCAACTGAAGCGCAGGTTCCCGTCGTCGCAACGAATGATGTACATTACCTGTATGAAACAGACGCAGGTATTCAGCGGACTTTGTCACAGCTTGACAACAGCCTGTGGAACAGTCCACTTCAAGGAAACCGCCATGACTTTGCAAGCCCTGCTGAAATGGAGCGGCGCCTGGGTCAGATTCCGAACGCAATTGAAAATACCCTTCGCATTGCAGAGCGTTGTACTGTTGAATTGCCCCTTGGGCAAGCTCATATGCCCAAATACCCCACCTCTAGCGGTGAACCGGCTGCAGAAGTGTTGACCAAGGCTGCGAGAGTAGGGATGCTTCAGCGTTACGGTACGGAAACCGAGGAACTCAGAGACCGTCTGGATTATGAACTGGAGATCATCAATCGCCTCGGATTTGCCGATTACTTTCTGGTGGTGGCTGACTTTATTCGATTTGCTCACAAGAATGGTATTTCAACAGGCCCAGGAAGGGGTTCTGCTGCAGGCAGCTTGGTCGCATACAGTCTTCGCATTACTGATGTGGATCCGCTGTCGAACCGACTTCTGTTTGAACGTTTTCTCAATCCAGAGCGCGTGAATTGGCCGGATATAGATACGGATTTTGAATATGAGCGACGCAACGAGGTCATTCAGTACGTTCTCTCTCGCTACGGTCAAGAGCGGGTCGCACAGATTGGTACGTTTGGAACACTGGCGGCCAGAGCGGCTTTACGGGATGTGGGCCGGGCGTTGCAGACAGATGCAAAACTGGTCGATCGCGTTGCAAAACTGGTCCCCGGTGTCCCCGGCATGACCTTGAAACGGGCACGAAAGGAAGTCCAAGATTTAAATGATTTGTTGCAGGCGGAGTCACGACTCAAACCCTTATGGGAGCAGGCGCTGGCTTTGGAAGGTCTGCCTCGCCACACTTCTGTTCATGCCGCCGGCGTTGTTATTTCCCCGTTTGTTCTCTCTGATTTGGTGCCCGTTCAAGAAGGCGCTGACGGGATTCCTGTAACTCAATACGATATGGAGGATGTGGAGGCGCTCGGGCTTGTGAAGATGGATTTTCTCGGCCTCAGGACCCTCACTCTCATTGACAACACCGCTAACAGTATCAAGGCTCGTACAGGCAAGACACTCAATTGGACGCGCATACCTGACGGTGATAAGGCAACCTTTCAAATGCTGGGGCGAGGTGAGACCGAGGGTTGCTTTCAGTTGGAATCGGCCGGTGTGCGGAGAGTATTGCGTGATTTGCGGCCAACCCGACTAGAAGACTTGATTGCTGTTATTTCTCTATACAGGCCGGGGCCAATGGAGAATATCCCTACTTTCATCAAGGCTCGTCACGGGCGTATTCCCGTTTCGTACCCACATCCTGATTTGGAGCAGATTCTGAAAGACACATACGGAGTCATTGTCTATCAGGAACAAATCATGCAAATAGCTGCGAGGATGGCAGGGTTTAGCCTTGGGCAGGCTGACCTGCTGAGACGGGCCGTCGGCAAAAAGAAACGCGATGTGCTCGATGCACAAAGGTCTGCATTTGTATCTGGGGCCGTGGCAAACGGCTATGATGAAGAAACAGCAGACCAAGTCTATGACTTGGTCGTACGATTTGCAGATTACGGCTATAACCGGAGCCATGCGGCAGCATATGCCGTGTTGTCGTATCGCACAGCCTGGCTTCGCGCTAACTACTTGCCGGACTTTTTGGCAGCGTTGCTGTCAATGACTGTTGGCAACGCTGGGAAAGAGGCGGAATACAAAAAAGATGCCAAGAAACATAAAATTGAAGTCTTGAGTCCTTCTGTACAAACCAGCGACGTACTCTATACGGTTGAATCGAAAAATGTGATTCGAACCGGACTTTTATCTGTCCGCAATGTGGGCAAAAGTGCAGTCGAAAACATCATGGAAGTCCGAAACAACGGGCAATTTACATCCCTGGTCGACTTTCTCCAACGCATCAACTCTCGAACCTGCAATCGTAAAGCGGTGGAAAGCTTGCTTGAGGCAGGGGCGTTAGACGATTTTCTGCCCGCCAGTGTTTCTCCGGAGGTGAAAAAATCCATGTTGGGCGAAGCCTACAATGAAGCCGCAGAAGGTAAGCAAATGGCTGGTCTGGGGCTTCAGTTTGACCGGGGGAATCAATCTGCGAACAGCGCTAGAGTGGAGCCTGTAAATGGAACTGTACATCCATCTGGCGGGCAGGAATCTTCGTCCCCCAAGCCGCCGAACGTCTTGTACATTCGGTATGGTCCACAGCCTGTCAAGACCCCGTCTGCTGCTCCCTTAAAGCACGCTTCAACCGCGGCTGTTAAGGAAACAATCCTGAAAAAAGTCCGTACAATGTTAACAGATGCACCGGGTGCAACTCGAGTGGTTCTGTATGACAGTGATAAGAGAAAAACACGTCTGCTTGAAGAGCGGTTCTCCGTCGAACTCTCTCCTGAACTCATTGGTGCACTAGAGGAAATCGTGGGTATGGGGAATGTGAAAATCGGTCGGATGCCCTCGACGCAAACACAGGAGGAATAGACAATGCTGGACGGAATGATTAAAATGCTCAAAGACCGGGGTGTTGAGGTTGCTCAACTCGCCGAGATTGTCTTTAGTTTGCAGAAACCGTACCATTCTACTCTTACACTTGAAGAATGTGAAGAAAATGTACGGCGAGTACTGACAAAAAGAGAGGTTCAGCACGCAGTTTATACAGGTATTGCACTGGATATGCTGGCAGAGGCCGGGAACCTGCCTGAGCCCTTGCAGAAAATTATGGAACAGGATGAGCCGCTTTACGGTATTGATGAAATTCTTGCGCTTTCCATTACAAACGTGTATGGTTCAATCGCAATGACCAATTTCGGGTATTTGGACAAAACCAAGCAAGGGATTATCGGTAAGCTGAACAACCACGAAGGCCAGATTCATGTATTTTTGGACGATCTCGTTGCCAGCATCATAGCATCAGCCGCGGCTCGACTGGCGCATCAACGGCACGCAAGGTCCTATGAGGATTCGCAGCGGGACAAATCCTGACACAGCTTGTTCGGAAACATGAGTAATTCGTGGTATAATTCTTGAAGCTATCGACAGAAACAGGAGCGGTGACAATGTGGACTGTCATTTATATCGCACAGTCGGAGAAGCTCGCCAATCAGGTAACGCAGAAACTCAATGCTGAAGGCTTTTTAGCCAAGATTCGAGGCTCTGGCGTGTCCAAACAACAATATGAAATTGTCGTTCCCGAAACGGAACTGGATGAAGTGCAGGAAGTTTTGAATGAAATTCTGCACGGGCACTGAGCACCTATCTTGACGTAGGTTCTCGAGAAATCGAGGTGAAATTGTGTTTAAAGACTTGTTTCATAAAAAACGCCATTATGCCACAATAGGCAAGGTTGAAGTCCCAACCAGGCCGGTTGATGGTGAGCAACAAAAAGATAGTATTCCTAAAGGAATCGTAAACAAGTGTAAATCCTGCGGCGCAATTTTGATTGCCAAGGAATTACACAAGCATCTGCATACTTGTCCTCATTGTGGTTACCACTTTTCTATGGATGCTGCTTCGAGAATTCTTGCTACGCTGGACGACGAAGGTTTCACAGAGTATGACGCAGACGTCAGTTCCGAGGATCCCCTTGGCTTTCCTGGTTACATGGATAAGATAAGAAAAGCCCAAACTGATTCAGATTTGCTTGAAGGGGTCGTTACTGGCTATGGAACGCTTGGCGGTAATCCACTCAGCATCGGTGTGATGGATTCCAGGTTTATTATGGGAAGCATGGGCGCTGCAGTGGGCGAAAAAATCACCCGGGCGATGGAGCGGGCTGCAGACGAGCGACATCCTTTCGTTTTGTTTACCGCATCAGGCGGGGCTCGTATGCAGGAAGGCGTGCTGTCTCTGATGCAGATGGCTAAGACGTCGGCTGCATTGCAGCGGATGCATGAACGCGGTGCCCTTTTTATTTCTGTTATTACACATCCGACCACAGGCGGCGTAAGTGCTAGTTTTGCCAGTCTCGGAGACATTATTCTGGCAGAGCCCGGAGCTTTGTTTGGGTTTGCTGGTCGAAGGGTCATTGAACAGACGATTCGGCAAAAGCTGCCGGACGACTTTCAAACGGCTGAGTTTATGCTGAAGCACGGAATGATAGATAAGGTAGTACATCGCAAAGAGCTGCGGGAAACATTGGCCACCATCCTGCACATTCATTCACCGGGAGGTAAGGTCAATGCCGAGTGAATTGGATTTTGAAAAACCGCTAAAGGAACTGCAAGCAAAGATACAGCAGTTGAGAAGTTTTATGACCGACAGCGGAGTGGACCTGACGGCGCAAATTCAGGAGTTGGAGGAACAACTTCAGACATTATCCAATCAGGTTTACGATGAGTTAACGCCTTGGCAACGTGTACAAATCGCACGGCAACCCGGTCGTCCAACAACTCTGGAATACATTGAAGGAATCTGTTCTGAGTTTATTGAATTACACGGAGACAGGAACTTTCGGGATGATCCAGCCATCGTTGGAGGCATCGGCGTTCTTGAAGGCACTCCCGTAACAGTCATTGGCCATCAGAAGGGCCGAGATACGAAAGAAAACATTTATCGCAACTTTGGTATGGCACATCCCGAAGGCTACCGTAAAGCCCTTCGACTGATGAAGCAGGCGGAGAAATTCGGCAGGCCGGTGATTTTGTTTATCGATACTGCCGGCGCTTATCCGGGAATGTCTGCAGAAGAGCGCGGTCAGAGTGAAGCCATTGCTGTCAATCTGCGAGAGATGGCAGGACTCAAGACGCCGACGGTGTGCTTTGTAACGGGCGAAGGCGGAAGCGGGGGTGCACTGGGATTAGGTGTTACGGACCAAATCTTTGTACTCGAGTACGCGTGGTATTCCGTGATTGCACCCGAATCCGCTGCAGCCATCCTGTGGAAGGACAGTACTCAAGGGGCGAGAGCAGCAGAAACAATGAAAATTGGTGCCAAGGATTTAATCGACTTTGGCGTTGCGGACCAACTCGTACCGGAGCCCGCAGGGGGCGCTCAAAAAGACCCGCATAAGATGATTGAGACGGTGAAGCAGATTGCTGTGAAATCTCTTCGAGAACTGTCACAGTTGTCTGTTTCAGAGTTGCTCGAAGCTCGTTACAATAAATATCGGAACATGGGCGTATATTCTGAGTAACACTTGCAATGAATGAACAGTACCTGCAAAGGCTGCAGGTACTGGCCCGTACTTTGCTCAATGACGTGTGGATCTGCAGTCAGTTCCGTATATCTCTTTGGGGACGTAAATAGTCCCGGCGGGACAAAATTCGTACAGCCTGGAGGTGTTTGCAATTGAAGCGAATCGGAGTGTTGACCAGCGGCGGAGATTCCCCTGGAATGAACGCGGCAGTCAGAGCAGTGGTTAGAACAGCTATTTATTCGGGTATGGAAGTAGCAGGGATTTACCGCGGGTACAGCGGTTTGATGAACGGAGAAATCGTTGACATGACCCTTGGCTCTGTCGCAGATATTATTCAGCGTGGGGGCACCATCTTATACACGGCCCGCTGCGAGGAATTTAAAACTCCGGATGGTCAGAAGCAAGGATTGGAAAGACTGAAGCAGGCGGGGATTGAAGGCCTGGTTGTCATTGGCGGAGACGGGTCCTTTCATGGTGCTCAGGCACTTCACAACCTTGGCTTTCCCACCATCGGTGTTCCGGGAACGATTGACAATGACATTCCGTGTTGCGATACCACTATTGGGTTTGATACGGCCGTGAATACAGCGATTGATGCCATCGACAAGATTCGTGATACAGCCACGTCTCATGAACGCACATACGTCGTACAAGTGATGGGGCGCAACGCAGGTGACATTGCGCTTTACGCTGGTTTGGCCGGCGGGGCTGAGTCCATCTTAATTCCAGAGGTCCCGTACAAAATTGAAGAAGTGATTCAAAAGCTGGACAGGGGTGTGTCTCGCGGCAAAAAACACTCTATCATTGTTGTGGCAGAGGGAGCCGGTAACGGAATGGAGATAGGGCAATACCTCTCTGAACACACGGGCTTCGACGTACGTGTGACCGTGCTGGGGCATATTCAGCGAGGAGGCCCCCCTTCATCCACAGACAGAATTTTAGCGAGTCAACTTGGCTCTCATGCGGTAAACTTATTGCGGGAAGGCATCAGTGGGAAAATGGCAGGCACACAAAACGGGGTGCTCAGTGCAGTCGACTTTGACACTGTGTTTACGACACCTCGAAAACCTGATGAACGCTTGTACGGTTTGTCAAGTATCCTGTCTATATAGTAGGACTCAAATTCGCGCAGTGAAGCAAGTACATGAACTTGAAATAAGCAATGAAATCGGAGGAGAAACGGATGCGACGTACAAAGATTGTCTGCACCATTGGCCCTGCAAGTGAAAGCCCGGAAATGTTGAAATCCTTGATTGAGGCTGGGCTGGACGTAGCTCGTTTAAACTTTTCACACGGAACCTACGAAGAGCATGCGCTGCGCATCCAAAGAATTCGCGAAGCTGCAAAGGCTGTTGGTAAGCATGTAGGTATTATGTTGGATATCAAAGGCCCGAAAATCCGGACCGGAAAAATTGAGAATGGAGAAGTTGAACTTCAAGACGGAGACACGCTTCGACTGACCATTGATGAGTTGGAAATAGGAACGAAGGAACGGGTGTCGATTTCTTACAAGGGACTGCTGGAGGATGTGTATCCTGGGGCTCCCATAAGAATTGACGACGGATTAATTGGTCTCGAAGTAGAGCGGACAGAAGGAACTGACATTGTCTGTCGGGTGACAAACGGAGGTCCGCTAAAAAACAACAAAGGAATCAATGTGCCGGGAGTAACCCTGCGCATTCCTGGCGTTACCGAGAAGGACAAAGCAGACATTCAATTCGGAATGGAGCAGGGTGTTGATTTTATTGCAGCCTCATTTGTACGCAAGGCTGGCGACGTCTTAGAAGTTCGCGGCTTGTTGGAAAAAGGCAACTATCACGCGGATATTATTTCCAAGATTGAAACGCAAGAGGGCATGGACAGACTCGATGAAATCGTGGAAGTATCTGACGGCATTATGGTAGCTCGTGGGGACCTTGGTGTTGAAATTCCGACAGAAGAGGTACCCCTTGCCCAAAAACGCATGATTAAGCTGTGCAACAAATTTGGGAAGCCGGTCATTACTGCGACACAAATGCTTGACTCAATGCAGAGAAATCCCAGACCAACGAGAGCAGAAGCAAGCGACGTTGCGAACGCGATTTTTGACGGCACTGACGCTATCATGCTGTCAGGGGAAACAGCTGCCGGCCGTTATCCTTTTGAATCGGTAAGTACCATGGCGCAGATTGCTGAGCGAGCAGAACAAGCGCTTTTGTCTCATGAAGTGAACAGCCGCCACAGCGACAGCGTGGAGAAGACGGTCACCGATGTCATTGGCCAGGCCGTGGAATCCATGGCTTCGGAATTAGGCGTACGCGCTGTCTTGACAGCGACACACTCCGGCCACACCGCCCGCATGATTTCGAAACACCGACCGGAAACACTGATAGTTGCATCAACTCCGTCCGCAAAGGTTGCGCGCCGTTTGGCTGTTAGTTCTGGGGTCTATCCAGTGGTGGTTCCCGATGCAAAATCGACAGACGAAGTTCTCGAAACGGCAGTAGAAGGTGCTTTAAACGCAGGGTATGTCAATCACGGAGATATGGTGATTATCATTGCCGGGGTACCTGTTGGACAACATGGCACTACAAACCTCATTAAAGTACATACTATAGGTGAAGTGCTGGTAAAGGGTACGGGGATTGGTCAACGCGCAGCAAGCGGCAAAGCTGTGGTTGAGAAGTCTACCGCCAAACTGCTGGAAAGGGTACAGGAAGGCGATGTCATTGTCACTGTCGGCATTGACAAGGATGCCGTTCCTGCTGTGGAGCGGGCATCTGCCGTAATTGCTGAAGCCGGTGGGATGACTTCAGAGGCCGCAGTCATTGGATTAAACTTAGGCAAGCCGGTTATTGTAGGTGCGAAAGACGCTATGGCTTTGGTAGCAGATGGTCAATCCGTTACAGTGGATCCGCAGCACGGACTCGTTTATCGAGGGTTTGCTACCGTCTTATAATGTCAGTACCCAATTTGTGAAACGCAGTACTCTGCACATGATGCCTCAAGGACTGTTCCAAAGCGATGTCACTCAAATCGCGGCGGAATAGTCCTTTTTCGAAGGAGGCTGGTTCTGGCATCCGCCGAGACCCGCAGCCCGTAAGTGAATTGTTTCACGTTAGCACCCTCGGCACACATACGGTATAATTGCCGACATATGGACAATTAACAGGAGTGAACACAATGCAGCGAGTATTTTCAGGAATCCAACCCAGCGGTACCATGACAATCGGCAATTACTTAGGTGCTATGAAGAATTTTGTACGTTTGCAGGACGAAGCCGATTGTGTATTTTGCATTGTTGACCTGCATGCTATTACAGTGCCCCAAGACCCAGAGCAGTTAAAGCAAAACACTCGTAGTCTGGCAGCGTTGTATCTCGCTGCAGGCATCAATCCAGATAAGTCAACATTGTTTGTGCAGTCGCATGTACCAGGTCACGCTGAGCTAGGTTGGATGCTTCAATGTGTCGCGTATTACGGTGAACTCGGCCGGATGACACAGTTTAAGGATAAATCCAGCAAAAAATCCGTGGTGACCGCAGGACTCTATACATACCCGGCACTCATGGCTGCCGACATCCTGTTATACCAGACTGACCTTGTACCCGTCGGAGAGGATCAAAAGCAGCATCTTGAATTGACACGCAATATTGCAGAGCGTTTTAACCGTCAGTACGGAGACGCCTTTACGATACCGGATCCATACATTCCGAAAATCGGAGGACGTATTATGAGCCTCGACGACCCGGCGAAGAAGATGAGCAAAAGTGATGAAAACATCAACGCATTTGTATCAATGTTGGACAGTCCTTCTGTAATCCGCAAGAAAATCTCCCGGGCTGTCACAGATTCTGAGCGCGAAGTTCGCTATGACCCAGAACACAAATCTGCCATCAGTAACTTGCTCACCATCTATTCCTTGTTTGCGGACAAGTCCATCAACGACTTGGAACAGCAGTACCGGGGTGCTGGGTACGGTCCATTTAAGAAAGAGTTGGCTGAAGTGGTTGTCGATAAATTGGCACCAATTCAGGAGCGTTACCAGGAACTGCTGAATTCCACTGAACTGGACGCCATTCTCAAACTGGGGGCAGAGCGGGCACGCGAAAAGAGTTCAGCTACGCTGCGGGATGTGAAAGAGAAATTTGGGTTCATTCTATGACACCTGCCCCGCAAACTGTAGTAAAGTAGAGTGAGGTTGTCTCAAATCCTGGTCAAAAGAGGAGAATGGCATGAGAGTCTTGCTAATAGAAGATGAGCGCCATCTCGCTAGAGCGATTTCAGAACTGTTGGAGCGGGAAAATATCACAGTGGACTGGAGATCTACAGTTTACGATGGATTAGATGCCGTCAGCACTGGAGTGTACGACTGTTTTGTTGTGGACGTAAGGTTGCCGGATGGCAACGGAATTGAGTTGATAGAGGAAGCTAGAGAAATGGGATGTGTCACTCCGATTTTGGTGTTGACCGTTCAAAACAACACAGACGATCGCGTTCGTGGACTGAACGCAGGTGCCGATGACTACCTTGGGAAGCCGTTTGACAACGAGGAGTTGTTGGCGCGCGTAAAGGCGCTGGTTCGTCGTTCCGCTCCTACGAAGAGTTCCGACGAAATTCATATTGGAAATGCCGTCCTGCACAGGAAGTCCAGAACGCTGTCGATGAAGGAGAAAACGGCTGAACTCTCCAGCAAGGAGTTTTTGCTGCTTGAGTATCTGGTAAGGAACCAGGGTCAAGTTCTCACACGTGATCAACTGCTCGCTCATGTTTGGGGACCTGACGCCGAGGTCGCAGACAATGCACTGGACACGTACATCTATTTTCTGCGCAAAAAATGCGATTCGGTGGGACTCAAGTCTGCAATCCAAACCGTGCGCGGTCAGGGCTATCGGCTAAACTAGGGGCTGGAGGACGGTTATGTTTCGAAGGGTATACTGGCAGATTGCCACAATGTTGATGGCGAGCACGTTAGCGCTCTTTCTAGTCATCGGCGGCAGTGTGTATTGGGAACTTCGGGCGCAACTCCGGCACGATGAAAAGGTAGACCTACAGTCTGAACTGCCGGAGATAGAGACGCTGGTTGCAAGTCCCTATTTGATTGACTCCAAGCATGAACCTAAGAAATACCATTTGCATGACGACAAGGGCCAGCACATCTATTTTTTGATTCTAAATCGTCATAAAGTTGTTGCTTCTTCAGCCACACTGCCTACTTCTGCAAAGCAGTTACAGCTCGACTTAGCCAGCGGCGGATCTCATCATGTGTTGGAGTATCACGAATTGCCGTATTTGGTCTATTCGACAACTTGGACATACCACGACAAGACTTTTACAATCCACGTTATCAAGTCGATTTGGGCCCAAGAACATACGCTCCACAGGGCACTTCAACTAATGCTTCTGTCAGGAGCAATCGGTATGATGGTGGCATTGGGTCTCAACTTGTGGCTGGGTCGCCGGGTCCTGAATCCCGCCCTAGATATGTTCAACATGCAACAGAATCTGATGACGGAACTCTCCCACGAAATGCAAACACCTTTGGCTACACTGAACGTACTCTCTGCTCAGGTTGAACAACCCGCCCTCAGGGAACAGTTGCAGTATGAAGTTCTTCACGCTTCTGACTTGATTCAAGACATTCTTTACCTGGCAAAGCTCCGCTCGTTGCCAACAGAGGACGTTGAACCAGTTGCCGTCTCTGACTTGACGGAGGAAGTTGCCGTCCGACTGTGCATTCTGGCCGAGCGCAACGGGATTGTGCTTTCAGGAAAGGCTGAGCAAGGTGTGTTTGTGGAGACCAACCCGGAGTATTGGAAGCGACTTGTCAGTACTCTTCTAAAAAATGTGGTCGATCACGCTGCAACACCGTCCCAAGCCTCGTGGCATCTTACAAGAACAGACAGACTGGTGCAGTTAGTCGTCACGAACGAAGTCCCTGCACAAACCTACGTAACTCATGAATTGCACTCTAAGAATTTTACTGGATTTGGCATTTCCATTGTTCACAGGTTAGTTGAGTCGATGGGAGGGACTGTGGAGTTGACACAGACGGGTTCAGAAGTGACTGCGACGGTACGCGTCCCTGCACTGGTACCGAAGGACTAAGGTTGCACTTTATAGTCAGTGGGAAGATACTTGTCAATTCCTATGTGCAATTACCTGTATTATCTGAAAAATAGGTGATTTTTCAACCTAAAATGCCTGTGGTATGATCCAAAAGGGTATTCCAATTGGACTAGGCAAAACGGTTGAATACCCACCCCAAAGAGCCACGTAAGTGAAACATAGGGAGGGCCTCCAATGGTTGAGTTTAAGAAGTACACTGCACCGACAGCTGGCGAAGCCATTACGATGGATAACGGCGAATTGCATGTTCCAAACAACCCAATTCTCCCCTTTATTGAAGGAGACGGAACGGGTCCGGACATCTGGAGAGCAAGTAAGAGAGTTTTCGACGCAGCAGTCAAGAAGGCATACAACGGCCAACGAGAAATTGCTTGGTATGAAGTGTACGCCGGTGAGAAATCCTACGAAAAGTACGGTGAATGGCTGCCTGAGGACACACTAACGGCCTTATCTACATATTTAGTCGGCATAAAAGGACCTTTGACAACTCCTGTCGGCGGTGGAATTCGTTCGTTGAACGTTGCACTGCGACAGGAGTTAGATCTATATGTGTGTCAGCGCCCGGTACGATATTTTGACGGCGTTCCATCACCTGTAAAGAAACCCGAACTCGTAGATATGGTCATTTTTAGAGAGAATTCAGAGGATATTTACGCTGGTGTTGAATGGCAGGAAGGAACGGACGACGTTCATAAAGTTGTTGAATTCTTGACCAAAGACATGGGTGTCACAAAAATCCGTTTTCCAGAAACATCTGGTATCGGCATTAAACCTGTATCGAAAGAAGGTACAGAGCGGCTCGTTCGGGCAGCTATTGACTTTGCCTTATTGCACGGCCGCAAGAGCGTAACCCTGGTTCACAAGGGCAACATCATGAAGTTTACTGAAGGCTCCTTTAAAAATTGGGGCTATGAGTTGGCTGAAAAAGAATATGCAGACAAAGTGTTCACCTGGTGGCAATATGACCGCATCAAAGATGAGCAAGGCAAAGAGGCTGCAGACGCTGCTCAAAATGAAGCCCTCAACAGTGGGAAACTGCTTGTAAAAGACGTCATTGCAGATGCATTTTTGCAGCAGATTCTGACACGTCCTGCTGAGTACGACGTCATCGCAACCTTGAATTTGAATGGCGACTACGTCTCTGATGCATTGGCAGCACAAGTTGGCGGCATCGGTATTGCACCTGGCGCCAACATTAATTACGAAAACGGTTGGGCTGTTTTCGAAGCCACCCACGGAACCGCACCAAAATATGCAGGATTGGACAAAGTGAATCCTGGGTCGCTGATTTTATCCGGTGTTATGATGCTGGAATACATGGGTTGGAATGAAGCAGCCGATTTAATTACGCGTTCTTTGGAGAAAACCATTGAAGAAAAAGTTGTCACCTACGACTTTGCTCGCCTGATGGAGGGTGCCACAGAAGTCAAGACGTCCGGTTTTGCGGATGCGCTTATTCGAAATCTGTAAGCTCGTTTGACTTCAGGTCCATTACGGATGTAAACCGGGTCTTTGGGTAGATGTAAGGTCTTGCTTTTGTGCGGTATCGCGTTCAACTAGGTCACTCTGCTTCACATGATACAGTTTCACATATTAAACTGTGGGAGGTAGAAAGAATGATTAAACGCAAAAAGATTTCCGTAATTGGAGCTGGGTTTACGGGAGCGACAACAGCATTGATGCTTGCCCAAAAACAACTGGGAGATGTCGTACTTGTCGACATTCCTCAAATGGAGAACCCCACCAAGGGAAAGGCTCTAGACATCCAGGAAGCAATGCCCGTAGTCGGTGCAGACGTGCATGTGATAGGCACCTCGAGCTATGAGGATACGGCTGATTCCGATCTCGTCATCATTACTGCAGGCATTCCACGCAAGCCGGGCATGAGCCGAGACGACCTGGTTTCAACCAATGCGGGTATCGTTAAATCCGTTACAGAGCAAATCGTGAAGTATTCTCCAGATACCATTCTAGTCATTCTCAGCAACCCTGTTGATGCCATGACCTATCAAGCCTACAAGACCTCCGGGTTTCCTAAAAACCGCGTCATTGGTCAGGCTGGCGTTCTCGATACGTCTCGGTTCTGTACGTTCGTAGCCGAAGAGTTGGGCGTTTCAGTCGAAGACGTGTCCGGGTTCGTTATGGGTGTTCACGGCGACAGCATGGTTCCGTTGGTTCGCTATTCCTATGTTGGCGGCATTCCGTTAGAAAAGTTGCTGCCTCAAACGCGTATTGACGAAATTGTAGAGCGGACGCGCAAAGGCGGCGGAGAAATTGTTGGTTTACTCGGAAACGGCAGTGCTTACTATGCACCGGCTGCTTCTTTAACACAAATGGCAGAGGCAATTCTACTGGATAAGCGCCGTGTCTTGCCGTCCATTGCATTACTGGAAGGTGAATACGGCTACAACGATTTGTTCCTTGGCGTCCCAACAGTTTTAGGCGGCAATGGGATTGAAAAAATCTTCGAGCTCGAACTACTTCCAGAAGAAAAAGAAGCACTCGACAAGTCAGCTCAAGCAGTCCGAAATGTTGTCGAAGTAGTTTCCGCCAATTCGTAAAGTACTTGCGAAATCATCTCATCTGCAAAGACCACATTCGAAATCAGAATGTACGTAGTGTCAATGCACAATCCATGCACAACTGTTGCAGACTGCCCCTTTGGCAGTCTGCTTTAGTATTGGTTCGAATCGTTTAGACGGGGGTACGAATGCCGCCGATATGATACAATGTTGGCGGTGGAATTGAAGCTTTGAATCCGGTGGATGTGGGGTGCTTTATGACCAAACCAAATTCAAAATTGGTTGTGATAGACGGGAACAGCATTGCGTATCGCGCCTTTTTTGCGTTGCCAGAACTTTCAAATGCAAAAGGACAGTACACAAATGCCGTGTACGGTTTTACACAAATGCTCTTAAAACTGTTACAGGACGAACAACCCACGCATATTGCCGTCGCTTTCGACAAAGGAAAGAAAAATTTTCGTCATGAAGTGTACCAGGCTTACAAGGGCACCCGCCAAAAGACGCCCAGTGAGCTCTCAGAGCAATTTCCTCTGGTAAAACAGGTTGTTGATGCACTGGCGATTCCTGTGATTGAAATCGAAAACTATGAGGCAGACGACATCATCGGCACCCTTGCATCGATGAGTGAAGCGGCCGGCTTGCATACGGTTGTGGTCTCAGGAGATAAAGACTTGCTGCAACTTGTAACAGATACCGTCCATGCAGCATTGACGCGCAAGGGAATTACCGATGTGAAATACTATGATGTTGAGGCAGTGAAAGAACGATTTGAACTCACGCCTTTACAGATTATAGATCTGAAGGGCTTGATGGGTGACAACTCTGATAATATCCCCGGAGTTCCAGGGGTTGGCGAGAAAACGGCCATAAAACTACTGAAGCAGTACCATAGTGTGGAAGAAGTTCTTAATCACATCGACGAGGTGTCGGGACCGAAACTTCGTGAGAGGTTAAATGAGAACCGCGATCAGGCATTGCTCTCTAAACGACTGGCTACAATCACGCGGGAAGTACCGATTTCCATAACTTTGGATGAATTAGAATATAAGGGCTATGATGCAGGCCAAGTGCGTAAGGTTTTTGTCGACTTGGGATTCAAGAGTCTTGTCGACAAGATTTCCGGGGAAATCGACAATTCGACGGCGAATGATGCTCAAGACGACAACGAAGGTAGTTCTTTGGCTTCGCATCCTGCCAATGACCTGTCGGTTGCCTACATTTCGAAGAGAAAAGACTTGGAAACCATGTGGCATGACCTGAATGGACACATGGGCGTTATGCCTGATTTAGACAGCGAAAATTACCATGTAGCAGATTTGAAAGGCATGGCCGTTAGCGATAGAGATAGAGGCTACTACGTTTCTTTTGAGGAAGAGCTGAGTGTCGCGGACCTAAAGCCGCTGTGGTCGGATGAACTGGATAAATCCGTCTTTAATGTCAAGTCCTTGGCGGTGATTCTCGACAGTCATGGACATACCGTTGGTGTTGATGAGGGCTGGTACGACACAATGATTGCAGGGTATTTGTTGAATCCTTCTGACGGAGAGCTTACCTTGGAAAGTCTGGTTGAGCGTGAGCTTCATATTCCTGCCGGCGGGCTGCGCTATGAGAACAGCAAGGAAGAGCTGGTCAGAATCACGTCCATGCTGCCAGACCTCCGCAAACACTTTCGCAGCGCTTTGGCGGCACAAGAACTGGACGATCTCTACCACAAGGTCGAGTTTCCCTTAGCCTTAGTACTCGCGAAAATGGAGACCCTGGGTTTTCAAGTCAACGCTGATTGGTTAAAACGTTACGGTTCTGAATTAACAATTCAATTGCAGGAGCTAATGAAACAGATTTATGAATTGGCCGGCAGCGAGTTTAATATCAACTCACCCAAGCAGCTGGGTGAGGTGCTGTTTGACAAGCTTGCTTTGCCTCCGCAAAAAAAGACCAAGACCGGTTATTCGACCAGTGCTGATGTACTGGAGAAATTGGCTCCTTATCATGACGTGGTTCAAAAAATTTTGGATTACAGGCAGCTTGGCAAACTACAGTCTACTTATGTCGAGGGCCTGCTCAAGGTGATTCGGCCGGATACCGGGCGTGTCTATACAAGGTTCCATCAGACGCTAACCGCAACCGGACGATTGTCGAGCAGTGAACCGAATTTGCAGAATATCCCTATTCGAATGGAAGAAGGCAGAAAGCTGCGACAAGCCTTTGAGCCTAGTTATCCAGATTGGGTTATTGTATCAGCTGACTATTCGCAGGTAGAACTGCGCATTCTCGCACATCTTTCTGGTGACGATGCGCTTATAGAGGCATTCCGAAATAACATGGATATTCACACCAGCACCGCAGCCACAGTCTTTGAGGTCGCACCGGAGGAGGTTGATTCCTTCTTGCGCCGTCAAGCGAAAGCGGTCAACTTCGGCATCGTCTATGGTATCAGCGACTATGGTTTGTCTCAAAACCTAGGGATTACCAGAGCTCATGCCGGTCAATTAATTAAAGACTATTTTGATAAGTTTCCTGGAGTTGCAAAGTATATGAAGGAGATTGTAGAAGCAGCTCGCAAGGACGGCTACGTGACAACACTGTTAAACCGGCGCAGGTATTTGCCTGACATCCATCATCGTAACTACAACTTGCGAAGCTTTGCTGAACGGACAGCCATGAATACCCCTATTCAGGGAACTGCAGCAGACGTAATAAAACTGGCAATGGTGAAGATTGACAAGGCTCTTTCCGATTCTAATCTCTCCTCAAGAATGATGTTGCAAGTACACGATGAGTTAATTTTTGAATGTCCAGAAAAAGAGGTTCAAGAACTCACAGCCCTGGTGGAAGAGAATATGGAAAACGCCGTAGCTCTTAATGTACCGCTTAGAGTGGATATCAATGTGGGGAAGACCTGGTACGAGGCCAAGTGAACGGAGCTTCGCGAGTAGTATGGTACGAAGCCAAGTGAACGGAGGTTCGCTGATATTATGAGGTCAAGTGAGCAGAGCTTCCGAGATATCTGTGTAAACGGTGATGACGTTAGATTGAGCCCTTTAAATTGCCTATGAATTGCAGTGTCAGTGACACAACGGAGGAACTTGTGTGCCCGAATTACCTGAAGTTGAAAATGTGAAAAGAAGTCTGGAGAGTCTGGTAGTTGGCAAGACCATTAAGAGTGTGTACGTAGGATTACCGCGAATCATTCGAACACCTGACGATGTGCTTCGCTTTCAGGCTGAATTGGCAGGCTGCACCATCAAGGCTGTTGCCCGTCGCGGAAAGTATCTAATATTTGAGGTTCCGCCTTTTCAACTCGTCTCGCATCTAAGGATGGAAGGCCAGTATCGCTTTGTCGAGGGGAATGAGGAGATTGCGCCCCATACTCACGTCATTTTTCACTTTACAGACGGCTCCGAGCTTCGCTATCGCGATGTTCGCCAATTCGGTACCATGGACTTAGTCTCCGAGGGAGGGCCGTTACCGAAAGGCCTTTCATTGCTTGGTCCAGAACCTTTTGACGAGGCCCTCACACCGGCTGTATTCTACCAGATTCTGCACACGCGAAAAGCTCCGGTTAAGGCTGTGTTACTGAACCAGGAATGTCTTGCCGGATTGGGGAATATCTATGTGGACGAGGCATTGTTTGCGGCTGAAATTCACCCGGCAAGGACTGCGGAGAAGGTGACAAAACGGCAAGCTGAAAAGTTGTTAAAGGAAATTCAAATTGTGTTGGAGAAGGCTATTGCGGCTGGTGGTTCTTCTATTCGTACCTACGTAAATGGTTATGGACGTCACGGTGGCTTTCAACTGCAACTGGAAGTCTACGCAAGAGACGGACAGCCTTGTCGTCGCTGTGGGTCCCTCATTGAAAAAACGCGCGTCGCGGGAAGAGGGACGCACTATTGTCCACAGTGTCAGCCGCGTCCACGCGATCGCAAGAAACGTTCAATTGCTGCAAAGCCCTGAACACAAGCCTTGAGTCGGAGCTAAATATATTAAAACCGCCCCCCTCGTGGTTTATGTCGCGATGATAATACTTACGCACGGGGTATGGATTTTACGTATATGAATCAAAATTGATTGGACTAAGTACGAGAACAGGCTGTACAAAGGCCGCTGGAGAGGGAAGGTGTCAACCTCATGATTGTTGGACTGACAGGCAGTATAGCAACGGGGAAAAGTACAGTAACGAAGATGCTCAGAGAAGTGGGAGCCCATGTGGTTGATGCCGACGTTTGGGCTCGAAACGTGGTCGAGAAGGGTTCTGACGGTTTGCGCGAGATTGTGGAAATGTTCGGTCCAGCCGTTTTGAACCCCGATGGTACGCTAAATAGACAGGCCTTGGGCAGTATTGTGTTTCATGATAAATCAGCGAGAGAATCCTTGAACGCCATTACCCATCCCAAGATTAGAAACGGTATGAAGAAAGAGACTGAAATGTTTGCGCATAAGCATCCGGATGAGCCTGTGGTATGGGACGTTCCGCTCTTATTTGAAGGAGACACACGGCACTTAGTGGATGTGTCCATCCTGGTATATGTGGATGAACAGACACAGTTACAGCGTTTAATGGCGCGTGACGGCATTTCTCAAGAGGATGCTATGGCGCGTATAGCGTCACAGATTCCCATCGACCGGAAAAAATCCTTTGCGGATTACGTGATTGACAACTCAAACAGTCTAGAAAACACAAAGGAGCAGGTGCAGCGTCTATGGCGAAAGCTCCAGATGAAGGCCAAAGAAAGCTACGACTCATCGTCATCAACCGCAGAGTTCTAATCAGCTTTGTTTTACTTGTTGCAGTAGTAACCCTAATCTCGTCCAACAGGTTTTGGCGATGGATGTATCCCATCAACTATCAGTCACAGATTCGGAACGCAGCGACTGAGGCACAAGTCGATCCGTTGCTGGTAGCAAGCGTGATTCGTGTCGAAAGCAAGTTTAAAAGAACTGACGTGTCCCACGCCGGTGCCGTGGGATTGATGCAGTTGATGCCTGGAACTGCCGGCTGGATTGAGCAGAAAATGAAGGCTGACAGAAACGTGAACGCGAACGGTATTGTTATTGGCAAAATTACGAGACAGAAACTATCCAACCCCACTCAAAACATTCGCCTTGGTGCTTGGTACATTCACTATCTGACAAAGCAATTCAATGGAAACGAAGTCGCTGCCATTGCCGCATATAACGCGGGCCCAAAGCGTGTTGGCGACTGGCTCTCAGAGAAGAAGTGGAACGGGCGACTTCAAACGATTCAAGACATACCTGTTGGAGAGACTCGCCACTTTGTAGACAGAGTGTTTTATAACTATCACCTGTACGGCCGCATCTATGGAAAAGACAAGACACTTGGAAAATAAGGGTATGTTCAACGGCGCAGGGTTCACAGTCCATGGTGCGGCCGCGCTGTTGCCCCTGTAGGCAGCTAGCATCACATGTGAGCTACAGCCACATGTGGCGATGCAAACGGTAGACATGACAAAGGTCCGAATAGGAATAAAATACAGTCCACAAATCGCTTTTAAAGGTTGACACATAGAGCCTGGATTTCGTATAATCAATCTCGTTGACCAAACAAACATGTCGGGGTGGCGGAATCGGCAGACGCGCACGTTTGAGGGGCGTGTGGAGAAATCCGTAGGGGTTCAAGTCCCCTTCCCGACACCAACAATTTGCATTACCATATCAAGATGTGATATAGGCCGGAGCTGTCCGGCCTATATTTCTTTATGGGCTAAAATGGGATGCTTCGGGAGCTCCATGAGGTGAAGGGAGAGTTGAGTGTCAGATTCACCTTGGTATTGAAAATGATGGTGATTATTAGCTCGCCTTTCAAGAATGGGTTTTAAGGGTAATACAAAATCTTGATCTCTCCTTTTTCTGAAGGGGATAAATGGATTCTCCGAAGCAGTAAGCGGTTTTCCGAGGGATTGCCAATCATCGTTCAAAAGTCGAAGAGGATTATCGCCAGGCAGAACGGCGTGATGCTGCATATCTGAAAGCGATTGGAGCGCTTCGCAATAGAACACACATTACATTCCACAGGTTGAGCCACCTGTATGCAAGGGAGCGTTACGATGAATGTCGCAATCAAGGCATCCGCCTCAGGAGCACGCAAGACCCTGTCGGACCTGCTGGGACACGAGCGTGATAAAGTGACCAAGATATATTTGGATGAGGAAAATGACTAAATTTGTTGTACAATCAGAAGCAGAGTGACAAGAGCGGGAGCGATACAAACCATGTCGGATAAGAGTCAATTAGACCGAATTGAAGACTTGCTTGCGCAACTCATCAGCAATGTAGCAGATGTACGCGCTAAAACTGATTCCATTGACAACAAGTTGGAGGATTTCAGAAGAGAAGCAAACGAACGCTTAGACCGTGTCGAAGGTCAGTTGGCAGTTGTAAATCAAAGACTGGACCATCAGCGTACTCGGCTGGCCAAAGCCGAAAAGACATCTATTTGCTTCAAGCAGATGAACATTAATAAAACCATCGTTCCAATATTCAGGGCTGCTGATACGCAGTTCCTGTTATTTCCTCGCATATTCACCTTCTCAAGGACACACTATTCATCAAGCTTATTAGGCCATATCATGTTAAGCCGGACACCTAAAGCGTCTGCTATCAGCTCAGATGTTTCTCTGTTCAGGCGCTTAACATGACCACTTCTTAAAGCCGATATCGTCGCCCTAGATACATCCGACGAATAAGACAACACTTTCACTGTAAAATCTCGCTCTGCCATGAGAACCCGAATCCAGTGACAGAGGAGAAGTACATGTCGCTGTCGATACGCTTGGTATCTGTAGATTAGATTCGGGTCGTAGCAGCACAAAGGTTGTGACAGCCGGTGCAACCCAAATTAAGTATTTACATAATAATTGACATGTAGAAATTCATTGATTTCATGAGGGGTAGCACGAAGAAAGAATGATATTTAAGTCGCATATTACTCTAGTATGGTACTGGTTTTCATGACATTGGAATGGTAACGCTATGAGATACCCGCGGACTAATTTCCGTATAAGGGCAATGATGTTGGCAATTAGTGAGCTACCGATGTTTATCGTATGCGGCGAAGACTATCCAATCCACATTGTTCCATTTTCGTCGTTCAGGAGCGACATGTTGCCTGACCGCATTAGTCCAGTAAGCGTGCCTAAGGCTTCTCCTATCCCCATAGCGGCAAGGTTTTCAGTCTTTGCTGCAAGTATTGTGCCGATAAATGCGCAGGCCGCTTCCTGCCTTGACAGTGGGAGATTTCTCGCTGTAAGTTGTATATGATTGGAAGATTGTTGGGCCGAAGAGGGTGCAACTCTGCATGACGAGGAGTATAAATTATGTATAAATTTCTAATGGCAGTAATTATTTATATGATAACGTATGCCAACTGTTGCATGGTTGGTGTTTCACAAAATTCCAGTGACTGCAGGAATCATTGGTCTGTTTGTTTTTAGTGTAGTATCGATTTTGTATATGTTTATAAAGAAGCTTAAAGAATAGTTCGAAGAGGGTAATAAATGAATGGGGATGCCGTTGTTACAAATCACGGGAAATCGTCCTCACATTTGCGATATCCGGTATCGAACGCTTGCCTTATCGGGTGTAACCATCCAGGCGTCCTCTCGGCTAATGGACTCACTTTGCATTCTGTGTTTTATCGCAATTCTGGATTGGATATTAATCGTTTTGTGGACTCCATTATTGTGAATTTACACAATTTCTGTCTTTGATTTCTTTAGGTTCCCGTCCCTCAGATAAGCGTAAAAGCATTTAGATACTTTTGATGCGTGTGAAAATCACCGTTTAACACAACTTTGGCTGCTGATTCTAGATTTTTTGCAGTCTCATCGTTCCCCAAGGTTTTGTATATCTGACTCTTCCAAAGTAGTATCCTTCCGCTAAGATGTTTGTTTTGTTCACCTAAAAGTAATAAACCGTATTCGCACCAAGACAGAGCGCGAGTATAGTCTTTAAAATAAGTATCTGCTCTAATGAATTCCTCTACAACTTCTGCTTCGTGAAGAGAGAGGTGTTTCATTTTGTAGTAACTCCACACTTTTGTTAAATATGAAATGCCTTCTGAGACGTTGCCTTGATCTAATAACACCACTCCAATGGAGTGGTGTGATAAATAAAATAGGTCTTCATCATGCTCTTTTGCCCAACAATTGACTTGTTTAAAATACTCTAGTGCTTTGTCGGAATGGGCAAGATATCGATAGCATCTTCCGAGGCCAAGATAAGCCCTCATAGCCCTGCGCGGTTCCGTATCATATTTTAATGCGTTTTGAAACGAGGTGACAGCAGAATTATAGTCCGCTAGTTCCATCATGGCGCTGCCAAGGTTTACATGGATTCTTGATAGGAAACTTTCCGGAGGATAATCACTTAAAATGTCCTCATACTCCCATACCGCATTTTTTAACATACTCATATTGAAATAGCAGTTACCCATGAGGACTCTTAACTCGCATTTTATATATGTATTAATATCAGTTCCCTGCGCACGCCTTAACGTAGTCTTCAGGGCAGTTAGGACTTCACTGTTTGATACCAGTGAGGCCCATTTTTTCACGCAAGATACCATGTTATTCAATGAACCGCATTGAAAAAAACCTTTCCATGCCCTCTCGAGATTGGATACGTCTTGCGTCTCAATCCCCTGTTTGTATAGAAGTAGTGAATGATCGAAAGTCTCTTGGTCTCGGGCGGCTAATTCTTCCATACTGACACCTAAGCGAGACGCAATTAGGGATAGAGCTTCAGTAGTTGGCTTTATTTTACCTCGTTCTATTAAGCTGATGTAGGACCTTTCATATAGACCTTTTACTAATTGTTTCTGAGTTAACCCTCGGCTTACCCTCAGTGTACGAATTTTCTCACCAATGGGCACCGAAAATCCCCCTTTTATTCTGAATTTTCTCGTGCGAGAGTATTTGTTATAGAGTACCATAAATGACAGCGAAGGAGAGGGATCGAGATGAAAAGGCTGACTTATATCTTGTTACTTTTGACCGCAGTAACCACTTTGAACGCATTAGCATCTGTATCGACCACTGAAATTCCCGGGCCCGGCGTTGATGTAGTTACTACGCTGTCACAATAGAGACAGCGCTAAGGGGGCAGAGACGCACATGGGAGATTATGTGGTAAATCCATACATTGAAGTTAGAAAAAATGACAATGTAATTATCGTAAGAATGTACTCATCAAGAAAAGAACTGAAGCTGACATATGATCCTGCGTTGGAGACTCTCCTATCAATTGGAAGGCAAGAAGACTCCACGAACTGGTTCAGTACCATATCAGATAAACATCATGTATCTCAAAAGGACTACGAATCAGCACTACATTCGTTATTAGAAGTGGGCATAGTCGTACCACGGTCAGCAACTTCAAATGAAAATCAAATGTTGAATCGACAGGATGTATTTTTTACCGGAGCAGGATTTAATGGACCAGAGATCCGTGAACGTTTGGAACACGCCAAAGTTCTTGTCTTAGGTACAGGTGGAATTGGGGCTAGTTTGACACAACAACTTGCCATGGTGGGTGTTCGTAATTTTGTTTTGGTGGACCCAGACACAGTTGATTTAACGAATCTTAATCGTACATCAATGTTTCGAAAGAAGGACGTTGGAAAACCGAAGATAGAAGTAATCAGAACGTGGATAGAGGAGCGCGTTGATTCTTCCCATGTCTCTACATATCGTGAAAGTATTTCAGGGTCAGATGACATTGTGAGAATCTTGAAACAAGAACGCCCGATTGATCTCATCGTGGACTGTATGGATCAGCCAAGTACGGAACAGACAGGAATATGGGTAAGTACTGCTTGTTGGGAACATAAAATTCCTCACTTCATCGCTGGAGGCTACAACTACCATGGGGGTAGCGTGGGTCAAACGTGTATCCCTGATGAAACCGCTTGCAGTAATTGCCATACTTTATGGTTAAAAGAGAAAAATAAGTTCCAAGATAGCGGTTCGGAACTCATTAGTCGCGCTAAATCAGGTGGCTCATACTATCCGCTTGTGAGTCTCGTCACTAGTATGCAATGTGCGGAGATAGTGAAGGTGCTAACCGGTTATTCTCAACCACTGTTTACGGATACTCAGGTGGAAATTGATATCGAAAGCCTTGAACTGAAATTAACCGAAATAAAGAGACACAAGAACTGTACTGTGTGCCATTGAAAGAGCAGCGGTACGATGTCAAGGCCCTAAGGTGACATAATATTTGTCGAATTGCTACTACGTTGGACGTGGTGCCAAAATTAGCAATACTCAACTAAGCCCACCCTACCTAGATTTTTAAAATATGGTGAAAAACCTAGGAACTGGTGGATAGAGGTCGATCGCGGTAAGTTTATGCGCGTTGTCGGACCCCTCCTTCCGGAGTGTAAAGTCGGTTGGTCTTTAGCAGATAGAAGACCACTCGCATCAGTTTCCGGGCTGTAAGCGCAAGGGTACGTCCCTCGGCAAATTCCTTTGGCTCCGCTCTCTTCTTGGCATAGTACTCGGCGAAAACAGGGTCGTGCACCCGGACACTGTTTGCCGCTTCAACCATGTAGTACTTGAGGTAGCGGTTGCCAGAATGAATCAGTCGAGTTCGGTTGGCTGTGAATTTCCCGGACTGGTGAACGGTCCAAGCGAGCCCGGCGTGTTTAGCGGCTTCCGCGTGGCTCTTAAACTGGCTTACATCCAGCTCAGCTACAATGCCGGAAGCAAGAATGGGACCGATACCGGGAATGGAATCAAGGGTTTGCGGGATCGTCGCCAAGTGGTCCTCAATTCCTTTGCGTAGTGCCTTCAGTTGCTCTTGTACCGTTCGAATCACGCGAATACTAGAAGCCATTGCGAGATTGACCGAGTCCGACATCGACTGGGGTAGCCGGTACGAGGAGCGAGCAGCCTTCTGTAGCACTTTAGCAACGACCTCAGGATTTTCGAATCGGTTCTTGCCATGTGCCACAAGGAATTCAATGAGACGCTCAAGGGGCATCTCACAGAGTTCCTCAACGGATTCGAATTCCTCCATGACAGCAATGGAAGTTGCCGAGAGCTTGTTTCTCTTAAAGGGACCTGTGCTGCTGTAGTCACTGAACTTGAGATACAAGTTCGTCATGAGGAAGTTGCTCTCTCTAGACAGATCCTGCATCAGGTGGTAGCGGGCTCGCGTCAAGCGCTGCAACGCCATGAGCGGCTCGCTCCAGGTAAAGGGATGCGGGAGAAGGCCTGTCCGAAGCTTAGCTGCGATAAACCAGGCATCTACTCTATCGTTCTTGGGGGCACTCAGGTAATGGGATTTCTTAAACTCCCTGATAAGACTGGGGTTAAAGACGTAGACCCTACGCTGAACACCAAAGTCCAAATGACGTTGCAGATACATGGCGGCATGGGTTGAGTAGCATCCAGTATGTTCGAGACCAAAGAGAATCTCTTCAGCCTGTTTCTGTTTTGCCAGCTTGGAGATACGATCCTGAAACTCTAAAATCCCAGGACGATTGTTGGTAACGGTGAATCGACTCACAGGTCGTTTCTCATCGTCCTGTGTTAAGCAGCAAACCACGTTCTCTTGGCTGCCTACATCAATTCCGACAAACAAGGAGGAAGTCAATATAATCACCTCCTTCAGGTTGGGATGCAGATGCCTGCGACCTCGGGATGACCCTGGGAAACCCATGAACGACAGCCTTGCGAGCTATTGGAATACACCAGACGTCATCGGTGCACGAGCCTCCTTCTGCTGGCAGGAGGGATGACGGACCGGGAAACAGTCAGCGTGTAGGTCTATTCCATGGGGCCAGGGGAACAATCTTTCCTCGGAAGACACCCTCAGATGAGGGGCAACGGGAGGGATAGGAACATTCCCTTGGTAGACACCTACGGCTATTTTCCCAAGATCAGCCCGAGGTCGTAAACACTCACTTTGTCACAGAAAGGTCTATCAACATTTGATTAGGTTTTCAAGGAACAGAAATTTAATAGAGCAACTACATTATGGTTTTACGTAAACCAATTCAGCAGCTGTTCTTAATATACAAGGAGCTATTCCTGTAATGAATTAATTTCGGGTTTGAACAAAAAAGAGCGCCTCCTGTATGCTGGGTTCCGAATGCAGGACATTCATTCCCTAATTGAGGAGGACGCTCAACATGAAGTATAAGATGCAGCAGAAACAAAATCAACGAATTCAACAAATTACCGATTGTACCATCATTGTGGGTGCTGATATTGCAAAGCACACCCATGTTGCAAGAGCCATTGACTTTCGTGGAATTGAGCTTGGTAAAGAATGTGTGTTCAGTAACGATGATGAGGGCCTAACGAAACTTGTAACGTGGATGAAGGAGTTGCAACAACTGCACAGCAAAACCGATGTTGTGTTTGGCGTCGAGCCGACCGGACACTACTGGTTCCCGTTAGGTGCCTTCATACAAGACTTGAATGTTCGATTCGTGCTTGTGAACCCACATCACGTCAACAAGAGCAAAGATTTAGAGGATAACTCACCGACGAAAAACGACTACAAGGATGCTAAGGTCATTGCCAATCTCGTGAAAGACGGCAAGTACACCGAGCCCAAACTCCCGACTGGTGTTTATGCGGATTTAAGAATCCTCATGAACCTCAGAGAGAAGGTCATGGTGAATTTGGGGCAAGTGCAAATGCGGATTCAGAACTGGCTTGATCGCTTCTTTCCGGAATACACCCAGGTGTTTAAGGACTGGGAAGGCAAGGCGTCACTCATTACACTGCGTACGTCTCCGTTTCCGCAGGACATACTCTCGCTAGGCGCCAGTGAGGTTGTGAGGCAGTGGAAAAAGGATGGTGTGAAGCGGGCTGTCGGTATGAAGCGAGCCATACGGCTTGTCAGTACCGCTGAAAGGTCCATTGGTCTGAAAGAGGGGCTCACAGCTGCCAGGATAGAGATGAAAGCTTTGCTGGAACAGTACGACATGTTCACACGGCAGCGTGATGAAATCATGGCTCAGGTAGAGCAACTACTGAACCAAATTCCAGGCACAGAAGAAATGCTCAGTGTGCCAGGAATGGGTTTTACGACACTTGCTGGATTCTTGGCTGAAGTCGGTGAGCTACAGGGATATGAGCATGGACAACAGATCATTCGGCTTGCTGGACTGAATCTCAAAGAGAACAGTTCTGGGGTAAGAAAAGGAAAAACAGGCATTACCAAACGAGGTCGTTCTCGGCTGAGGGCATTACTATTTCGGGCAATATTACCGATGGTAGCTAAGAACGCTGAATTCAAGGCACTGCACGAGTATTACACGACACGGGCACATAATCCCTTGAAGAAGAAACAGTCGCTCATTGCACTATGTGGAAAACTCATTCGTGTTCTACACACATTGGGGACAAAGCAAGTTCAGTACAACGCTGAGGATTTACTGGGGCCACTTCGGAGGTCCCAACTACAGGTGGCAGCTTAACCGATTTGAATCAAACTCGTCAGTTCGATTTACTCGCTTGTACACGATGAATCGCCAAGACAAACAGAAGCACGGATAAGCCGTAGTATCCACACCATAAGGGCAACGACCCAGTAAAGGAGCAAGAAACGGCATCCACCCCTTGAGAGGTAGTACGAAGGAATGTGAGGGCATAGACCCAGTGTGACATGGGAGGGTAAACCGCAAGGGAACGTGTGGACATCCAAATGTGCGAACAGATTTATGTTCCATGTATTGGTAAAACAGCACCAATCTCTGTTCCTGCTACGGAGTACCCGTTTGAAAATTCGCTCATCTAGCATTCTGGTAATCTCTCTCAAATAGTCAAGGTGCGTAATCGTGAGAATAAGAGAGTAAATAGGAGAAAACATTAATTTATAGTGGGAGGTGAATATCATGAAAGTAGAAGTCTTAAGCCAAGAAACAATGGTAATCTGTCAGCCAAGCACCTGGAGGTAAGTTGTGGGCTGCACGGTTTATTATTGGCCGTGCAGCTTCAATCTCGTATAATATGCGGATTCTTCTTTAAGAAAAAACGCGATTGATAGCCTTCTATAATTTCGCCTGTGTAGGCTTACTATATCGGCGCGTTAGATTGAGCACCAGCAACAGGTGTTTTCACGGATGGTCACACGAGAGCGTATTTGTACCATCCGAGCAAAATTGCAGCTATTCCCGTATATTGGGATTGTGACAAGATTAATCTGGATTTGTATCTTGAGTATTTCAAGTGGTACGAGACTGAGCGGTTTACCACATCGAGGATTTCAATCAGAGGATTATTTCTCTTAAACACCGTTCCCCTTACTTTTTTTAATAAACTCCCTCCTTGCTAACCAACGTAAATGTACATTTGTCCCTATTCTTGCTTTTCTTAAACAACCTCCACTTGTTCCACTTGTTTTGCTGGGCAGCTGGATTTCGTCACGGCCGAAGTGTGCGTCAGTTCAGGGTTAAGCATCAAGCGTCATTTTGAGGATTTAGACGTGCCTTCCCGACACCATTAGCCATAAACAAATGGCCCGGATAAATCCGGGTCATTTCTTCATAGTACGCCCAGCATGGGCGGAATCTTTAGGGTGAAAGTCCCGAACGGGGGTTGGCAACAGACCTACCGTTAGCCAAGAGCAAGGGTGTCCATCGTGAGGTGGAATCTGAAGGAAGCTGGAGGCAAACTCTCGACCTGAGGGACACGAATCACATCTGAGGCTGTCATAGTCGGACGAGTTGCCTGAACACAACAAAGTCCCAAGTTGCCAAGGGCTACGGCAGTAAATGTGGCAGGTGCATGAGAGGAAAGAGTCCGTTCTTATCTGGGGAGACCTGCTGGATACGCTAGTAGGACTAGTAACCGTCATCGAGAGATGACGCTGAACCGGCAGGGGTCAGCAGAGGTCATAGTACAGCGACAAGCGCTTGTCGCTGGAAGGACTGAACACGAAGTGAGGGCAGACTTTATGCGTTCGCATGATGAACATCGACAGCAGAATACTCCGCGAGGAGCCTCGGTTCAGAAGGTAGCGGTGAAGCCGCAAGGGGCTGAACAAAGAGGGTTTAGCTCATCGTCGGCACAAGTAGAGACACTACCCTGCGAAGACAGTATGTTATTGCTGGAAAGGATGCTAGAGAGGGAAAACCTGCTCCTAGCCCTGAAACGAGTTGAGTCGAACAAGGGAGCTCCAGGGGTCGATGGCGTCGACGTAAAATCCTTACGAAGTTACGTCATGGAACACTGGGCTGACATTCGTCAGCAGTTGCTCGCAGGAACCTACAAACCGCAACCTGTCAGACGAGTCGAAATCCCGAAACCCGGAGGCGGGAAGCGGGGACTAGGTATTCCGACGGTGAATTCATACTACATGCCTCCCAATAAGGTTTTGGACTTAGAGCGCTATTAACAAAATTCATAGTATGCTGCTTAATTTAAATGGCTAGATTCCTGGACTCGCTTGCGCAGTTCGACCTCCTTTCGGTCATCTAGTTGAATGTCCCATGGACAGCCTGGAGCCACTTTCGTGCCCGTAAGAATGCCACGGTTGAGCCAGTAGTAGACAACCCCTGAAGTCACTTTGAGTCGTTCCGCAACTTGTTTGACGGATAAACCACGGCGTTGTGAAGTATATCCAGGAATGCGGTGTACGTAGCGAATCCACTTGATGGAGTCAAGCGTGAACATCCTGCCACCTGATGTGCGTATACCTGATTCGTTTAAATACTTTACAATCTGGCGGTCTATCATCGTTTCGGCTAACCTGCGAACGAGCTCAACGGTCTCAGATGAATGTTTCGTTGCTATATGTGGTGGCAGCGGCTTACGCACCCATAGTTCTTCGCAATGTTGGTTGCGCCAGCGCAAGCCAAGTCGGACATTCGGGTTTCTTGCCTCAGCAACTATGGTCACATCTTCAACGAGTAGGCGAAGAATGCGTTTGCGGTCCTTGGGTGTAGTGGATGATTTGGACCAAATTCGAGGTAATTCCTTCGCAAGGCTTAAAATCTCCGCTTTGTCGTGTTCTGTAGGCCGCCAACTACGTCGATCTACATACTGGGTGTACTGTTCCTGAAGTTCTGCCAATTCGGCGAGCTTTTCGTTCCATCTTACCTCAAGACTACGCGCTACTAGGCGATTTTCTGGTTCTACCTGTTGGTATTGCCTCTCCGCTCGGTCTGCTTCGTAGCGTGCTCGTTCTAGAGATAACTTCCAGCCCTTATCTACATCATCTTCTTCATGCAGCAGTTTGTCCATTACCTGTAGAGCAAGCTCTAATTCAGCGGGTTGCATGGCCTGCAACAGACGCTCTGAGATAGCTTGGTCGATTTTCAACGCCGGCACGGTAGTGCAAGTGGCGCGGTGTCCGTGTTCCCACCGCCCTTTACATTCATAATGTGGATGGATTCCTCCGTTGCTGGTGTAGCGTACACTCATGCGGCGACCACATTTTCCACATATAACGAGTCCTTGAAGTAGAGCTGTGCCTTCTCGTGCTGCTCCGCTTTTCTCAAGGTTGGTACGGTTCGAATGTAGCTGCTTTAGATTTCTCTCATATTCCTCCCACGTGATATAGCCTGGGTGATGATCTGGAATGAAAACTTCCCACTCCTCACGGGGAAGGAGCACGGTGTGATGAATAAACAGTCCTTGTGGATTCACGCGCTTTTGGTCTCGATACCGACCATATACATAGGCCCCTGCATATGCAGGATTGTATAGGATCCCTAAAACTCGGCTGTGGTTCAGTGTTGCCCAAACGAGTTTTCCAGCCCAAGCACCACCGTAGGCTCGTTTTGGAAACCGGAGGCCGTTTTGGGCAAAGAACTGAACTACGCCGTAGGCGCTGCCTGTCGTACGAAATGCATGAAATACATTGTGAACAGCAGTTTGGACCTCTTCGTCCGGATCCAAAACTGTCTGTCCGGTGGTGTCGTACACATATCCAACGGGCAGCGGAAAGCGGAGTTCACCTTTTTTCGCTTTGTTCTTCTTGCCACCGATTAGCCGAGCACGCAGGAAATGCAGTTCTGCTTCGCTCATGGTTCCTTTGAAGCCGAGAATTAACCGGTCATTAAAATCTCGCATGTCGTAGATGCCGTCTTCATCCACTACGATTGTGTTGAATAATCCGCAGAGTTCGAGCAGACGCAGTAGATCTGCTGAAGAACGTGCTAAGCGGGAAATCTCCAGACCAAAGATGGCGCCAACTTCGCCAAGTGAGACTTGAGCCACAAGGTTTTGGAAGCCCAAGCGCTGAGAACGGCCAGACCCTGAAATTCCGAGGTCTTCGTCGATCACCTGAATTTGTTCCGAAGCCCATCCTAGGGTGAGAGCTCTCTCCCGAAGGGCATACTGGCGTTCCGTGCTCTCCCGGTGAAACCGAACTTGGGCTATGGTCGACTGACGAATGTACACAATCGCTGTTCTCTTCAGGTGTTCTGGGTGAACTTTCGACGGTATTGTCGTCATGAATTTGTTCCTCCTCATGCATTGCCGCAAGGCACGAACGCACCATCCCAGCGACGACCGTGATGAGCTCGTCCACGCTCTGTGCATCATTTCCGACCAATGCGGCTAATGCTGAACTAGTCACTAATATCCCCTCCGACGAGGCCGATGAACTATTCGTTATCTCGGCGTCGAAGTAGTTCCAGGTTGAGCTCAGTCAGTTCCGAGAGAATGTCCTGTGCGACCTCAAAATTTTCAAGTCCGGCTCGTACCTGCTGCTCCCAGGCTGCAGGAACGTAATCCATATGGGTTTTACCATGGTAAAAAGATGACAAGTACAAACTTTTATGACCAGCGCCAGTAGCACAGTGACAGGTTGGCTTGCCACACTTCACCTGCCGAGTGATAAGGGAACCGCGGAGAACATGGCCCATAGGTGGCAACGCCTCCAATAGTTGCAGTTTTCGTTCTTTGAGTTCCTGAGAAGGAACAGATTTAAATCTTCTAGGTGACTTATTCTTATCAGTAGTGTTCATAATAAGAAATTACCTCCTTCATTTGGAATTGTCAATTAAATTCGCTGTTGAGACAGAGGAATCATCTAAGCTCCGAAGGAGTTCAACTAATTCCTTTAAGTCCAACCCGTTGAATGGTGTGACTGGCTTAGTATCCTGAGGACGATGCCGGTCCGTCCAGGATTCTGGAACACAAATTACACTGGAGTCTGTTTGAAGTGAATACAGTGGGATCCCATTGACGTGTTTGATTTTGAGCAGAGTAAAGGTCTGCCCATGGAGTGGATGAAATGGATGAGTGATAGTTACAGATTCCGAAAGAGAATTGGGCTGAAGTGCATTTTGCACTGACCGTCCCAACCGTGCTAGATAGGCTCATCCAGCAAGCCCTACTCCAAATACTTACACCATTATTCGACCCAGCGTTTTCTCCATTCAGTTACGGCTTTCGCCCAAGAAGGAAAGCGCACGATGCTGTACTACAAGCGCAAGCGTATATCCAAGAGGGATACCGATGGACTGTAGACATGGACTTGGAGAAATTCTTTGACCGAGTAAATCACGACATTCTCATGTCGCGAGTGGCTCGGAAGGTGCAGGACAAGCGAATTCTTAAACTGATTCGTGCCTACCTCAAAGCAGGGATTATGGAGAATGGTGTTGCAGTTAGGTCGGAAGAGGGAACGCCACAAGGTGGACCTTTAAGTCCTTTACTCGCAAATATCCTTCTTGACGACTTTGACCGAGAACTAACAAAACGGGGACACCGCTTTGTACGTTACGCGGATGATTGTAACGTTTACGTCAAAAGTCGCAGAGCAGGAGAACGAGTCAAGGAATCCCTAACCAAGTATTTGGAAGGCACTCTAAAACTCAAGGTGAATCGAGAGAAGAGCGATGTGGGAAGACCATGGAAACGGAAGTTTCTTGGATATAGCTTTCGATCTCACAAACGCGCCCCCATCCGACTTGCCGACAAAACCATCCAGCGGTTCAAGGAACGTGTGAGAGAGATTACGAGCCGAACCCGAAGCATGTCTATCCACGAAAGAATCCGCAAACTCAACGCCTACGTCTTGGGCTGGGCTTCCTATTTCCGCTTAGCGGAGATGAAAACGCATTGTAAGCGATTCGATGACTGGATTCGTCGTCGCTTACGAATGTGCATCTGGAAACAGTGGAAAAGAGTGCGCACGTGGATACGCGAATTACGGGCACTCGGACAGCCTGAATGGATTGTATTCATGATAGCGAACTCGCGCAGAGGGTATTGGGAAATGGCAAGAAACTTGAATAATGCTATGAACAAAACCTACTTTGAACAACTGGGACTGAGGAGTGTAGAGGAAAGATACTTAGAACTTCGTAGTGCTTTGTGAACCGCCGTATGCGGACCCGCTTGTACGGTGGTGTGAGAGGTCGGGGGCTAGGCGCCCCCTCCTACTCGATTCCGCAAATTATTTTAGTTAATATTACTGAATATATAGGATGATATTGATACCAGTGATGGTAATTCTGTATCAATACTCCGATTCTTTCTTGGAGAGCTTCTTATTCTCTACGCTATATATCAAGGGTATTCGGCGATTATATATAAAATAGAGCCCATTGTTCGTTCGGCAGTACTGCTATAGGAGAGAATGAATTTCCGGTAATAAATTTCTTGAATTGTATAGACAACAGTTTTATAGTGCAGTAGAATTAACTAAAATTAAGTAAATATTGAGTAAACTAATCAAGTGAAGACACATTGAGCTTAAGAGAGATGTAGTGAGGGGCGGATATTGCGCATGGCGACAATTCGGGATATAGCAGATAAGGCTGGTGTTTCGGTTGCGACGGTTTCTCGTGTCTTAAACCGAGATCCATTACTAAATGTTGCTGAGGACACGAGAGAGCGAATTATCAGAGCAACGTCAGAGCTAGGGTATCGCCCGAGAAGGGTAAAAAAGAGAAAATCACTGAACTATCGAGTTACAATTGTTCCTCATGAAGATGAAAAACATGAATGGGATGATCCCTACTTCTTGTCCATTCGTCGAGGTGTAGAAGAAGAATGCTTAGCTCATGGGATTCAAGTTTCCTACAAGTGGTTATCTGCTGGAGAGCCTATAGACGGAGAGATCATTGATTCCGATGGTGTGATAGTGATTGGCGAACTAGACGAACAACTTGTGGAGAATTTAAGCAGCGCAAATTCGAATGTGATTTTTATAGATTTTAGCCCAGATGCGGAACGCTTTAATTCTATTCAAGTAAATTGGAAAACAGCAACATTGAAAGCATTTCAATACTTAGAACAAATGGATATAACTGACATATTTTATGTTGGAGGTACGAGGAAATTCGGGATCGACCCGAGGGAACAAGTGTTTAAGGATTTCATGACAAAAGCTCGACGGCTTAGGGATAGTTCTATTCTGAGGGCTGAATGGTCAATGACGGGCGGTTACAATGCGGTTCGACAGCTTATTGATAGAGGCAAATTGCCGCAAGCTCTGTTTCTTGCTAGTGATCCGATGGCTATGGGTGCAATACGTGCTTTGCAGGAAGGTGGATTCCGGATTCCCGATGACATATTAATTCTCGGTTGTGATGACATTGACCAGGCTAAGTACTGCAGCCCGTCTCTGTCGACAATCAGTGTCAATACAAGCGAAATGGGTAGGTGTGCAGTTCGGTTGCTGTTGCAGACCATAACGGAGAAGTTACCACCTGTTGAGGTTTACTTTCCGGGCTATTTAGTAACTAGAGAGAGTACTGGAAGAAATATGGAGGGGCGGTTGTAAGATGGGAACTGAACTGTCTACAGTGAATTCTGTTCACCAGCAAAGTAAGCGGTTTCGCAGGTTTCAAATTGCTCCATACCTGTTTATATTGCCAAGTTTGGTTGGGGTATTAGCCTTCTTGTTACTGCCGGCGGCAGCAATTATGGTTATTAGTTTTCTAAAGTGGAACATGATTAGCAGTCCCCAGTTTGTTGGGTTTTCCAATTATGCAAAGCTAATACATAGTTCTACCGCTATCCACTCTCTTCTTGTGACTGCGTATTATGTTCTACTTAACATTCCTTTACAGACTATTCTGGCGATATTACTTGCGATACTCCTCAACCGAAAAAGTCGATGGATGGCTGTGTTTCGTCCAATTTTTGTTTTGCCCTGGTTACTTACACCTGTTGCGGTGGCAGCAACGTGGCTCTGGCTTATGAATCCAGGTTACGGATATTTTGATCATATTTTGACTGTATTATTTGGAATTTCCCCTGCATGGGTCTCGTCGAAGCAGTTAGCGATGCCAGCGATCGCGTTAGTTAATATATGGGAATTCACTGGCTACAATACCTTGTTTTTTCTCGCTGGTCTTCAAGGTATACCGACTCATCTATATGAGGCCGCGGAAATAGACGGTGCTGGTCCCGTTAGACGGTTTTTTACAATCACTCTGCCGTTGCTGCAACCTACGACCATGTTCGTCTTAATTACGTCTGTCATAGGTTCCTTTCAAGTGTTCGGAACGATATACGTTATGACGCAAGGTGGTCCGGGCAATGCTACCAATGCCATTGTCTATGAGATTTACCAAGAGGCATTTCAATTCTTCCACATGGGTTATGCGTCAGCACTAGCCGTCATACTGTTCCTTGGTATTCTGGTCGTCACACTTTTGCAATTTTTATACTTCCGACGTCATACCACGTATGACTTTAGCTGAGGAGAGATCTCATGAAACTGAAGAAGAAAAAGCTGACCGGGAGCACTCTCGTGTTTCTGCTATTGATTCTAGGTGCTATTATTTCAATTTTCCCTGTATTCTGGGCTCTTAGTACCTCTCTCAAGTCAACAAGTCAGGTCTTTAGCGACCCGCTTGGATGGATTCCGCATCCGTTTGAATGGAGCAATTACGTACATGTATGGACTGTTGAACCGTTTGGCAGGTACATTTTCAACACATTTTTTGTATCGATTGTGACCGCACTTGGTCAGATGTTGTTTGGAGCACTAGGTGCATACGCTTTTGCTCGCATGAAGTTCGTGGGTAAAAACGTAATTTTTGGGATGTATTTAAGTACAATGATGGTTCCGCCAGTTGTCACGATGATCCCTTTGTTTATCTTAATGAAGCATTTGGGATGGATAAATACTTATTATGCTTTGATAGCCCCGACTGTACTGGGCACGCCGCTTGGGATATTTTTGCTGCGGCAGTTCTTTCTCACAATTCCTATCGAACTAGAAGAAGCAGCCAGAATCGATGGGGCAAGCGTGATGCGAATTTTCTGGAGAATTATATTGCCGATGACGAAACCGGCATTAACGACACTCGGACTTATCAGTTTTGTTATGACATGGAACAACTTTATTTGGCCGGTAATTGTGATTAATAGTGACAGGTATAAGGTCCTGACACTGGCGGTGGCGGGTTTCCAAACGCAATACGGTTCAGAGTGGAATTATTTAATGGTCGTTGTGTTACTGACAACGATACCGCTCCTTATTATTTTCATTTTGTTCCAACGGTACATTATTAACGGTATCCAACTGAGTGCATCAAAATAAAATCCGATGCCCGTGGATATAAAATTTGCGAACGGAGGGATCAATGTGAGGCGGCAATATGTTAGTAAAATCCTTCTTGCTGGTGTCGCAGTCGGTGCTTTGGCATTGACGGGTTGTGGGAATAACAACTCTAATAACTCAAGCACTGCACAAGGGGGGTCAACAGGTAAAGTTGTCCATCTAAGGTACATGGTATGGGATCCGAATGAAGAAGTGGGCTATAAGAAATCAATTAAAGAGTTTGAGAAGTTACACCCTGACATTAAGGTTACGCTTGAGCAGTACAGTTGGAGTACCTATTGGCACAAGTTGTTAACTGAGATGGCAGCTGGCGACGCTCCAGACGTATTTTGGGACCACGTGACGTACTTCCCACAACTCGTGTCTTCTGGAGAATTACTTAATCTCTCACCTTACATTAAAAAGGACAATGTGAAGTTGAGTGGATATTATAAGAGCCTCGTCAATCAATACAAGTATAAAGGGAACTACTACGGTTTACCTAAGGATTGGGATACAATTGCTCTCCTATATAATAAGACAGAGTTTAAAAAAATGGGCATCAAGATGCCTGGGAAACTGACTTGGAATCCGCAAAACGGTGGTAGCTTTTTGAAACTTGCTGAGAAGCTTACGGTTGATAAGAATGGGAAAAATGCTACGCAACCAGGCTTTAACCCAAAACAAATTAAGCAGTACGGGTACCTTTCATGGAATCAAAATCAGGAGGGTTATTTAAATTTCGTAGCAGAAAACGGAGGAAAATTTCTCGACAAGAAGTTTGGAACAAAACTACAATACGACTCGCCAAAGGCCGTACAGGCGCTTCAATTTATGCAAAACCTAATTTATAAATATCACGTATCACCACCAGGGTCTCAGACAAAGGGGGCGACATCTGACCAGACTTTGTTTGACTCCGGCAAAGTCGCGATGACAACAGAAGGTGATTGGATGCTAACGCCAATCGCAAAGGGCGCTAATTTCAAGATTGGCGTTGCAGAGCTTCCAATGGGTCCGGCTGGTCGCGTAAGTGTGATGAACGGACTTTCCGATGCTGTCTATGCGCATACCAAACATCCACAGCAGGCTTGGGAACTTGTAAAGTGGTTGGCCGGAAAGAAATCCGAAAATCTGTTAACCAGCGGTGGTTGGGTCTGGAGCCCGCGTCCATCACAGGATAAGAATTTTATAGCATATTGGAAGAAAAAAGGCATTAATGTCACACCATTCATGAAGGAAGCAAAGGGACAGACAGTGAGTTTCCCTATAACCTATGGGTGGAACGAAGCATATACAAAAATTCGTAATACGATGAATCTTATGTATCTGAATCAACTGTCAGCCTCTCAGGCTGCTAAGAAAGCTGTTCAAGAAGCAGATGCCGCTTTCCAATCAGCGGCTAAGGGAAAGTAAAATTGTTGTTCTTTGGCAGGGCCGTACAAGGAGGAGAATATCCTCCTTGTACTGTTCTACACGTAATACGATAAGGGGCAAAGCCCATCTCCTACTACGACTATTCCAGTAGTTTGAACCGGTAAATTCTTTACATTATGGAGGACATCATGACGATTCGATTTGAACAAGACTCAGGCCTTTTCTATCTCCGGGCACATCGCACCAGTTACATTATGAAGCTAGTAAAATCGAAGTATTTGGCACATATATATTGGGGTGAAAGTATAAGGCAGGTTAATGGTGACAATTTGCTGAGGTTCCAGGCACGTCCATTTTCACCCGTACCTCTCTCCGAGGACCCATCCTTTTCATTAGACACATTACCTCAGGAATTTGCATCGTTCGGAAGAACTGATTTAAGATTCCCAAGTTTCCAAGTTGAGCGTCGCGACGGAACTCGGATTACCGATTTAGAGTATAGAGACCACAAGATTTATGATGGTAAGCCCATACTATCAGGGCTACCAGCAACTTACGTGGACAATGATTCAAAGGCACAAACGTTAGAAATCACCATGCTAGATCCCGTCTTGCAATTACAAGTAATCTTACAGTACACAGTTTTCGAACGTGAGAATGTCATTACGCGTTCAGTGCGGTTCGAGAACATAGGAAAGGAAAAATTGATTCTTTTACGGGCCTTAAGTATGAGTATTGATTTTTCCGACTCAAATTTTGATTTACTTCGACTATCTGGCGCGTGGGGCAGGGAACGGCAGATTGAAAGAGCGTCCTTGCACAGCGGTATCCAGTCTATAGAGAGCCGTAGGGGAGCAAGCAGTCATCAACAAAACCCTTTCATGGCACTTTTACGCAAGGATGCAACTGAGGATTACGGGGAAGTCTACGGCTTCAGTTTTGTCTACAGCGGCAACTTCATTGCTGCTGTAGAAGTCGATCAATACGACTCCGCCCGAATCTCTATGGGCATCAATCCTTTTGAGTTCTCGTGGGTGTTAGACCCTGGAGAGGAATTCCAGACTCCGGAGGTGGTCATGGTCTACTCAAGCAACGGCATTGGCGGCATGTCACGAACCTACCACCGCCTCTATCGTGAGCACTTGTCTCGAGGTCGGTACCGGGACACTGAGCGCCCGGTGTTGATTAATAACTGGGAAGCGACGTATTTTGACTTTGACCATGGTCAAATTGAAGACCTCTCAAGTGTTGCCAGTGATTTAGGACTAGAGTTGTTTGTATTGGATGATGGCTGGTTTGGACACAGAGAAGATGATACGTCTTCGCTAGGGGATTGGATTCCGCATAAATCTAAACTACCAATTGGTATTGACGGTCTAGCAGCTAGTATTAACAAAAAGGGGCTGGCTTTCGGGTTATGGTTCGAGCCTGAAATGGTTTCTGTGGACAGTAATCTTTATCGGCAACATCCAGATTGGTGTATTCATGTCCCTGACAGAACTCGCTCGGAAGGAAGGAATCAGCTGATTTTAGATTTTTCTAAGAAAGAAGTATGTGCTGAAATTATTCGTTCCCTCTCGGAGGTGCTTTTGAAAGCACCAGTTTCTTATGTTAAATGGGACATGAACCGCAACATGTCAGAAGTAGGTTCGTCTGCACTTCCGCCTGAACGGCAGCGGGAAACGTACCACAGGTATATGCTAGGCTTGTATCAAGTCTTGGAAGAAATCACTTCAAAGTTTCCTGACATTTTGTTCGAAAGCTGCTCTGGTGGTGGAGGTCGGTTTGACCCTGGAATGCTGTATTACATGCCTCAAACATGGACCAGCGATAATACCGATGCAGTCTCGAGGCTGCGCATTCAATATGGAACGAGTATTGTCTATCCAGCTGTGACTATGGGGTCCCATGTTTCTATGGTTCCGAATCATCAGGTTGGTCGAATAACCCCGTTGGAGTTTAGAGGTCACGTGGCAATGTCAGGTAACTTGGGTTACGAACTGGATGTTCAGAAGCTTAGTACCGAAGAGCAAGCGATGATGAGAGAACAAGTGTCGGTATATAAAGAAATTCGTCATATCGTTCAATTTGGAGATTTTTATCGCCTAAGGAATCCGTTTGAATGTAACGAGACGGCTTGGGAATTTATCTCTGAAGACCGGACTGAGATTCTAGCGTTTTACTTTAAGGAGTTGAGCGAGGCTAATCCTCCAATTAGACGCCTAAAATTAAAAGGATTGGATGTGGAGGCTCGATACCAAGTTACCAGTACGGACGAGATGTATTATGGTGACGAGCTCATGCAACTAGGAATTTTTATTCCTCCCTGTCAACAAGACTTTAAAAGCTTCATGTGGCACTTTAAAGTAGTTTAATCATCGTCTCGCGGACCATTTGCTAAAGTGGGCAAGTGGTCCTTCTCCGGTATTGGCATTTCGTGCCCAACAAGATATAAATAGCGGGAATCACAGGGAATCATATTTATTTAGTCAAACTGGTTCAGCTTAATGCCAGTACGGGAAAACCACAGACGTCCACTCCTCACGTCTACGCTCTGGCTCAACGCCTCAAGGCGCCCGATGCAATTGAGGCAGGGTACATTATCTATCGGAAGCCTTATTATTACCTATTCACTTCGTTTGGGCTGTGTTGCCGTGGAGTGAATAGTACGTATCATATTATGGTTGGCCGTTCAAAGACCGTAACGGGTGCTTATGTTGATAAGTCAGGAAAACGGTTACTTCAAGGCGGAGGTACCGAAGTTCTGAAGAGCCAGGGTAATATGATTGGACCAGGAGGACAATCCATTTACAAGCATGGAAGCACGTATTATATGGTTTATCACTACTATGACGCAAAAGAAGCTGGCGCGGCCAGGCTGCAAATCAGAAAGTTGAGCTGGACACCGTCAGGGTGGCCCACAGCCGGAAAGCCGATTGTTCCCGTACCCTAAATGGGATAACTAGATGGAACGTGGAGCCTGGTGTGTCGACCCCCGAACGATTAGCTCTCCTTTAACAGCCGTGGGGCCGCACGATTCCGTATTCTCCGTGAACTGAGAAAACAGTGTTTTGGCAGCTTGATACCCAATGTCTTTATTTGCAAGGTCAATTGTGGTCAGTTCCGGAACCAGGTAAGTGCAGAGCGGATCATCGTTGTAGCCAAGAACGGACAGCTCATGGGGGATATCCAAACCCAGTTCTCGAGCCGCTTGATAGACACCCACGGCCATTAAGTCATTTGCGGCAAAAATGGCCGTGGGTCTATCCGGCAGGCTCAACATTCGTATCGCCTCGCGGTAAGCAGAGTCTCTAAACCAATCCCCACAGGCGTACAGTGCTTCATCAAAATCCAGTCCCGCTGACGATAACGCATGTTTGACACCGCGATAGCGGGAGATTGATGGACTCCAGTCAGACGGCCCATTGATAAATCCGATTCGCTTATGACCCAGAGAAATCAAATGGAGAATTCCGAGGACTGCCCCGTGTTCATCATCATGGACAAAGTTGATGGTATCGTGTACCTCAGTTCGATTAATACAGACTGTTGGCAGTGAAGACTTCAAGTAGGGATTTCTGTTTGAAACGTAACTGCTTGCCAATATAACTCCAGCTAATCGAAGTTGTTCAAAAAGTTCAAGTCCTGCCTTCTGATTTTCAATTTCTGGAGCATTCCAAATCATTACACTGAACCCCAGTTCTTTGGCGGCACTCTGCACCCCTTGTGCTAACGTGGAAATATACCAATTAAACTCTTCATCCATCACTAGCCCGATGACATTCGAAGATTGCTGACGAAGGTATCTCGCCATTAAATTGGGTCGATACCCCAGTTCCTCAGCTCTCGCCAAAATTTTCGCCCTCAGCTCTTCACTCACGCCTGCGCGACCACTAAGAGCGCGGGAAACAGTGCTTGAGTTTATGCCTAGTTGCTTTGCTATATCATGAATCGTAACGATGTTCCCCACTCCTAGACTAAACGTTATCACTACCTAAAAGCGTTACCATAACAAACCAGCCAAGAGAAGACATATACAAAGTCTAGACTCGTTCAGTACTAGAATCAACGCCATACTCGAACTAGGAGTTTCCGTTTCTTTAACAAGGTTGAGCCAAGGCTGTCAGACGACAGTTGGATGTCGCTGAAAAGCTCAATTGTAAATCGTGTCGTGTAGCCCAATACGTATGCGCAACCGATTGCTATAATACTCATTGTTACCCTTATTTGTAAAGCTATATAAGTTCTAAATACGATATAATTATAACGCAATCGATTGCAAATTTGTATTGACATTTGTTCTGGGATGGGACAATATGTACACAATAATTATTTTTTCTCGCAATGAAAGCGAATTCGAGGGGGATGTAGAAAATGGGAATTAAAAAGTTGGGGATTATCGCAACGCTGTGCGCAGCACCGGCTCTGGTAGTCGCCTGTGGTACAAGCAAACCTTCCAACAGTAGCAGTGGGAACAGTACGAGCGGCAGTAAAACGGTAACGATATCGGAGATGGACTATTATACTGCACAGACCCAGGCCAGTGCTATCAAAAACCTGATTAGTCAATTTGAACAGAGTCATCCGAATATTAAGATTGATAGAACCGCTGTGCCGTATACACAACTGTTGCCGAAGTCTTTGCAAGAGGCAACAAGTCATACCCTTCCTACCATACTTGTTACAGATAATCTGAATATTCCAACCATGGTTCAAACCGGGGGATTGGTTCCGTTGACCAGTGTTGGGCAGGTAGATACCTCTCAATACTTAAAGGGATCGCTCACGACGGTAACGCAAAATGGAAAACTGTACGGATTGCCGGTTGGAAACAATGACCTGGCCTTGTATTACAACAAGACGATGTTGAAACAGGCAGGTATCTCTTCTCCTCCGAAGACTTGGTCCGAGCTGTTGACCGATGCAAAGAAACTTCACAAGGGATCTACCTACGGCATTGCATTTTCAGCCCCGAACAATGAACAAGCCATGTGGCAGTTGGCCCCGTTCGTGTGGAGCAATGGTGGGAAATTTACTCAAATGAGCTCCAGCGGAGCTGAACAGGCTGTAAATTTGTGGGCAAAGCTGGTGAAAGAAGGCGGGGCATCGAAATCAGTTGTGAACTTCAGTCAGACGGATGTCTACAATGAATTTGCGGCTGGCAGAGCTGCAATGATGGTGATGGGACCGTGGGAAATCCCTGCGTTAAAAGGAAAGAACATCAAGTACGGTGTGGCCCCTCTCCCAGTGAACCAGTCGTCTCAGCAAATGATGAGTCCTATTGGCGGT
Source organism: Alicyclobacillus sp. SO9 (assembly GCF_016406125.1). Taxonomy (NCBI): domain Bacteria; kingdom Bacillati; phylum Bacillota; class Bacilli; order Caryophanales; family Alicyclobacillaceae; genus Alicyclobacillus; species Alicyclobacillus sp. SO9. The sequence continues at coordinate 4,045,642 of NZ_CP066339.1, read as the reverse complement.
GAGGCCTGGACCATAGCGAAAAATGCATCCACCGCACAGAAGAAGGCTGCATTCACATTTATTAAATGGGTGCAAAACAAGACTCGACTCGAGAAATTTGATGCAGCCTTTGGTTACATGCCTGCATATAAACCGGCATTTAACCAGTTTGTAAAGGACCATCAGAACTATGCTGTATTTGCCAACCAGTTAAAGCATTCACAGGCTCTATTCACAAATGTGGGTACGAATTTACCAAAAGTCTCGGATGCTGTAGCGACTGCTTTGCAGTCTGCTCTTACAGGATCGTCGACTACGCAAGCGGCTGTGAAAACGGCTCAACAGACGATTAGTGCACTTCCAAAGAATTAACACATCCCCCCTGTACTGCTAAAGCTGGGGTGCAGGGGGGCTTACCAACCAGTAGTGAAATTCAATAGGAGTGTGTTCGAGGTGGATGGAAGCTTAAAAGGGATAACTCGCTCACGGTGGAGAACTCGAGGAAAAACTTGGTCAAGGCTTTTGTTTATTCTACCGCTTCTTGTATATATCACTCTGTTTCTCTTCTTTCCCGTGATTTATAACATTAAGATGAGTCTGGAGAATTACACGACATCGTCTATAGCCACGGGTAGTGCACCGTTTATCGGTTTTCAAAACTATATACACCTATTCTCGGAACCTCTCATGAGAAAAACGACCGTAAACACATTCGCATTTGTGGTTGGTTCAATTGTGTTTCAGGTCATCATTGGAATGTTGTTAGCGTTGCTGTTCAACAAAAAGTTTCCGTTAAGTCGCTTTTTGCGTACGCTCATGCTGATACCCTGGTTACTGCCTCTCGTTGTATCGGGTACAGCATTCAAGTGGATTTTTGACCAGTCCCACGGGGTCTTAAACTCGGTTCTTTTGCGACTGCACATCATTCACTCACCCATTGGATGGCTTGTATCGCCACACGTAGCACTGCTCTCCGTGATAATTACAAATATTTGGGTCGGGATCCCGTTTAATATGGTGTTGTTTTACAGCGGCCTTCAAGATATCCCAGCCGAGCTCTATGAAGCGTCCCAATTGGACGGCGCAAATGCTTGGCAAAGATTTTGGTCTGTGACGCTGCCGTCCATGAAATCTGTGGTAGCAATCGTGTTGATGCTCGGCCTTATTTATACGCTCAAGGTTTTCGACATCATCATGGTCCTGACCGGCGGCGGACCAGCAAACTCGTCTAACATTCTGTCCACATGGTCGTATATCCTATCGTTTCAAAATATGTCGTTCGGCAAGGGTGCCGCAGTCGGGAACATTATGATTGCAATTTCGCTCTTGTTTTCATTTATTTACATGCGGGTTGTCCGCGATGCATGATGGGGGTAGCTACAGATGAAAGTAAAAAAATATGCGTTGCTCATCGTTTCACTGCTTATATCTGCAGTCATGTTGTTTCCACTGTACTGGACCATAACGGGATCGCTTGAGACAAACACGCAAATTTTCCGAGATCCGCCTTACTTGTTTCCTCCGGCGCCAACGCTTCACGCATATGCATCAGCTTTTGCGACGCAACTTCCCCACTTGCTTAGCAGCTTCATCGTGGCTACAGGCACGACAGTCGTATCTTTGGCAGTGGCGGCCCCTGCGGCTTATGCCATAACCCACTTTCGTTATCGCGGCGTAACCTTTTTAGTGTCCATCTTGCTCATAACCCAAATGATTCCGGGTGTATCGTTAGCCAATGCGCTGTTTCTCATCTTCAACAAGCTGGGTCTTCTAAACAATTATTTCTCTTTGATTCTCTCAGATTGTTCGTTCTCCATTCCCTTTGATGTTCTCATTCTAAGGGCATTTATGGGGTCAATTCCACGCGCAATTTCAGAAGCGGCTGTTGTGGATGGAGCTGGGGATTGGAGGACGTTTCTGTCGGTCATTGTTCCTATCAGCAGGTCGTCCCTAGTGACTGCGGGTCTGTTTGCCTTCTTGTTTGGTTGGGGAGACTTTCTGTTCGCTGTCACGATGATGACGAGCAATAAAATTGAACCTATTACAGTCAGCATTTACAGCTATATCAGTTCTTACAGCCAGTCGTGGAGCGACATGATGGCTGCGGCGGTGTTGGCGTCCATTCCGGCAGCCATATTGCTCATACTTTCGCAAAGGTATATTACGGCCGGCATTGCCAGTAATTCAGTAAAAGGCTAATGGTTTTGTCTTTGACAACATAGTTTAAAACAACAAGTTATGGAGGATTTACAATTGAGAAAGCTTGAGCCTGTATCAGCGAACAACATTCGACTTATGAATTCGTTCTGGTCAGAACGTTCACGTTTGGTAAGAGAAGAAGTCATCCCCTACCAATGGAGGATGTTGAATGACGAGGAACCTTCGACGGCTCCCAGTCACACGATAGAAAATTTTCGCATAGCCGCAGGCGAATCCACGGGTCAGTACCAAGGCATGGTTTTTCAGGACAGCGATCTTTCAAAATGGTTGGAAGCGGTGGGCTTTAGCTTGCGGCGGCATCCGAACCCGGAGCTCGAAACCCTTGCCGATTCGGTCATAGACTTGATGGAGAAGGCTCAGGAGCCGAATGGCTACCTAGATACGTACTTTATCGTAGCCAAACCTGATGAAAAATGGACGAACGTACGAGATTTGCACGAACTCTACTGCGCCGGACATCTGATAGAAGGGGCCGTGGCATACTATCAGTCTACAGGCAAAACCAAAATACTCGACATATCATGCCGCCTCGTCGACCACATTATGGAGACCTTCGGTGAGGAAGACGGCAAGATTCGCGGGTATCCAGGACATGAGGAAATTGAGTTAGCTCTGGTCAAGTTGTATCGAGTCACCGGTCGTAAGGAATACCTTACGCTCTCTAAGTTTTTCGTAGATGAGCGCGGAGCAGAGCCTCGTTTCTTCGCTAAAGAAGCCGAAGTGAGGGGAGATCACAGTAGCTACAACTTTGCCTACTCACAGTCTCATGCTCCTGTACGCGAACAGAATACTGCGGAGGGTCATGCCGTCAGAGCCATGTACCTGTATAGTGCCATGGCCGATTTGGCTGCTGAGTATCAAGATGAGAGCCTTCTCTCTGCGTGCCGAAACTTATGGGACAACGTGACAAAAAAACGCATGTACATCACCGGTGGAATTGGCTCAAGTCAGTATGAAGAATCATTTACAGTTGACTTTGATTTGCCCAATGACCGTGCGTATACAGAAACATGCGCTGCCATCGGATTGGTTTTTTGGGCCCATCGAATGCTGCAGATAGATACGGACGGAATCTACGGCGATGTCATTGATAGAGCACTGTACAATGGCATCTTGAGCGGAATGTCGCTGGACGGCAAGAAGTATTTCTACGTAAACCCTCTGGAAGTATGGCCTTCCGCAGCTCTAAACCGTCACGATATGACGACGGTAAAGCCGGAACGTCAGAAATGGTTTGGCTGCGCCTGCTGCCCTCCGAATATTGCCCGTTTAGTCGCTTCTATTGAAGACTATCTGTATTCAGTTGATGCAGATGGATTGTATGTTCACACATACACAGACAGTGAAGTTCAAGTTGACGTTGGCGGCCATGAGGTAACCATTGTGCAGAGGACTGAGTATCCCTGGGATGGACAGGTCGACATTGAACTGTCTCTTGAGGGACGGGCTGAATTCGACCTGGTTATGCGTATCCCCTCTTGGTGCCGTGATGCCCAAGTGCGGGTCAATGGAGAGCCCGTGGATTCGTGTATTGTGGAACGAGGGTATATGAGGGTTCGAAGCGTATGGTCGTCAGGTGACAGAATTTCTTTATCTCTGCCAATGGTCACACAGCGTATTCATGCACATCCACAAGTCCGAGCCGACGCCGGTAAAGTCGCTTTGCAACGAGGTCCCATGATTTATTGTATGGAGGAGGTGGATAATGGTGAAAATCTCTCGGCGATTTCTATTGCGGATGATGCAAAAGTTCTCGTGGAGAGAAATGATAGTGTTCTCGGTGGTATTCCCATTCTGAAGGTTCCTGGACGGCGTGACGTGCCCAATGCTGAGCAGTTGTATGAAGCGACGAATATGTCTTATCGTTCCGTAGAAGTGACGTTTGTGCCGTACTTTTCTTGGTGTAATAGAACGCCAGGGGAAATGCTCGTTTGGGTACGAACGACATCATAAGTTGTTAGGAAACGAGCTTGGTTGTTTAAGCCGGGTTCAACCAGGCAGCGGTGCTGCCTCTCTCTTTCAGAAGTAGTTTGACTTTCACAATACCGATTTCCTAGCACTGGTGCGGCTTCCGATAGGTATGGTTTGACGGGAGCCGCCCATTAGTATTCAAAGACCTATAAAAAAGCACCATATTTGTATGGCTAGTCACAAAAACCCCTTATCAAATTTGTATATACATAAATTTGACACATATTAATTGTAGTGACAACATAGAAATATCAAATCATTCTCTAAATACTATGAACTCAGAAAACTAGTACTGTCTAGACCGGTATCTGAAAATGGGAACGAAGGAGTGAAACTTGATTTTGTGAGAATCTGAGTCACTGTGTCTGTGCTTGAAATCGGTGAAAACGCTATCTGAAGTGAAAGAGGGGGAGAACGATGCGTAGGACTCGTAAAGCAATGGTTGGGCTTGCTTCAATTTCCACGTTATCACTTTTGGCAGTGGGGTGCGGATCATCGGGAAGCGGAGGCTCCGGTTCATCTACTTCTGTGTCTAAGTCTTCGAAGATTAATCCAAAGACGGGCCTTCCTGTGTATAAGAAGAACGTAACGATTAGCTTCTGGAGTTGGGTTCCAAACGATAAGAAGAGGGTCCAGATTTTCGAAAAATACTATCCAAATATTAAAGTGAAATTGCAGGATGTGGGTGCGGGGGGCCCTGAATATCAGAAGCTGAGTACAGCTTTCCAGTCCGGCTCGGGAGCGCCTGATGTTGTCATGTTGGAATATGATATGATGCCGCAGTTCATACAGTCCGGAGGTCTACGCTCAATCACGAGTTATGTGAAACCGTTTGCAAGCAAGTATCCGAAATGGGTTATGAATCAGGTTTCATATAAGAACAACATCTACTCCGTTCCGGAGGACACAGGTCCGCTGGGACTGTATTATCAAAAATCAATTTTCAGTAAAGACAACATTAAAGTTCCGACGACGTGGGCGCAGTATCAGACGGAGGCTGCAAGCTTTCATAAGAAGAATCCGAACCAGTATTGGAGCTACTTTGCTACAAACGATGCCCAGTGGGAGTTGGGTTTACTTTGGGCAGCAGGCATCAACCCATTCCAGCACACATCTAAAGGTTGGAAAATAAACTTGGACTCTCCTCAATCCGTTAAAGTCTTTAAGTACTGGGGGAACCTTATTAAATCCGGAGCGGTAGAACCTGTAACGGACGGTTCGCCTGGATTTCATAAGGAGTTGACACAGGGCAAATTTGCAACCATTGTTGGCTCAGCTTGGTATCCTAGTGAATTCCTTGTCAATTTTGATAAGAACCTCAGTCAGCACAACTGGCGTGCGGCAATGATTCCCGAGTGGAGTGCAGGGCAGACCGTGGACGGTGACTGGGGCGGGTCCGCGGATGCGGTCACGAAGCAATCGAAACATCCAGAGGCTGCAGCAATTTTTGCTACATTCATCAATACAAGCAAATATGAGCAACCGCACAATGTGAAGCCTGCTAAACAGGGAGGCGGGGGACTGTTTCCTGCCTATGAAAGCGGCTTTAAAACAACTCAGTTCAACGCTGGGAATCCGGCTCTCGGAGGTCAGAAAGCCAATGCACAGATTTTTAAGAAGGAGGCTACGAGAGTCGATGCAAACTGGCAGTGGAATCCATGGGCATCGTACACATTTAACGAGCTTTCTTCGCAACTCACCAAAGCAGCGAAAGGCCAGGAGAGTTGGAAGCAGGCCCTGACGAATACTCAGAACAAAATCGTGAATTATGCTAAGTCGCAGGGGTATAAGGTGCAAGGATAGTAGCTAGAGAAGGCGTCTCGTGGAGTGGTGTGTCTCATCGAGATGCCTTCTCTGGTAAATTCACGAGTAATTGAGGTGATGCTAGGGTGAAATCAGAAAAATCGGCTTGGGGATTTCTTCTTCCATTCATGCTTTTGTTCGTTGTGTTTCTGATTGGTCCGCTCATTTATGCCTTTTATATCAGCCTGTTTGTACAGCGGATGGGCGTACTTCACTTCATAGGTTTTCACAACTACATCATTGCTCTGCACAACGGTGCGTTTTGGGTATCTATCTTGAGGGTGCTGTACTATGGCGTGCTTCAAGCGATTTTAATGATTGGGCTTGCCATTGTCTTGGCGCTTCTCCTTGACACTCCTTACGCGAGAGGCAAAGCCTTCTTTCGGCTGGTGTATTTTTTGCCCTATGCAGTTCCTGGTGTCCTGGCCGCGATTCTGTGGGGGTTTATGTACTCGACTCGTATCGACCCGATTTTAAGTGCTATCCATTTCAAACCTCTCAGCAGCGGCGTTTTGCTGTATTCCATCTTGAACATTACTGTTTGGGAATGGGTAGGCTATAACATGACGATTTATATTGCCAGTTTGGCTGGCCAAAATCGAGACTTGTTCGAGGCAGCTAGAATCGACGGTTGCGGCGAATGGAAACTGGCTTGGAATGTTAAACTGCCACTCCTTCAGCCGACGATTGTTATGACGGTTCTTTTGAGTATGATAGGCTCGGTTCAGTTGTTTAACGAGCCGTTCATACTGGAGAGTTTGACTGCTATTTCACCGAATTTCACACCTAATCTAGCTATTTTCAACATGGCTATCGGTGTGTCAAACGAACCCTATGGTGCCACCTTAGCAGTTTTGCTAGGTGTCATCTCAATTATTCTGTCTTTTCTTGCACTGTTCATTCTTAGAATGGTTGGGAGAATTCAAGGAGGCAACTCCAGACCAGCTCAGACTTGAATCTGCTTGCAAACTGAATCTGCATAGAAGGAGGGGTAAGCCGTGTCAAGCAGTGAAACTGTTCGTAGTCCAAAGCGTCCGGGAAGGCTTATATCTATTATCATTTTCTTAATCCTTCTTGCTGCCGCCTGCTACTTTTTACTTCCAATTGCTTGGATTCTTGTGGCATCCACAAAGGATACGAAATCGTTGTTATCGACGGGCATGTTTCAGCTTCCTTCCCATTTTCATTTTTTTCAAAATCTAGTTTATTTGACAACCTTTCAGCATGGGGAGTATTGGCTCTGGTACCTGAATTCCATCTTATATTCTGGAATTGTGGGGGTCGGAACTATCATTGTCTGTTCCATGGCGGGATATGCACTGTCAAAGTATCAATTTAGAGGGAAAACACTCACGTTTTATGCCGTGATGGGGTCGTTAATGATGCCTCCAACTGTCATTGCAATACCCTTGTTTATTCTGGAAGGCTTCTTAGGAATTCGCAATTCCTACTTGGGAGTGATCTTTCCTCTTTTGATAAATGCTTTTGGCGTATATTTTCTGCGCATTTACATCAATGATGTTGTGCCTGATTCACTCTTGGAGGCAGGCCGGGTAGACGGGGCTTCTCCCTGGCGAATATTTTGGCAAATTGTTTTTCCTTTAATTCGGCCAGCGTCGGCTACGCTGTTCTTAATCAGCTTCATCGGAACTTGGAACAACTTCTTTTTACCCTTGGTCATCTTGCACAGTTCCCGACTCTTCCCAGTCACGCTTGGACTCGATACCTGGACCAGCAGCATGAATACTGCTGCAGCTCAAAACGTCTCGTGGTATCCACTGATTATTACTGGTGCGCTGGTCTCGATTATTCCAATGGTGATTGGATTCATATTCTTAAGAAAATACATTGTTGCCGGTTTAGCCCAGGGTAGTGTGAAGGCCTAGGACAGAAGAGGCAAACGACTTATTTTTATATGGAGGAGATATGATGGCAACGAAATCTGCAGAAATCAAATTGACACCGGATTATGTTGTGGGGGAGGTAGACCCGCGGCTGTATGGTTCATTTATTGAGCACCTTGGCAGGGCTGTGTACGGTGGGATTTATGAACCGGATCACCCGACAGCAGATAATGACGGGTTCCGTCAAGATGTAATTGATTTGGTGAAAGAGTTACAGGTCCCCATTGTAAGGTATCCTGGAGGCAACTTTGTATCCGGATATAACTGGGAAGATGGGGTGGGTCCCAAGGAAGAAAGAAAGAAACGTCTAGAGCTGGCATGGCGGACCATTGAGCCCAACTACGTGGGAGTCAATGAATTTGCGGATTGGGCAAAAAAGGCGAACACAGAGGTCATGATGGCTGTTAACTTAGGGACCCGAGGAATCGACGCGGCACGGAACTTGGTTGAGTATTGCAATCACCCATCCGGCACCTATTGGAGTGATTTACGTGCCAGTCATGGATATCAGCAACCGCACGCCATTAAAACATGGTGCCTAGGGAACGAAATGGATGGTCCGTGGCAGATTGGACACAAGACAGCCGAAGAATACGGACGAATCGCTCTTGAGACAGCAAAAGTCATGAAGTGGGTGGATCCTTCAATTGAATTGGTCCTAGCGGGCAGTTCTGGTACTCAGATGCCTACCTTCCCTGAATGGGAAGCGACGGTGCTGAATCATGCCTATGAATACGTAGACTACATCTCACTGCACCGGTATTACGGGAATCACGACAATGACACTGCAAACTTCTTGGCCAGCGCCATGGATATGGAAGAGTTTATTAACAGTGTTGTATCAACTTGTGACTATATGAAGGCCAAAAAGAGAAGTAAGAAAACAATTAATTTGTCATTTGACGAGTGGAACGTCTGGTTTCATTCAAATGAAGCAGACAAACAAATTGAACCGTGGACTGTGGCACCGCCCCAATTAGAGGACACATATACAATGGAAGATGCGTTAGTCGTCGGGACAATGCTCATCACGTTGCTGAGACACGCAGACCGTGTTAAAATGGCCAGTCTCGCACAACTGGTCAATGTCATTGCTCCGATAATGACAGAAAACGGAGGCAAGGCATGGCGCCAGACGATTTTCTATCCATTTCTGCATGTCTCTAATTTTGGCCGCGGGGTGGTTCTAAATCCCGCAATCACCTCGCCCGCGTATGACTCTAAGGATTTTAGTGATGTGCCCATCTTGGACGCTGCGGCTGTCTTCAATCAAAGAGCTGATGAACTTACTATCTTTGCCGTTAATCGCGATATGGAAGAATCCATATCCCTTGCCATTGATGTGCGCGGTTTTGAGGGTTATCAGGTGGTCGAGCACATTGTATACACAGACGAAGACATCAAAGCGAGGAATACAGCCGATAATCCAGAGCGTGTTGTACCACAACAAGGTTCGGGAACCGTAGTAGAGGACGGATTGGCGACATCTGTACTGCCCAAGCTTTCCTGGAATGTCATCAGATTAAAAAAGTAGTCCATCACAGTTGCTTTGGTTTCATTTACAGACATGACTTTCGGTGGAGGTGACATTTATGGACGTGCCGGCTCATCTTTTAAATAAATCTGTAAAATGTGCCTGTGGTATGACTCATTTCGTACCCATTGAGGAAGTCGCAGTGCACCACGATGTACAGTATCTCATGGCGGAGTATTTGGAAAGGAAAAAATACAGGAATCTGCTACTGGTTGCAGATAGCAATACTTTTGAAGTTTTTGGTGCGAGGCTTGAACGATATCTTCAGGATACCGGGTTTAACGTTGGAACGTGCATTTTCTCCGAACGCCACGGTCTTTTGCCGGACGAGGCGGGTGTGCAAAAGGTGACACAGCAGATAGAATCTGCAGACTTTGACACCGTCCTTGCAGTTGGCAGCGGAGTTATCAACGATCTCGTTCGCTATAGTACCTTTCACCAAGGGCTACAATACATCGCTGTCGCAACGGCGCCATCTATGGACGGTTATGCATCCAACATGGCAGCCATGCAATTTGACGGGTTAAAAGTTACGTCAAAGGCGCATCCGCCCCAAGCCATTTTTGCGGACCTGTCTGTGCTCATGGATGCTCCTTTCGAACTTCTCCAGTCGGGTTTTGGGGACCTGATTGGAAAGGTCATCTCCTTGTCGGATTGGTTGCTGGCAAAGGATTTCTATGGTGAACATTTCTGTCAACAAAGCTACAATCTTGTTTCGGAACCTCTGAGTTATATCATTAAAAACGCTGCACATCTCGAACGACGCGATTCGAAATCAGTGAAGGGGTTATTCACTGGCCTCATCAATTCTGGTATTGCAATGGCAATGATGGGCCATTCACGCCCCTGCAGCGGCAGTGAACACCATTGCTCGCACTTTTGGGACCTAATGGCGTACAAGGGACATCGAGGACACGCTTCACATGGCTTGCAGGTAGGGTATGCAACCCGCTGGATGACTCGGTTTTACCGGGATGTGCTGCATCTGGACTCTGTGCAAGAACCCGTTCCATTTGTGGTTTCGGATTCATTTCAACAGTTTGCTCATAGGTTTTACGGGGCAGGGGCTGATGAAGTCATTCAGGCACAAACTGCAAAATCCCATTGGTTGAAAGAAAGCCCGTTTCAAGCACAGGAACTTACAAACGAAGGATTACACAGCGTCCTTCAACCGACAACCACGATGATGCAACAATTGGAAAACGCATTGACCGTGATGAGTATTTCAAGTGAACCAGAGTCGCTCGAGTTGTCTGAGGAGTTGCTTCGACTGACCTTTGAGCACGCAAAGGACCTTCGCTCACGCTATACGGTTTTTGATTTTCTCGAAGGGCAGGGTCTGTTAGCAGAAATGATTGATCGGGCCGTGCTGTCGCTGCATGCATCCTGAAGCGGAGTTCTCAACTTCGCTTTACAAATTTGTTCATAGAAGGTGTGGAGTATGAAAAACAAGGTAGCCGTTATCACGGGGGCAAGTCGTGGAATTGGACGAAATACGGCTGTGCATCTCTCGAGGCAGGGGACGAAGGTTATTTTACTGGCGCGCAACAAGGACAACCTTGCAAGTGTCGTTGACGAGATTCAAAACGACGGCGGAGAGGCAGCACTGCGGCAGGTGGACGTCATCGATGCAGCTTCGGTTACGAAGGCCTTTCAAGGGATTGACGGCATTTTTGGCCCCGTCGATGTTCTCATTAACAATGCGGGTTCATTTGAGACTATCGGCCCGGTTTGGGAAGTTGACGCAGGGAAGTGGTGGCACGACTTCACGGTGAATGTAAGAGGAGCGTTCTTGTGTTCAAAAGCGGTGTTGCCATCAATGAGAAAGCGAAATGAAGGATATATCATCCACATTGTTGGAGGCGGGACAAAAGGTGCATTCCCGTTTGGTTCTGCATACGGATCGTCAAAGACAGCTCTGGCCCGCCTTGCAGAAACAATGGCTGCTGAACTTCGGGATACAGGGATTAGAGTCTTTGCAATCGATCCTGGACTGAACGACACAGATATGACAAAGTATCAGCGCGAGACTGAATTAGGTAAAAAATACCTTCCGGATATGGCCGGCCTATTTAAACAGGGGGTGGATGAATCACCTGAAACCGCCCCGCAGTTAATGGCACAAATCATTTCCGGGGACTTTGACCGGCTTAGTGGGCGCATTTTCAGTGTGCACGACAATCTCGATACCATCCTTCTCAATCTAGATGACATTCTTGACAGGGATCTCTACACGTTGCGCTCCAATGAACTCCCAGACGCGCTCCGAAAAACGCCAGTGAATCCCTCGTTAGCTGCGGGATAGTAGAAGACAGGTTCATACAAAGCTTTGTCCTGTGAATCTACTGCATGTTTTGTTGTAGAATATAGAGGGTAACCCTAGAGGTAGTGGGTGATGTATTGTGCACATGCTTAGGAGAAGGTGGAGACGACCACATGCCGGTTCAAGTACCAAAATATATGTATGTCAAATCCAAAATTAAAGAATGGGCAGCGACGGGTGAAATCAGACCAGGAGAACAAGTGCCAACTGAACACCAGTTGGCAGAACAGTTTCAGATGAGTCGGCAGACGATTCGAATGGCTATGAACGAATTAGAGCACGAAGGGGTCTTGTACAGGGTTCAGGGCAGAGGAACTTTTCTCTCTAATGGTTTTTTAAGTGGTAAGGGTACAGACATATCTCACAGAATTATTGCCGTGGTTACGACATATATTTCCGACTATATTTTTCCACCTATCATTCGCGGGATTGAAACACGCCTGAGCCAAGACGGATATTCCATGCTTTTATTAAGTACGAACAATGATCATCAAAAAGAGTCACAAGCGCTTGAGAGTATTCTGCAGACACCCATTGATGGCATCATACTAGAGCCAACCAAAAGCTCTCACTATAACCCTAACACAAGGAAATTCTTATCAATTCTAGCCAGACGCATTCCCATTGTCATGTTGCACGGCTCCTACGTTGAACTGGGACTCCCTTGCGTTCGCCTCGATGACGAAGAAGGAGGAGCGCTCGCAACAGAGCACCTGCATAGTTTAGGACATAAAAAAATCGGCGTTCTCATGAAAACGGACGACATTCAGGGTAAACTGCGTTTTCGCGGCTTTATGCGGATGAGTACTCGAATGGGAATTGACATATTGCCGGAATGGATTCGCTTCAGCTCTACCGAAGAGACGGACGAAAACGTCTCTCAATATGCAAAAATGATTGCTGGGGTTAAATCTGAGGAAAGGCCGACTGCGTTACTCTGTTACAATGACGCTCTCGCAGCAAAACTCCTCAGTGCGTTTCTAGAACTAGGCATTAGTGTGCCTGATGACTTATCCGTTCTTAGCTTTGACGATTCTCACTTGGCTGAGGTAAACCATCTGACTTCCGTCAAACACCCAAAGTACGATATGGGTGTAAAAGCTGCAGACCGCATTTTAACATCAGTCCGGATTAGGCAACATAATTCCAAGGAGACTGTAGATGATTATATCTATCCGACTGAACTGTCTATTCGGTCTTCAACGAAACGTATAGCAACTCACAGTCCTTCAAAAATGCCTTGATTCAGTCGCAGAGGTTTAGACTTTCCTTCGTCCAAACCTGTTAATGCCATCATCTCTGCCGCCTAGCGGAGATAGACAAAACGCTCCCCTAGAGCCATCATGTGAAATTTTAAATCACGGTGTTGATGAAAAAGGTAATCGACTGTATGGGCCGGATTATCCCGGTTATTTGGAAACATATCGTAGTGAAACGGTATAAATAAGTCTGCATTGACGTAGCGGCAAAAATCTACCGCCTCTCGTCCAGACATGTTTCCAATAATGTTTCTTGAAGTACGGAAAAAATCACCTCCGTTGATTGGCAGCATCGCGATGTGAGGTTCAAATGTGCGCACAGCATCAAGAAGTTCTCTTGTTACTATCGTATCTCCGCTGAAGTAGATTCGGATGCCGTGTACGGAAATCAAGTAGCCCAAGTATAGGTGGTTCCCGTCAGCATCGAATTCGTATTCTGTATGTGCCGCTGCAATAGGTTTAATAGAAAACGTTCCGACCTCCACTTGCTGTGCATTGGTCATACCGACAATGGCCTGACCATCAACACTTCGCAGCATCTGACGGTGTGCAGTCGGGAGAAGGAATTTTGTCTCTGGGGAGACCTGGTGAAGCTCCGTTAGCGTAGGCAGGTCCAAGTGATCGTCGTGATGATGCGAAATGAGTACAGCAAGCGCCCCTTTTAACTCAGACGGTGCCAAAGGCGGATCATACTCTCTGATGAACTCCGTATCCACATCTCCTTCCTCTATCGAGCGGGTCAAATAAGGGTCCAGAACGATATATTCATCGCTGTTTCCCCCTTTAATGACAAAGCCAGCTTGGCCCAGACTCCAAACTGCAAGCCCTGGCTCCGGGACACGGGTTTGGATAATGTCGTTTCGGAGTGCGGAGTGACTCTGGTAGAAATAATTCATTGTCTTTCTCGGCCTCCATTCACTGAATATCTGTTAGTTCTGTACTTTATGGTGAGAAGGATTTATGACGGCAGCTTCCCGTTGGTATTCGTCCAAACGTTCTTGAGACAATTCATCGTCCGTAATAATGGCATCTACATCGTTTAGGGAAGCGACGGTACCTACTGAGACCACGTCAAATTTACTAGAATCGATGAGTGCATAAGTCCGTTGAGCAAGTTCCACAAATCTGCGTTTCAGATCGATCTCCAACAGGCTAAAATCCGTGACTCCTTGCTGCAGAGAGACACCAAAACCTGATATAAAGCATTTTTTTATGTTCAAATGGTTAAAGGCACCGATGCCCAGCGTCCCTTCTGTATTGTTCTGAACACCCAGTGTTCCGCCCAACAAAATCACTTGAAGGCGCGGAGCTTGATGAAGCAGGTTTGCAGCACTGATGCTGTTTGTAACAACAGTGAGCGTCTTTCCGGAGTTCACCAACCGCTTAGCTAACAGGAAGCAGGTAGAACTTGCATCGAGAATGATGGAATCATTGTCGTCTATGAAACTTTCGGCAATTTGAGCAATGGCTTCCTTTTGAGCTAGATGAATGTGAAGCCGTTGGCCAAACGACGGTAAGATGCCCTTGTCGTCTACGTTAAACTCCGGAAGCTTAGTCACTTTTCCGTGCTCTCGATGGATCTTTCCATCTCGTACCAGGAGCCGAAGGTCGCTTCGTACCGTCGACCCAGAAACGCCGAGCAGTTCCTGAAGGTACTCGACTGTGACGCTCTCTTTCTGTTCGACAATTTCAACAATATCTTCAAGACGTCGATCGCGTTCATTCATATACTCTCTACTCCTTCGGAAACCGCAAGCCCCATAATTTTCACGAATGTCTTACCATCCAGAGCATGCCTGCCAACAAACAGCCCATCTATAGACGGCAGAGTCATCAAATCACGACAGTTCTCTGAGGTTACACTGCCGCCGTAAATGACAGGCACGTCGTTTTCAAGGATATCATTGGCGACATCCTTGATAAATTGCAGATTTGATTTTATATCCTCATTGCGCGGCTCCACACCTTGATTGCCAATTGCCCAAACAGGCTCATAGGCTACAATAATTTGCTGTGAGTAACTTGGTTGTAGATGATGCACGGCCGTCTCCAACTGTTGACGTAATAACTTCTCTGTTGCAGTCTGGTTCCCTTTAACAGATTTATCCTCTCCGATGCACAGGACGGCCCGCATTCCATGGTTTACGACCGCTTGCAACTTCCTATGGATAATCTCATCCGACTCGTTAAATTGCGCACGTCGTTCAGCATGGCCTAACAGGACCATGTCTACGTTGGTTTGAGCCAGGAGTTGTGCGGAGGTTTCCCCTGTAAAGGGCCCGCTTTCTTCCCAGTGACAATTTTGAGCACCGACAAGGACCGCGCTTCCTTTCAGTTCGGTTTGCAATAACGGAATCAATGGAAATGGCGGCATTACGAATAGATTCAAAACACCTTGATGGGCCTTTGCGTATTTCCCAACATGCTCAGCCCAGACTTTTGCGGAGTCAGGACTCATATTCATTTTCCAATTAGTACCCATCCAAATTTGCTTGCTCATTATAGCTCACCGGAAGCTACGGTACTGGCCGCCGTGTAAAGTCCTTCGAATAAGAAAGATACCGATGCAGAACCTGGATCCATGACAAATTTCGAACGTTCGCCAAGAAACTTTGCGCGTCCGAAATGCGCTAGCATGTCTGTGGTTGCTTCTGCCCCTTCCTTTGCTGCATTGGCTGCGTGCTGTAACGCAACCACAATATCAGTTTCACCATTCTTCACATCATTCACAACGGCTTCAACAGCAGGAACAAGCGCGTCAATCATAGTCTTGTCGCCCTGGTTGGCTCCGCTGCGCTTTCTCAGTGCTTCCAGACCTGCTTCCAGCATCTCTAGCAGATAGGTAACATTCATATCAGCCTGTTTTGAGCATTTTTTGGCAGTGCGGAACAGAACTCCAAACAAGACTCCGGAAGCACCGCCCATTGTATTCAGCATTTGGTTTCCTACAGCGGTGAATACTTCATTTGCATAGTGATAGGTTTCCTGAGACAGTGCGTCAATAGCACTTTTCATGCCCCTCGCAATGGTAGTGCCGTGGTCCCCATCTCCGAGAGCCCTGTCGAGATTGTTCAAGTCTTCTTCGTGATTGACCACGTTTTGAAGGGCCTGTGCAACGATGTACTTCCATTCTTCCGTATTCACAATGCTGCCTCCTAGGTACGCGTATTATTTCAGTGAAAATCCCATGGAATCGGCTGGGGCCATCAACAGGGATTTAAGCTCGTCATCGAGCGAAAGAAGGGTAATAGAGAATCCATGCATATTTAATGACGTCTCAAATTCGCCCGCATCTAGATAAGAAATTCGAAGCCTATGTTCTTCCAAAATCCGACGAACCTTGCGAGTGATGACGAGGAGTTCAAGTCTAGTGGTTCGACCAAGTCCGTTCACTAGAACGGCTACCTCATCCAACTTGGTTGCTGTTTCTTCAAAATCACTGAGTAAACGGTCTAGCATTTGTTGAACAATTTCATCAGCCGAGGTGAAATCTCCAACAAAAACACCTTTCTCTCCATGAACACCCATACCAATTTCGATTTGATTTGCAGGAATGTCGAACATCGGTTTACCATCTACAATGGAGTCGGCTGCGCCCCCTGCAACTCCGATGCTTCGCGTAAGTTCATTTGCTTTGTTGGCCACTCTTACAACCTCGTCAAAGTTAAATCCCTTATCGGCGGCAGCACCGACGCATTTCAGAACGAATGTGCCGCCTGCAATACCTCTTCGTTGTTCCATTTCAGCAGGGTTTGCCGAGGCAATGTCATCATGAACCTTGATAGAACCGGATTTTACACCATCGTCTTCCAGGTCCTCTTCCGCCATCTCGAAATTCAGGACGTCTCCGGAGTAGTTTCCATATAGAAATAGGATAGGCTCGCCGTCCCCTGCCACGGTCTGCGCGGTTTTGACAATAGCCATGGGGCTTGGTGCCGCAAAAACATGACCAGCGACTGCTGCGTCTGCCATACCTTTGCCCACCATTCCTGTAAATAGTGGTTCATGACCGCTGCCGCCGCCAATCACAATTTTCACCTTGCGGTTTTCATTTGAACAGTATACTGACAGTGTCCCTTCGACACGTTTTACATTTTGATTGGGATACAGGGAACATAATCCTTCAAGTGCTTCGTTTACCAAGTTTTCATTATCATTAATAAAGTAATTCAATGAACTGCCTCCTCCGCATACGTAATGACACGAATAGCCGCACGACTAAACTCAGGTATTTAGAACGTCAACGCATTTCATTTAACAGAATAATTATAAAGCAAACGATTTCAAATCGCATATTCACCATCTCATAAGATTATATGACTTTCATTTGATTATAGTCAATAACCAAATAGCAGATATACGAGCAATTTATTTTTAAAATAATGTTGACTGAACACCCATCTGAGCATAATATAATGATTATACAATTGATAATCGTGTTCATATGAGTACAAAGCGTTGTTTTAAGAATCCATATGAGTGTTCACCTCCTGTTTTTGCAAATGTGGACCGTCATTTTTAAATGAACGAGTCGGCGGTTATCATTTGAAAGCCTTTTCGGTGAAGTTACATAAGTTTGAAGACTAAAAGGGGACAACAGAATGACGATTAAGTTTGGTTGTCACAGTTCGACGTGGGTCCTGGATTATGACAAGGAAATGGATTATGTCCATCACATTGTTGACGTGGTGAGGGACTCAGGCTTTCAGGGCATTGATGTCCAAGTTGCGTTATTGGGAAAGTATAAGCACCATCCAGAGCGTTTGAAGGAAATGTTGAAGAGTAAAGGTGTAGAACTTGCGGCACTTACAGTTCCATTTACTTGGGCGAATCGCACAGAGTCCGCTGAGGAGATAAAACGAGCCGATTATTATATTGATTTTCTAAAGCACTTTCCGGGGGCGGTCATGAATGTACCGTCGAGAGTAGGACCAAACCGCGATAATCTATTGCAACGACAGAAGGATATTGTAAACTGTGCAAACGCTCTTGGAAAGCGCGCTTATGAAAACGGCGTTGTGGCCTCATTTCATCCTGCATCGCCTGCCACTTCTTATTTTAGAACGGAAGACGACTACAAAGTTCTCTTCTCACAACTCGACACACGATTCATTGGGTATACACCGGACGCCGGTCATATTACGGCTGGTGGCATGAATGCCCTTGACGTTGTGCGGCAAAACCTGCCGATTATTAAGCACGTTCATTTCAAGGATTGCAGTTCGGATTATGTATGGAGAAAAATGGGCACCGGTGCTGTCGACTTTCCTGGGATTGTCCAGTTGCTCACTGATAACGGTTATGACGGTTGGATTATGGTGGAAGAGGAAACCCCTGAAACAGCCCAAGACCCAGACCGGGTTATTCACGCTGTGCATGATTATGTAGAAACAAACCTCTACCCCATTGTAAAAATGGGAAGACAGCCATGAACTATGGTAGTGTGCGATTGAATTTGCGAAGTGAAGTGAAGTGAGAATTTAAATTCATGAGAGGTGGAGAAGAGTATGGTCAGTAAGGAGAAACTTTCTATCGTCGGAGCAGGCATCATGGGGCATTCCATTGCGCTGTCGGCTGCATGGTCCGGGCTTGAAGTTTTAGTGTGGGGGATCAATCGGGAAGACATTGAAAAGGCAAAGACTGGACTAGAACATAAGCTGGACGTCCTAAAGGACTACGAAGTACTTAGAGACGATGATAAGGACCGCATTTTGAGTTCTATCGTTTTCACGGATTCACTAAGTGATTGTGTTGCACACGCGACGTTCGTTATTGAAGCCATTCCTGAGAATCTGGAATTAAAGCAACAGTATTTTCAACAACTCGATGAAATCTGTCCGGTAGATACGATTATTACGAGCAATACATCTGGATTGAGTGCCACCGAAATTGCAAAACTTACAAAGCACCCTGAACGGACCGCCGTAACGCACTTCTGGAATCCAGCACATCTTTTGCCCTTGGTTGAAGTTGTACGCGGCAATCATACCTCAGATGAGACGGCCGAGCGGGCACTGGCTCTGCTGAACTCTATGAACAAGAAACCCATTCTTGTCAAAAAAGACGTTTTGGGCTCAGTCGGGAACCGAATCCAATATGCCATGTTTAGAGAAGCTCAGTACATTCTGGAACAGGGTATCGCTTCGATGGAAGACATTGATGCAGCCATGCGGTACAGTCTTGGTCGCCGATTGCCTGTCACTGGTCCGTTCATGACGATGGACATGGGGGGCCTTAATACAAATGCGGCAATTACCTCCTATCTCTTCGCCGATTTGAGCAATGCCGAAGGTGTTCAACCTACAATGAACAATCTGGTCGACAATGGTCACTATGGTCCTAAAACAGGAAGAGGGTTTTACGAGTGGACGCCTGCTATGACAGAGCACATGGAGCATGAGCGAGAAAAAGAATTGATTCATTTTCTCAAACAGGACTTAGAAGAAGCTAAGCAGGCAAATCAGACACAACAGTAGCAGGCAGCCAATGAGGACGATGGTGTCCATACGGCGTGCACAGGACTGGTCATCAACTGTTTGAACCTGGTTCCACCTTCTGTGTTCGCTCCGGTGACAGTAAGGGAGCGGACACGGGAGATGAAATAGATGAGTTGTTCATGATTGTGCTTCAACTGCAAACGCTGACAAGACTGTAAATTCCAACAATTAAGGGGGAATACGTAGTGAGCCAAATTAGTACGTCAACAATTGTTGATAAACAACAAGCAAGGAGGACGAAAGCGCGGTACGTTATACTATTTGTATTGTTCATCAGTACGACTATCAACTATCTAGACAGAACTAATATTTCAGTGGCAGGACCAGCAATAAAGAGTTCTCTACATCTAGACCCAGTTGTTTTAGGCTTGGTCTTCTCCGCTTTTGGGTGGACATATGCCCTGTTACAGATTCCAGGCGGCTGGATTCTGGATAAGGCGGGGCCCCGTAACACGTACGGGATTGGCTTGATTTTTTGGTCTCTCTTTACATTCTTTCAAGCTGTTTCTCGGGGATGGGGTTTACTTTTTGGATTGCGTTTAGGATTGGGCGTGGCAGAAGCGCCTGCCTTTCCTACTAATAATAGACTTGTAGCTACGTGGTTTCCAAAGCAAGAACGCGCATTGGCGACTGCAATTTATACAGCCGGTGAGTATGTGGGATTGGCATTTTTAACGCCCATACTTGCGTGGATTGTATCGGACTTGGGCTGGCGTGCGCTCTTCATTATAACAGGTATTATTGGTCTCATTTGGGTTCCATTTTGGTTCAAACTCATCCATGATCCAAAGCAAAGCCGTGCCAATGAAGAGGAACTGGCCTATATTCGCGAAGGCGAAGGATTAGCAGAGAATACGGGAGAAAAAACGAAACTCCGTTGGGCCCATGTTGCCAAACTTTTGAAACACCGCTCACTCTGGGGAATCTATATTGGACAACTTGGCATTACTACAACGCTATGGTTCTTTTTGACTTGGTTTCCCGATTATCTGGTGAATGACAGGCACTTGTCCATCATCCACGCTGGATTTTATGCAATGGTACCGTATGTGGCTGCTTTTGTAGGTGTGCTGTTTGGGGGAGCCTTTTCTGACTGGCTGATTCGACGCGGGGTGTCGCAAAGTACAAGTCGCAAAACACCTATTATTATCGGTCTGCTCCTTGCGTGTAGTATTGTTCTTGCCAACTATACCGCATCGATTCCACTCGTAATTACAATTATGTCAGTCGCCTTCTTTGCTCAAGGTATGTCGGGTATCTCTTGGACACTCATTGGTGATGTTGCACCTGCTGAGTTGGTAGGTCTTGCTGGCGGTATCTTCAATTTCGCTGGGAATCTCTCCGGCATCATTACGCCAATCGTGATTGGCGTAATTGTTGGGGCGAATCACCAATTTGGCGGAGCGCTCATCTTTGTAGCGGCCGTAGCGTTGATGGGGGCATTGTCATACCTGTTCGTGGTTGGAAAAGTGAAACGGATTGAGATCTAAGGAAACTCCGAGGCGCTTAAGGCTGTGACAAACCGGGGCGAAAACACGACTTACAAAAAAACTGTGGTAAGAACCTGCTAAAGCTTAACCGGATGGCACGATACCATTCGGTTAAGTGCATTTTGAAGGACCTGGTTCTGGATGGCAGGCACTCTAAGTACGTTCTGAGTCTTGATTTGACCACTCATTTTCGCCTGTAAAAGAAAGTAATCGATAATTAACGATACTAAATGTTGACAATCGAAAGATAGGTAATTATCATCAAAAGTGAAATTAGATGAACCGCAGTGGAATCAAAACAGACACATGCATCTTATTAGGCTGAACACGGTAAACGGTGTTAAGGTCAATAAGATGATACATATCAAGGGAGTGATAAAGGTGACATCAATTAAGAATTTGAATGAGTGTGGACAAAGCGTTTGGTATGACAATGTGGATAGGGGGCTGCTTGATTCAGGTGAAATGGAACGCCTCATCGAGTTGGGTGTGAGCGGCGTGACTTCTAATCCTACTATCTTTGAACGGGCCATCACTGCATCAACTGCTTATGATGTTGAAATTGTGACGGCGGTGCAGAAAGGAAAGGCCATACAGGAGGTTTATGATTCATTAACGTTTGCTGATATCGGCCGTGTGGCAGACTTGCTGATGCCGGTTTTCGAACAAACGAACCATGCTGACGGATATGTCAGTATTGAAGTTTCACCTGCTTTGTCGCGAGATACAGAGGGTACTGTTCAGGAGGGCCGGAGGCTGTTCCGCAGTATCGACAGGCCTAATGTCATGATTAAGGTTCCTGCAACAGAGGAGGGGATTCCGGCTGTTCGAGAACTCATTAAGGACGGTATTAATGTCAATGTGACATTGATTTTTAGTGTCGAGATGTACAAAAAAGTTGTAGATGCATACCTGTCCGGTTTGGAGAGTCGGCTGAGTGGTGGCTTGCCCCTATCAGTAGCATCCGTTGCGAGTTTCTTCGTCAGTCGTGTGGATACCAAAGTAGACAAACTCATTCGGGAGAAAGGGCTGGATGAGTCTTTGTTAGGTATGGCAGGTGTTGCAAACGCGAAGATGGCGTATAAGCGTTTCGAAGAGCTGTTTTCAGACGATCGCTTTGAAAAACTGAAAGCGAACGGTGCTCAGGTACAGAGACCGCTTTGGGCTTCCACGGGTGTTAAGGACCCGCGCTACTCTGAATTGCTCTATGTTTCTTCTTTGGCCGGCCCTCATACTGTCAACACCATGCCTCCAAAGACGTTAGACGCTGTTCTCGGTACAACTGAAGGTTTTAGCTCAATGGTGAATTCTCAGGTGACAGAGGCGGAAGAGGTCTTGACTCGACTCGGGGATGCAGGGGTCTCTCTTTCCAGTGTGACTGATGAATTGCTTACTGAAGGCCTCGCTTCCTTTGAGAAATCATTTCAAACTCTATTGCAAAATCTGAAGGAGAAGTCAGAAAGCTTAAGGGGATAAGTACTGGGAGGAAAGATTGGATTGAAAATCACAGGTGTTCATACATTTGTAGTTCCTCCGAGATGGGTTTTTCTCAAGATTGAAACCGATGAGGGGATTTCGGGCTGGGGTGAGCCCAGCTTAGAAGGTCATGCACTTACGGTTGCTGCCTGTGTCCGTGAAATGAAAGACTACTTAATTGGAAAAAACCCAAATCGGATTGAGGACATTTGGCAGACTCTTTATCGTTCGGGATTTTATCGCGGCGGTCCGGTCATCATGAGTGCAATCTCCGGTATTGACCAAGCTCTTTGGGATATCAAGGGGAAAGCCTGTGGCTTACCAGTCTATGAATTTCTTGGCGGTGAGACCAGGCAAAAGTTGCGAGTGTATTCATGGATAGGCGGGGACAGACCCAGTGATGTCGGGATGGCTGCAAAGGAAAAGCTGGGTTTGGGTTTTACTGCAATCAAGATGAATGCGTCTGAAGAGATGCATTACATTGATTCCTTTGAGAAGGTTGATGCAATTCTTCAGCGTGTAGCAGCCGTGCGCGATGCAGTTGGAAAAGGGTTTGGCATTGCTGTAGATTTTCACGGTCGGATCCACAAATCTATGGCGAAGCTGATTGCCAAGGAACTTGAACCTTTTCATCTCATGTTTATTGAGGAGCCCGTGTTATCGGAGAACAACGAGGCGCTTAAGCAAATCGCAACACATACTTCCACCCCCATTGCCACAGGAGAACGGATGTATACTCGTTGGGATTTTAAAAATCTTTTTGAAGATGGTATTGTCGATATCATTCAACCAGATTTATCTCATGCGGGCGGTATATCGGAAGTCAAAAGGATTGCTGCCATGGCAGAAGCTTATGATGTGACTGTTGCTCCTCACTGTCCTCTCGGACCCATTGCCTTAGCCGCCTGTGTACAACTTGATGTGTGCACACCGAACGTATTTATCCAAGAGCAGAGTCTTGGTATTCACTATAATAAAACAAATGATTTATTGGATTACATAACGAACCCGTCCGTATTTGATTATAAGGACGGGTTTATTCGTAACCCAACAGGTCCTGGTCTCGGAATAGAAATGAATGAGGAATATGTTGTGGAAAGAGCGAAGCAAGGGCACAACTGGAAGAATCCAATCTGGAGAAATGCTGATGGTACCATCGCAGAGTGGTAGTTCTATGCTACACATTTGGAGAGTTCGGAGAAAGGAAGGTTATTTGTGGAGCGTTTAAATAAGGACTCTGAGGCTCGTCATTTCCTGGACACAAGGGTCATTCCGATTGTGCGGGGAGTCGCTTCCGAACATGTTTATCTGCTCGCAAACGCCTTGTATAATGGCGGGATTCGTGCGATGGAAATTACCATGAATACGGAGAATGCGCCACAGATGATTACTGCATTACGGACGCAATTTGCTGAACGGATGTGGATTGGTGCAGGTACGGTCCTAACCATGGGGGAGGCGAAGTCAGCTCTTGAAGCCGGAGCGCAGTTTTTTGTCACTCCCAATGTTGATTTGAGCATCATTGAATTCGCGGTTGAGAATAACCTGCATACCTTGACCGGTGCGATGACGCCGAGTGAAATTGTGACAGCCTACGAAAACGGGGCGTCTGCTGTGAAGGTTTTTCCAATTCGTTCGTTAGGCAGCAGCTACATTAGAGACTTACAGGGTCCCATGGGGCACATTCCACTGATTGCAGTTGGCGGTGTGTCAGTGGATAATGCTGCCGAATACTTTCAATCAGGGTGTGTGGGTATAGGTGTAGGAGGCAGCTTAGTCAATAGAAAACTCATTGAAGTTGGGGACTTTGCACGGATTCAGCAGGTTGCGTCCCGGTTCATCGAGATTGCCAGGCAGAATGCAGTTTCTAACTAGATGTAACCCGAACATCAAATACGACCCTCATTCGACAAATGGGGTCATTTGCGCTATTTTCGTACGAGACAGTCGTCTGAGATTTTGTACGAGTGACAAAAGTGTAACGTATGAAATGGAAGGCGGGAAATGGACGATGGAACATGGATAATGGATAATGGGAGGCATAAACATAACGCTGCCTTCAAGTTATTGACAACGCCTCAAAAGGAGAATGATAAACCATGCAGTTGTTAAAGGATGAGATTACAGTTGGTTTTATTGGGACCGGAGTTATGGGCAGGGAAATGGTACTGCGACTCTTGAAAATCGGGTATTCTGTGAAAGTCTATAACCGGACGAAGAGCAGTGCACAATCATTGTTAGAGGCTGGGGCGGAATGGAAAGACACGGTTGAAGCGTTGGCGGCGAATACGGATGTCATTATTACTATGGTGGGCTATCCAAGGGATGTGGAGGAAGTATACTTCAGCCGCGGCGGAATCCTCCATTTTGCAAAAGCAGGTGCCTATTTAATTGATATGACCACTTCAAGCCCTGACTTGGCCGTTAAAATAGGCAAAGAAGGCGCTTCGAAGGGTTTTCGTGTCATGGATGCTCCTGTATCTGGCGGAGACATTGGAGCTCGTGAAGGCCGATTAAGCATTATGGTGGGTGGTGAAGAAGCAGACTTTGCCGCAGTAAAACCAATTCTGGATGTTTTGGGACAGAACATCATTCTTCAAGGGCCCCATGGTGCGGGACAGCATACAAAAATGTGCAATCAGATTGCAATAGCATCCAACATGATTGGCGTGAGTGAGTCCATCTCTTACGCAAAGCGGGCAGGGCTTGATCCGGACCGAGTTTTAAAAAGTATCACTATGGGTGCGGCTGGAAGCTGGTCATTGAGCAATCTAGCACCACGGATGATTGAAGATGATATGGAGCCAGGTTTCTACATAAAACACTTTATTAAGGATATGACCATAGCGCTTGAAGAAGCAAATAGAATGGGGTTGAGTGTGCCTGGTTTACGTCTCTCGAAAGAAATCTACACTTCCCTCGCTGACGAGGGGTATAACGATAAAGGCACACAGGCATTAGTTAAATTCTACGATGTAAAATAAGACGGGCATATCACACTGGCCCGCTGACATTCGATTAAGAAACAGAGGTGTTCTAAAACACCTCTGTTTGATCCTCATTGAGAATGTGTTGCGGCAGGTAGAGAGGATTAAATGCTTTGCCATGTGTTGCAATCAGCCCTGTCCGACCCAATCGGCTTGAGCCACGTCACTCCAGCGCTTTCGAACGACCTTGAAAGCCTCCTCATCCAGGGGGCCATTCTCCAGAAAGCTAACATTTTCCTTATAGCGATTCGGCTTGGCAGTCCCAACAATTGCAGTGCTTACGCCTGAAACTGCCAATGTAAAACGCAGTGCCGTGGACACAGCGTCGCGTATGCCGCCATGGAGAAAGTCATAGTCAAGTTGTTGCAGGCGATGCCAGTAGGGTTGAATGTAATTGTTTGTTGGCAGTGATTCACTGAGCCAGGCTGCGTTTGCTATGGGACGCTTTGCAATCACACCCATTCCTTGTTCAACAGCTTTGGGAATCACTTTCTCAATGGCTTCCTGGTCGGCAATATTAACAGAAATCTCCAAGCTGTCAAATACATTTAGTTCCACAGCACGAAGGGCATCTTCTCTGTCGCCGCTGTAGCCAATGTACCTTGTTTTCCCCGCCTGCTTTGCTTTTTCCAGAACTTCGATGACACCGCCGTTCTCCAGAATATCACGGGAGCATCCGTGCAGATGAACAACATCCACATGGTCTGTTTTCAGTCGTACCAGGCTTTGCTCAATCGATTTCACCAACAAATCAGGACTCCAGTTGGGCAAGTCAAAACCGGTATCATGTCCACACTTGGTAAACAAGTAGTAGTCTTTTCTTCTGTGGGAAACGGTCTTACCAATCGATTCTTCGCTTATACCGTAGCACGCCGCCGTATCAATGACGTTAAGTCCCGCGTCCAGTGCCGTACCTAACAATTGCTCAACTTCGGGCAGAGGTGTGTGTTGAAACCCGATTTCTGCCCCGCCAAATCCTAAACTGCTTACCTGCATATCCGTCTTGCCAAAGGCTTGCTGTTTCATTGACACTCCTCCTGACTTGATACGTATAACATCATTTGAATTATCTCATATTTTAGAACAGAATCATACAATATAAAAATAAATAAAGTAACAAAAACAAACATAAAGAGATATAATAGCAGATGTAGATACACTGTTTTGGGATGAGGAGGTGAAATACTTGAATGTGTTAACGATAGACTTGGGAGCATCTTCAGGACGTGTCATGAATGCTGGATTCGATGGGGAACGAATTACGCTAACCGAAGTCCATCGATTTCCTAACAAACCGTTTCGTATATTTGATGGGATGTATTGGAATGTCTATGCGATATACGAGGAAATTAGGTTGGGGATGACGAAAGCGAACAGTCTTGGTGCGCCGATTTCCGGACTGGGCATTGATAGTTGGGCTGTTGACTTTGGCCTCGTTGATTCAAGCGGACACCTGCTAACTATGCCTGGACACTACCGAGATCCTCGAAATACAGTTGCCATGAGTGAAGTTATCGGAACAGTTGGAAGACACCATTTGTTTCATCGAACTGGCATCCAATTGTCTCCTATTAACACGTTGTATCAGTTATATGCTGCAAAGGTTTCTGGATACCCTCTGCTTGACGGGTCTGAAACCCTATTGCTCATTCCCAATCTGGTAAGTTTCTTTCTGACTGGGCAAAGAAGTGCGGAATTCACCAACGCAACTACCACTCAGTTGCTTCGTGCAATGTCTCTAGAGTGGGATACCGAACTCATGAACCAATTACAGATTCCCAGCAGCATTTTGCCGGATGTGAAATTGCCTGGAACTGTAGTAGATGTGATTCATGATTCGGAACTGACTGGCTTGTCATTGCTGTCACAAACGAAGGTGATTCATACAGCGTCTCATGATACTGCCAGTGCAGTTGTGGCTGTTCCTCACGAAGACAAGGATTATGCCTACATTAGTTCAGGTACATGGTCACTTGTCGGAACGGTTGTTGACAGACCCGTCATCACCGAGCAGACTGAGAACTTTAATTTTACTAACGAAGGTGGTCTTGGGAACTACAGGCTGTTAAAGAACGTAATGGGTCTGTGGCTGCTGCAGGAGACACAAGCAGTGTTTCAGAAAGAGGACTACGCTCTGTCTCTTCCCAAACTCCTGCATCTTGCTGACACGGGGCATCCATTTCAGTTCCTGTTCGATCCCGATGATCCACGGTTGTTGCAACCATTGGACATGCTACTGATGATTCGTCAAATCTGTCTTGAGACGGGACAAGGACAACCGGTGCATCCTGGGGATGTGGTTCGCAGTATTCTCGAATCGCTGGCGCTCAAGTACAGATACGTCTTAGAGGAACTGGAAATGATTACAGGCAAGAGGTATAACGCGATTCACGTCGTTGGCGGCGGCTCCCGTAATCAACTCTTGTCGCAGTTTACTGCCAGCGCAACAAATCGTGAAGTAATTGCAGGGCCCGTAGAGGCAAGCACACTTGGAAATGCTGCGGTTCAGCTGTTAGCTCTCGGAGAAATTGCATCTCCGGATGAAATTCAACCTCTCATTCGTGCATCTGTGGAAATACGGAGATATGTACCGCATCAACAACAAGCATGGGATGAAGCTTACAATTCGTTTCGGAAAGTGATGGAGTTGCAGCGATTGCACAGTCAATCTTAAGTTGAGACATTTATAGAGGGAGAGAGCGAAAATGGAGGGCGTAACACACATGTCGGAGTTAGAAAATCTCGTTTCAAGGTCCAATAAAATCGGACTGGATAGGACTGTCTGTAACTGGGGAGGCGGCAACACTTCGGTTAAGACGACGGGTACTGACCACCTGGGAAGAGAGATACAGGTTATGTGGGTGAAAGGCAGCGGTTCGGATTTGGCAGAGGCGACAGGAAACAGCTTTACGGCCCTGCGACTCGAAGAGGTTACACCATTAATGGATCGGGCAGAGATGACGGACGAAGACATGGTGAACTATCTTCGTAAATGTATGGTGGACACCAGCCATCCCCGTTCATCAATTGAAACGCTCTTGCACGCTTTTTTGCCGTTTCGCCACGTTGACCATACACACCCTGACAGTATTATATCTCTGTGTTGCAGCGACAACGGGCGAGACATAGCAAAGGAGATATTTGGTGACAGAGCAGTTTGGGTACCGTATATTCGTCCGGGATTTCAATTATCCAAACTGATTGGTGAAAAAGTTCGCAGCCATCCGGAGTGTGAATTGGTATTGATGGAGAAACACGGTCTTATCACTTGGGGCGATACATCTGACGAGTGCTATGACAACACACTTCGAATCATTCATGAAGCAGCGGATTACATCAACCGCCGCGTTGATGAACCAAACTTATATGGTGGCCCCCGTCATGAAAAACTCACGGATGCAATTCGCAGAGAATTCGCTGTGTCCGTATTACCTTTTATCCGCGGTATTGTATCGGAGTTCCGGCATACAGTTTTGACCTATGATGCCGGTGAGGATTTTCAGCACTTTGTGAATAGCCGTTTGGCAGGGGAACTCTCTCAGGTGGGCGCGGCATGCCCAGACCATTTGGTCCATACAAAGCGAACGCCTCTATTCATAAATTGGGACCCGTCATCGGGTGCTATTGATAAGCTCAAGGAGCTATTGCAGGACGGACTGAATCAATACAAAAGAGACTATGTTGACTACTACGAACGAAATGTTGACTTGGATGTGTCTATGCACGACCCGTACCCGCGAGTCATTTTAATACCTGGTCTCGGGGTCATTGCCACGGGTAAGAATAAAAAGATGGCAAATGTTGCTGCAGCCTTATATCGCAGAGCTGTTGCAGTTATGAAAGGCGCAACCACACTGGGGAGCTTTGTTTCCCTAAGTGAAAAAGAGTCTTTTGATGTAGAGTATTGGCCTCTTGAGCTGTACAAGTTATCCTTGGCACCCAAGGAGAAAGAACTCGCGCGAAAAATAGCGTATATTACCGGTGGAGCAGGAGGCATTGGCGGTGCCGCAGCTAGACGCATGGCTGCTGAAGGTGCGCATGTCATTCTAGCCGATCTCGCAGCTGAAGCGGCACGTGACAAAGCAGCCAAACTAAATGAAGAATTTGGGTCTGGGACGGCCTTCAGCGTGACGCTGGACGTGACCAAAGAGGAGAAGGTACTTGAGTCGTTTAAGCAAGCCGTCCTTGAATACGGCGGTATCGATGTATTTGTGTCGAATGCTGGATTGGCTAGTTCGTCGGCATTCACACAAACTACTTTGGACGATTGGAATCGCAATATGAGTGTACTTGGAACCGGATATTTTCTCACTTCGCGCGAGGCGTTTCGCATCATGACGGAGCAGGGGATTGGCGGTTCAGTTATTTTTGTCACATCAAAGAATGCTGTGTATGCCGGCAAAAACGCTGCAGCATACAGCTCTGCCAAAGCTTTGGAAGCCCATCTCGCACGTTGCTTAGCGGTGGAAGGCGGGCCGTCACAGATTCGGGTCAATTCTGTCCTTCCGGATGCGGTTCTACAAGGTTCAAATATTTGGAATTCTGCATGGCGAGAAGAGCGGGCGAGTGCTTATGGCATTCAGCCTGACGAGTTAGAAGAACACTACCGGAAGAGAACCATTCTCGGTGTAAATATTTCAACTGAGGATATTGCAGAAGGTATTTTGTTCTTCGCTTCGCCAAGAACAGCTAAGACTACCGGCTGTATGTTGACGATAGATGGCGGTGTTGCGCCCGCATTTCCTCGATAAGAATTGCCAACTTTCAGGAACAAGGATGGTGTGAGCAGTGAATCGTTTGCTTGACAAGGCATATTCGGTGTTTGAAAGTCAGCAAAAAGCCAGGGGCATAAATTTAAATGAAGTAAAAAGCAGGTTGAAAGCCTTCAAAATCGAGACTCCGTCGTGGGGGTACGGTGACTCGGGAACCCGGTTTAAGGTTTTCCAAAGGGCAGGTGTGCCTCGAGACCCGTTTGAAAAACTTGATGACGCTGCGATGGTACATCAACTCACGGGGGCCTGCCCCACTGTTGCAATTCATATTCCTTGGGACAAAGTGGATGACTTTCAAGAATTAAGACGACATGCTGAAAATCAAGGTCTCACAATTGGGGCAGTGAACCCGAATTTGTTTCAAGACGACGATTACATGTTGGGGAGCATTACCAACTCCGATGTGAAAATTCGGAAGAAGGCATTAGACCATCTCTTGGAATGTGTAGATATCATGAAGGAAGTGAACTCTACCATTCTGAGCCTTTGGTTTGCAGACGGTACAAATTACCCGGGCCAAGGACACATTCGGCAGCGAAAACAATGGTTGGAAGAAGCACTCAAGAGCACGTATCGGGCCTTATCTGGCGACATGAGGATGTTAATAGAATACAAGTTTTTTGAACCGGGTTTTTATCACACGGATTTGGCTGATTGGGGAATGGCATTCACTGCCGCAAAGAAGTTAGGTCCGCAAGCACAGGTCCTTGTTGATACAGGTCATCATCCTCAGGGGACGAACGTTGCACACATTGTGGCTTGTTTACTGGACGAAACGAAGCTTGGTGGATTTCACTTTAACAGCCGAAAATATGCTGATGATGATTTGATTGCCGGAGCTATTGATCCCTATGAGCTATTTCTCATCTTCTATCAAATTTCAGAAGCACAATTTGACGGTAAACAAGATGTACGACACACAGCTGACAACATCTCCTTTATGATTGACCAAAGCCATGCGATTGAACCGAAAATTCCTGCTATGATTCGGACCGTGATGAATATCCAAACGCAATATGCAAAGGCTTTGCTGGTTAGTCATGAGGAAGTACATGCTGCTCAAGAAAAGAATGATGTGCTAGAAGCAGAAAATGCGGTTCGCAAGGCATTTGAAATGGATGTTACTTCGCTTTTGGCAGCCGTGCGGGAAGAAGAAGGACTGCCCGCAGACCCGATGACGGCGTATAAAGAGAGTGGGTATGAAGAGAAGATTGCTGTTCGTGGTGTGGGCGGAAGTAGTTGGTGAATAGTGACAAAGAGCTTTATACTTGTGCCTCCCTTCCTATCTGTTTGAAATGGAGTGAAGTCTGATGATGGCCCTCGAACGCCAACGGAAAATTGTAGAACTGGTTAACGACACAGGCAGTGTCAAAGTCACAGATCTAAGTCGATTGTTTCACGTTACTCCCGAGACTGCACGTAGAGACTTGGACCTGTTGGCCACTCAGGGGAAACTTTGTCGCAGTCACGGCGGAGCAATCCGAATGGAGACGGAAAGCCAGGACATTCCCTACACTGAACGGGAGAGTATGAATTCCCAGCAGAAGATGGAGGTGGCTGAAAAAGCCGCGTCATATGTTGAAGCCGGTGATATCATCGCTCTCGATGCCAGTTCTTCTGCATGGTACTTGGCGAGGGCCCTTCCAGAAGTTGAGCTCACTGTGATTACAAATTCTATACCTGTGATACAAGAGCTAGGAAAGAACAATCGCATTCAGGCGATTTGTACAGGAGGAATCCTCCGGGTGACTTCCATGTCATTTGTTGGACCGTTAGTGGAGGAAGCATTGAGTAAGTACCATGTTAACAAGACCTTTGTCTCATGCAAGGGCATTGATGTAACTGCAGGAATAAGTGAGTCAAATGAACTGCAGGCTGTGATTAAGCGAAAGATGGTTTCCATTGCAGACAAAACTTACTTACTTGCAGACCACACGAAGTTTGGGGTTCGCTCTCTAGTTCACACTTTTAATTTAAGTGACATCGACATTGTGGTGAGCGATTCAGAAGTGTCTCCAGAGATTATTGACGTACTTTTACAATCTGGAATCAGAGTTGAATAGGAGTGACATCGTGAAAAAGATTGGAGTTGTGGGTGCCGGGTACTGGTCGCAGACCCATTTGCGTGCTTGGTCACAAGTGGAAGGTGCAACTGTACAATGTCTCTGTGATACAGATGAGGCGGTATTGAAGGAGCGGGGGGCCCAGTTTCAAATAGACCACCAGCATTTATATACTGAACTTGAGGAACTGCTTCAATATGAAGACATAGACGCCGTTGACATTGTTACTAAACCTGATACTCACCGCGAAATCGTGGAGATAGTTGCTAAAACCGGAAGGGATATTCTCTGCCAAAAGCCGTTTGCGCAAACGGTACAAGAGGCGCAGGATATTCTCAAAACTGTCGAGCGCCATCGGGTGAGACTGATGGTAACAGAAAACTGGCGCTGGCTGGAGCCCTTTCGGCAGGTTAAATTACACATACAAAGCCAAATTATTGGGAATATTCAACAAATTCGGTTTCTGGATTGTAAGTACGCGACACCCACTTTTGCGCCGGATAGAGCTATACCTCAGCCCTACTTTCGCACGATGCCGAACCTTCTTTTCTTCGAAATGGGGATTCATTGGCTTGATGTGTGGAGGTATTTGTTTGGTGAACCTGTAAGTCTCTATGCTGCTGCAACTCGAATCAGTCCATACGTTCAAGGTGAAGATACGGGTGTTGTCACACTAAAGCACGAGGGCTTTTTCGGACATATGGATGTGAGTTGGGCTTCCCGAAGGTCTATGGCAAATCAGCGGGATGAATGTCCGATTGAGCAGATGATTGTGGAGGGTGACAGAGCCACTTTAATTCTCTATCAAGACAATCGGCTTGTT
This sequence comes from Alicyclobacillus sp. SO9, assembly GCF_016406125.1. Classification (NCBI taxonomy): domain Bacteria; kingdom Bacillati; phylum Bacillota; class Bacilli; order Caryophanales; family Alicyclobacillaceae; genus Alicyclobacillus; species Alicyclobacillus sp. SO9. Next base: position 4,012,541 of record NZ_CP066339.1, on the reverse strand, counting down.
TTACGACAGACGGATGGCACAGAACGTGTCTTGTCGAATGGCTATAAGTTTAACATGGAGGAGAGTTTCTCCAGGCTCCAGAGGCATTTTCTATCTTGCTTGCAGGACGGCACAGAATTTCAAACTAGCGGGGCTGATAATCTCAAGACATTAAGCCTTGTGTTTGCAGTATACGAAAGCCTGCGAACCAACCAGGTTGTTGACTTGAATTAATATGCTGTCCCACGCTGTACGACTGCGAGACTCGTTATTATGCGCTCTTTGTTTTATATACAAATAAATATTTTGTACTTGACAAAATGAAAGCTGATTTTACAATTGGTATATAGTTTTGAACTGTCAGAAACGCGCGTCCAACTAGACGCTAACCAATACGGGAAGGTGTGCTTAGTTCCCGGTACAGGGGGAGTTTTGCTTGAGTGGCTTAAAAATTCAAGACTTGTTTGTAGAATCACGAAAGTACCCCTTGGGTGTTGATGCACATAAGCCGTCTTTCGGTTGGAGCTTTCAGGAGACACGCCGACGGGGTGCCGGACAAAGTGCCTATCGCATCATAGTGACAACCTCAGTCGACAACTTGGCTGCCAATGTGGGTGATATGTGGGACAGCGGTGTTATTGGAAGTGCCCGGTGCACACATGTTACATATGATGGCAAACCATTGAGGTCCTCATGTCGTTACTATTGGAAGGTCATTGTCTGGGACGACGCACATGTACAGACTGAAAGTACAGTGTCATGGTGGGAAACGGGACTGTTGCGCTCAGAGGATTGGGTCGGACAATGGATTCAGGCGCCTCGAGATGCAGATGCAGCAGCAACACAATTCAGGCACGAATTCACTTTGGAGAGTTCTATAGTCAGAGCTCGAGCTTTTGTGTGCGGCTTGGGACAGTATGAGCTTTACGTGAACGGCAACAGGGTAGGGGACAGTGTTTTGAACCCAGGGTGGACGAACTACGACAAAACTCGTCTGTACAATGTTTTTGATGTGTCGACAAAACTCTCTCATGGAGCGAATGCAATTGGCATTCTGTTGGCCAATGGATTCTTTCATGTGGCTGGAGGGCGTTACTCAAAATTTAAGGCTTCGTTCGGAACGCCAAAGTGTATTGTGCAACTGCAAGTTGAGTTCATTGACGGCAGTAAAATGACCATTGCATCGAACGGTAACTGGAAATGCAGCCCCAGTCCGATTGTCTTCTCGGAGGTGTATGGCGGAGAAGACTATGATGCCCGTCTCGAACAAACAGGGTGGTCAAGACCAGGTTTCAACGCTGTACACTGGTTAAACGCTTTCGAAGAAAATGATTCGAAGGCTGTACTTAAGTCTCAGTCCATTCCCCCTGTAAAGGTGATGGAGAGATTTTCGCCTGTGGATATCACAGAGACTAGGCCAGGTATCTATGTTGTCGACTTTGGCCAGAACTTTTCGGGATGGGTAAATGTTGTGGTTCGTGGAAAAGCAGGGGAAGAACTGGTTCTGACCCCGTCGGAAGTGATTCAAGACGGACTCGCTAACCAACGACATAGCGGAAGCCCTTATAAATGGCAGTACACCCTTAAAGGAACTGAGAAAGAAGTGTGGGCACCGAGGTTCAGTTACTACGGTTTTCGCTATGTTCAGGTGGAAGGACTGGTGCCGAGTAGATTTGCCGGGGAACAGAATGGAACTGGCAGCATGTTGTCTATCGAAGGAGAAATGATTTATCCGGATATTGACGTTAAGGGTGAGTTCCAATCGTCTGATCCCATGATGAATCGTGTACATGAGATTATCAACTGGTCGGTTTTAAGCAACATGAAGAGTGTCTTCACAGACTGTCCCCATCGGGAAAAGCTGGGATGGCTGGAACAGACCCATCTCCTCGGTCCAGCCGTCATGTTTAATTACGATGTAGAAAGCCTTCTGTGTAAGGTTGTCAATGATATTCGTGATGCGCAACTACCAAATGGCTTGGTACCTTCGACAGCCCCGGAATATACAGTGTTTGAAGGAACGTATCACCACTTCCGAGACACTGTCGCATGGGGTATTGCCTATATTCTGTTGCCTTGGTTCTTAAATCAAAAATACGGCAACCACAGCATTTTATCTGAACACTACGAAGGAATGAAAAAGTATGTTGAGTATGTTTCGGACCAATCGGACAACTTTATCGTTACGGGCGGTTTAGGGGATTGGTATGACGTGGGAGAAAACCCGCCAGGCTATGCTCAGAACACACCAGTAGAACTCGTAGAAACAGCCATGTTCTATCACATGGTGGAAGTGCTGGGTCAAGTGGCCGCCAGCTTGGGACATTCTGCAGATTGTAACCGATATGAAGCGCTGAAACAAAGTATATACGCGGCTTTTCAGAAAGCTTTTGTACATACCCATCCTTTCGTCATTGGCACTGATAGTCAAACCTCTAATGCCATCCCCTTGGTTCTTGGCTTGTTAAGCGACTATCAACAGGGGCATGCACTCAAGCACTTGGCTGCAGATATTGAGAGAACAGGGTATAGGATTACTGCCGGAGATATTGGTCACCGATTTGTTTTGCTGGCCCTTGCCAATCACGGATTTTCTCACATAATTCAACAAATGGTCCAGCAAACTGACGAGCCTGGCTACGGCTATCAAGTCATTCACGGTGCCACCACTCTGACGGAAGCGTGGGGCGGCCCAAAAATCGGTAATTCCCAAAATCACTTCATGCTGGGGCATATAGAAGAGTGGTTTTACCGGAACGTTGCGGGCATAGACTACTATTTTGACAAGAAGTCAGAGCAGTTTCACATCGATGTCAGACCAGAGCCGGGCAGCCACTTGGGATGGGTTCGAGCCTATCATACATTGCGACCAGGAACCGTGAGTATCGACTATAAGGAACACTGGGAAGACCAGATTTCTCTCAAAGTGCAAATTCCCGCTAATACAACTGCTGTCATCCATATTCCGGCAGACTCGCGAGCACAGGTGCTGGAACGAGGGATGCCGCTGGCGGAAACCGAGGGCCTCTCATTTATTAAAATGGAAGGTCCTTATGCTGTGGTTTCAGTTGGGTCCGGTGAGTACTATTTTACTTCCGTGAAGCACGAGCAGCGAAGGATGACCAGTGAAAGAGCATGAAGTCAAAGAGGGAACCTATAAGCGAAGTATAGAGAAGAGGTGTTGGTGTTGCTGAGGGTTGAACAATTACGCTGCGAATACAGAGTAAATCCAATCGGATTGGACGTGGAATCGCCCCGTATTTCATGGCAACTGGAAACCACGGAGACAGACGTTTTACAGGCAGCCTACCAGCTGCAGGTGTCTGTGGTTGAAGGCTTCTGTGAAGTGCTCTGGGATACGAAGCAGATAAACACAGACCAATCTATTCACGTGACGTATGAAGGGCCGCCATTATTACCTCAAACTCGCTATTATTTTCGGGTTCGGGTGTGGGATACAAAGGGGAACTCATCCGCCTGGAGCGAACGGAGTTACTGGGAAACGGGACTGCTGGATTCAAGCCGGTGGCAGGCCAAGTGGATTACTGCAGACAGCCAACTGGACACAATGGGATTACAGGTCTCCCCTTTTCTGCGCAAGTCCTTCCACATCAAGGCTCCACCCGTGCGTGCCCGTGCTTATGTGACCAGCCTTGGCTTGTACGAATTGCATGTGAACGGACAGCGAATAGGGGATTGGCTGTTTACACCAGGCTGGACGGCCTATGAAACACGATTGCAGTATCAGACTTACGATGTGACAACTGTGATTAGAGAGGGACACAATGCTCTTGGAGTGATACTCGGCCATGGCTGGTATACGGGACAGATAGGTTGGAAAAATGAACGCAACTTATACGGAGACCAGCGGTGTCTCTTACTGGAGTTACATCTAGACTATGAAGACGGGAGTCGCGAAGTAGTTTGCTCGGATGAATCGTGGGTGTGGAAATTGGGTCCTATTCGTTTCTCTGAACTCTACCACGGTGAGTTATATGACGCCAATTTGCAATTGCCGTGGTGGGATACAGCCCAGTATGTACCACTGGACTGGTCCCAAGTCGCTGTTACTGACCATGGAACAACCATGCTGGTGGGGCAGGAGAATCTCCCTACCCGTGCCATACAAGAGATTGAGCCTGTTGCGGTCATTGTTACACCCAATGGAGAGACGGTACTCGATATGGGCCAGAACCTTGTAGGATGGGTTCGGTTTGAAGCGGAGGCAGACCCCGGCACAACAATCACGCTCACACATGCAGAAGTGCTCAATCAAGACGGAAATCTCTACGTTGGGAATCTTCGGGAGGCTGAACAAACAGACAGGTATATTTGTCGAGGAGACGGTTTAGAGGTATTTCAACCCCACTTTACTTTTCATGGTTTTCGTTATGTCAGAGTAGATGGACTGCAGGCGGTTGATAAGACCAAATTTCGAGCCCTTGTGATACATACGGATATGGAGCAAACGGGGTATTTTGAAACTTCCAATTCCCTAGTGAATCAGTTGTTTCAAAATATACTTTGGGGGCAAAGGGGGAACTTTCTCGACGTCCCCACTGATTGCCCGCAGCGTAATGAGCGCCTCGGCTGGACCGGGGACGCCCAGGTATTTATCAGAACTGCTGCCTACAACATGAATGTAGCTTCCTTCTTCGCGAAGTGGTTAAAAGATTTGACCGCTAACCAGCTTTCAAATGGATCGGTCCCTCATGTTATTCCGAACATTTTGACTGAACGTGACAACGGTAGCTCTGCATGGGCTGATGCTGCTGTGATTTGTCCTTGGACACTGTATCTGCATTACGGTGACAAGCAGATTCTGCAAAATCAATATGAAAGTATGAAAGCCTGGGTAGAACATATGCGTTTGCGAGGCAACAACGAAAATCGGTTTGAAGGCGGGTTTCAATATGGAGACTGGCTCGGTTTGGATGCGAAAGAAGACAGCTACGTCGGTGCTACGGATGTGAACTTCATATCGAATGCGTTTTACGCCTATTCTACCAAGTTACTTGCACAAACGGCCGAGATTCTTGGTAAGAGCAACGATGCGAATGATTATCGCAAGTTACAGCAAAACATCGTTCAAGAATTTCAGCAGGAATTTGTCACAGACAACGGTAGCTTAGCGGTTTCTACGCAGACGGCTCACATCTTGGCACTCTGGTTTGACTTGGTCGATGAACGACATAAACCCCAAATTGCAGCAGTACTTCATGGCTATATTCGCGACAATGACATGCACTTAAGCACAGGGTTTGTTGGAACACCCTATTTGTGTTTGGCCCTTTCTGAGTATGGTTATTCGGAGACGGCTTTTCAACTGCTGCTGCAGCAAGAGTATCCGTCCTGGCTGTACCCTATTACTCGCGGTGCCACAACAATATGGGAGCACTGGGACGGAATTAAGCCAGACGGAACATTCTGGAGCGACGATATGAACTCATTCAACCACTATGCATATGGGTCTATTGGTGAATGGTTGTACAGGGTTGTGGCCGGCATTGACACTGACGAGACGCAACCTGGGTTTAAGCACAGCATTATCAGACCTCGGCCTTCAAAGGAACTGAGTTGGATAAGAGCTTCAGTAGCTACGATGTATGGCGTTGTGAAATCAGAGTGGAAATGGACTGAACCGGAACAGCGGTTTGAGCTGTTTGTGCAAGTCCCCGCTAATACAACTGCAACAGTGGTATTTCCGCATTTGACACTGCAGGATTTCGCAGCGGACGTGTCACCCGACGACTTCATTCACCTTATGACCGCACTTAACACTGGAACTGCTGGACAGCCGTCGTTGACGATTGGTTCAGGGCAGCATCGCTTCTCGTACAAGGTGATTCAAGATGAAATGGAGGCAACGTCATGACGAAACAAATTCCTGATACACTGACGCTCGAAGAACGAGCAAAACTTGCCGTCAATGCTGCCGTTGGATTAGCCGACCATGAGTATGGATTCATCCCATTTTTCAGCGGTAACCTCATTGAAAATCCGGCTTCGATGCAACACGGCGATTGGGACTATGGGTCGACGCACGGGCGCTTAATCGATGCTTTAATCTTGGCACGTAACATGAGTGGCAGTTCGTTGGGGGACGACATTGAGAAACACTACCGAGAAAATTTTATGAGTTTTTTTGCAGAGGATGGATTGAGTTATCGACGTGAACATCCACATGGGCATTGGAAGGAAACTGCGAATTTAATTGATCAGAGGTCGGTTCTATTGGCATTGACGTCGTGGTATATGAGCACAAAGGATGAAAATGTGAAACAAGCAGCAGATGCTCATGTGGCTGCACTCAAACGGATTACAGTCAAAGAGAAAGATGTTTGGTATTATCCCGCGTCTGAATATACCAAAGACGGATGGCCGTCCGCCAATGCCGTTCAACTCCGTTTAGCACCTGACCCTGCATCGTTTTCTGGAAGACTGATTATGCCGCTGCTGAAGTACCATGAGTTAACCGGAAACGGCGACGCCTTGGAACTGTGCCACTATTTCGTGAACCTAATTGTTCACCGCAGTGGTGTTTTTAATGAAGACGGCAGCTTTAACTCTGCCCTGGCGTATCGCAGTGGACACTTTCATACCCGTTTAGGAACACTGGATGGACTGGCTAGGTTTGCGTTGTTTAAACGCGATCATTCGCTGTCTGCCTTTGTGAAAAAGAGCTATGACTGGGCTCTTAGTCAGTCTACATCGTTTGGATGGACCCCAGGAGATATGCAGGAACAGAGATATGAACATGAGACTTGTTCACTAGTCGACCTTATCAGCACTGGTATCAGCCTAGCAAGAGCAGGCTATACGGAGTATTGGAGCGTTGTGGAAAGGTTTTTAAGAAATCATTTAACAGAGTCTCAACTGATTGACCTTGATTGGGTGAAGTCAGCTGACAGTACCGCGAACGACGAAGCTGGCTGGAGAACTCATTTTCAAGTTGGGGAACGGTTATTAGGCGCGTTTGCGGGCTACAGCGCACCCAATGATTATGCATGTGATGTCAATTACGGCCGAGGGCATATCAATGATGTTCAGGCTTGCTGTATTGGATCCGGTACCCGCGGTTTGTTTCTAGGATGGCGAAACATTGTAACGGAAGACAACGGTGCTGTGTCTGTTAACCTCTTGCTCAATAGGGGCTCAAAGTGGCTTGATGTCATGAGTTACCTTCCCCACGAAGGAAAAGTGGAGTTGCAAATCCATGAAGGGTTTAAGTGGTTGCATATCAGAATTCCGAAGTGGGCTGGCTATTCAAAAGTTAAGGCCGTGCGTATGGGAGCTGGAGAGTCCGCCGTCATTGAAGGTGCTAAGCCCAGTGTCTGGATGAAGCCGGATTATTTTACCGTGTCCGATGTGAGAGCGGGGGAAAAAATTACAGTGACGTTCCCGCTGCTGGAAGAAACCACAATCGAATACGCCGTGGGTCAGGAGTTTCGCGTGACATGGCGCGGTGACGATGTGGTTCATATTTCTCCAGAGGGAGAATACCGGCCGTTTTACAATCACAAGACCGTTTCAGAAACGGCTCCGCTTAAGGCAGGAGATCTCCATCGGGTTGAGGATGAACTGGATTGGTAAGTATCAGTCGGCAGCGCTGTTTTGTTTTCTCTCAGACTTCTCGTCTGTAGCAGTTCATGTATAGCTTCTTATTCAGCTTCTTAACGAGGCGTATTGAATGTTGGCATTTATACTTTGGAAAGAGGTGCGATGAAAATGAAAACTGTTGTTGCAATATACACGGGTCAAGGATTGGCAGAACCTTTGCAGGCTGCGTTTAACGAAATGATTTCTGGTGGACGCTTAGTCAACGTGATTGATGACGGCTTAATCCATGATGTAAACAACAGCGGTGGTGTGACTCCTAAAATTGTGCGCAGACTGCTTCGCTATTATGAAAATGCTGAAGAGATGGGTGCAGACGTGATTTTGAACACATGCTCGTCCGTGGGGGAAATCGCCACAGTGGGGAGAACGGCTGTTAGTGTTCCAATTGTTCGAATTGACGAGGCCATGGCAGAAGATGCAGTGCGTAAATTCAGTCGAATTGGTGTGATAGCTACTTTGCCAAGCACTCTGCAACCGACAAAAGAGTTGCTTCGGACGAAGGCTCTTGAGTTGGAGAAGTCTGTAACGCTGGTTGAAGGACTTGCTTCCGGAGCTTACCAAGCATTGATTGAAGGCAATTCTGAAAAGCATGATGAAGGGATTGTTCACGTTGCCAAGGGCCTTGCCAAGCAAGTTGACCTTGTTGTGCTTGCACAAGCATCCATGGCCAGAATGCAGGATGAACTCGAGCAGCAGACCGGAATTCCCGTTCTGAGCAGCCTTCGTTCAGGTCTAGCGGCGGTGAAGTCGGTGCTTGAAGCTGTCTAATGATTGTCAAAGGAGATCAAATCCATGATGAAGACTCAGAATCGTATATACGCTACCTATCTGATTGAGACGCCTTTTACAATCGACTATGCTGCCGAGATGATTGCTACTGAACAATCGACGGGAACCTTTGTTGCTATACCCGGTGAGACAGATGACCTAAAGGATCGACATCGTGCAAGGGTTGAGAGTGTTGTCGAACTGGAGTCCGTGTCGACGCCGTCACTTCCGGGGACCAGGCTTCGAACTGGTGGAGGCGCCGCTTCCTACAAGCGAGCTAAAGTGCAGATCTCGTTTCCCTTCCACAATACGGGGCCTTCAATCCCCAATCTGCTTGCAACGGTGTGCGGGAACTTGTACGAACTGAGTCAGTTGTCCGGTATTAGGCTCATTGACCTTGCGTTACCTGAGGCGTTTGCAGACCGATATCGAGGACCTCAATTTGGGGTTGACGGAACGCGTAAGCTCTGTCAAGTGAACGACCGTCCGTTGATTGGTACGATTGTCAAACCCAGCATTGGACTCGGACCGGATGAATTGAGAGCCCTTGTCAGAGAGCTTGCCTACTCCGGTATTGATTTCGTGAAGGACGACGAATTGAACGCTAATCCTCCTTATTTCCCCCTTCGGGATCGGGTGAGACTAGTAATGGAGGAAGTCAATCGGGCCGCTCAAGATACAGGGAAACAAATGATGTATGCCTTTAATATCACAGACGATTTAGACAGGTTGGTTGATCATCACGACGCCGTTGTGGAAGCTGGCGGGAACTGCGTGATGGTCAGTATTAACAGTGTAGGGTTGGCTGGAGTTGCGTATTTGCGTCGGCATAGTCAAGTTCCTATCCATGGACATCGGAATCAATGGGGAGCCATGACTCGTTACCCGCTGTTGGGCATGGAGTTTACGGCTTATCAAAAGCTGTGCCGGTTGGCGGGGGTAGACCACCTTCATACAAACGGTGTTGATAACAAGTTCTATGAATCGAACGAATCGGTCGTACAATCGGTACGGGAGTGTTTGACTCCAATGTATGGCGGTTACACGGTTATGCCAGTTTTGTCATCTGGCCAGTGGGGCGGTTCTGCTGTCCGGTCCTTTGAACTGATGCAGACTACCGACGTATTGCATTTGGCTGGTGGTGGGATTATGGCTCATCCCGATGGCGTGAGGGCGGGAGTCGAAAGTATGAAACAAGGATGGCAGGCTGCTTTGGAAGGGCGCAAACTTGAAGATTATGCGCGTGACCACGAGGCACTGCAGCGTGCTGTTGAGAAGTTTGGGCCGCGGCCTCTCTTTTGACAGCCACCATGATGAGTAAAAGTCACCAAGCGTGGTTGAAGCAGGCGGAGACTTCAACGTTCCTGCAAGCTCCGGTCGCGTGAGCGCGGGCTTGCATGGAGGAAGTCTCCTGGAAATTAAGGCATCCTGCTCAGCCCTTCATAGCGTATCTTCCACGTGCCATCCTGTGGGAAACCCGGGGCAGATGACTCCGGTCCATTGTCCCATCCGGATGCCATCATGGCCACTGCAGTTAACAGACCGCCATTTCCCGGTAGATATACAGGCAATCCTCCATGTTGAAAATTGTGGCCATTAGGCAAGTAACGGTTTTTGCCCCTCTCAATGAGCAACAAGTCTACGGCCAAGTGGCCTTCCCCAAGACGGGCAGCGGTCATGGCTAGCATCGGGTAGTCCCATCCCCACGTGTGGTCCCAGTTCCACTCGTCGAGGACCTTTTGCAGAGTTTTCCTCATGGTTTCCGCGTCGGCATTCTCTCCGGGTAACATACCCAGAGGTGCCACCATCGTGGGGTGATCCTTTACGCCCACCTTATCGGTAAACGTATCAGGGTGGACTTCTGAGCCTACATAGACACCATCGTAGGTCGGTAAAGGAGATAAATTCCTCAAAACTGCATCCCATTTTTTGTCTCGCGGAAGTCCCAGCCTTTGACGCCAAGACTGTGCTGTTTCCAATCCGAATTCCCAATAAGTGAGTTCTAAAGGAGAATTCATGGTAATGGTGTGATCATAAATCTCCTGCGCAGGTGCCAGCGGCGGGCCTAACACATATCGTTTGCGTTTTTCGTCCCAAGCTGCAAAGGATGCCATGAAGCTTGCAGATTCAAATACAATTTCTTGATATTGTTGCAAAAGTTCACGGGTTGGATTGGTTCTGTATAGCAGTTCAGCATAATAAATTGGATGAGGCTGCTGCCAAATCAAGAAGTGTTCAATATAGCAAGGTGCGTTGACACCGTCCGTAGCAACACACTTAGGCCAGCGCACGCCATCGTACCCTTGCTTATGAGCTACTTGACGGGCCTGCGGTAGAATACGCTTGTACCAAGTCATGCTCTTTTCCAACAACTCCGGTCGATTCCAAAGCGCAAAATGGACTGCGTGCCACCAGTGCATTTCAAGATGAAACTTCCCAGCCCAGCTATTGTGAATCAATCCAGATTCTTGCGGCGGAACTGAGCCGCTTGAATTGACTGCCGTCAGGTATTGAGACAGTACAATCCTGCGCTCCAACTCCGACGCTCGTACATCAGTACTATCAGACAGGTCAACGGCTCCACCTGACTCCCAGAAGAGTTTCCAGTGTTCTTCAGCCTTATTTTGAACCGTTGCAAAGTCCGGCAAGTCGTCGGCAGCAGTTGGTGACGGGGAGAACCTGCACACAAATTCCATGGCCGAATTAGATTGGGTCGGCAGAAAGACAAACTTATGGCAGTCGCGATTGCTTTGCTTCATCTGTCCGTCGGACATGTGAGTGGAAACGTAGTATCTATCTTCGTCAAGCACACGTTCGAAATCTGTTCGAGGGTGATTTGACTTTCCTTGTATCACTCGCGTCTCATGGCTTTCCGGATGATTCCAATCTGCTCCGCTGGTAAACGGAGAACCATACGGGAAGTGCAGTTCTATGGCTAACTGCCCCAATCGTATCAAATCAGATTCACAGTGAACACCGATGAGGTCAACGTGTGGATGACACACCGTATGAACAAAGACGTCTTGTCCCAAGACCCGGAAATGGCTCTCGATACTGCCGGTCCACAGATCTAAAGTCTGGTGGATGTTAGTAATCTCTTCATGTGAAACAGCGCTTCCATCTGTACTGAGAAATCGAAACTTTAACATACCGAGGTGTAAACGATGTGGATTATTTCTAAGCCACTCTGCATGAGGGTCCTTCTTATTTAACCAGTCTGAGTATGGAAAGCCAATTTTCCTTCCATTAAAAGTTTCGAGGTAAGTCAGAGGAAAGTTCTCCATTGTATAATCGTTTACATTTGGACCAGTGTGCCAACCCCAGTTTGACATGGTTCCCAGTGGCACTCCGCCGTCTGCGTATACCTCTGGGAATGTTTGTAATCCTGTGGCGTCGACTGTCATTGCAAATTCACCGTTGCCAAGAGTCAATGATGAATACTTATCGAACCGCTCGATGACGGGGTTGTGACGCTTCACCAATGCATATCGGTCTATCAAATCTATTCCTCCTTTTGGTGTTTTGAAGACTGCATACGGATAAACATAAACAACGATGAGCCTTGGTTGGTGTACAAACTTTAGGATGAAAGTAGATAATGATTATAGCTGGCTTCGAACACGAAATGTCATTTATAAAATTAATATCTATATATAAAATAACTGTGGTATGATAACGTTGTCAAACAGGTATTATAACATTCTAAAAATAAGTTTAAGTTCATTAGATTAGGCGAAGGTGGCGAATACAAATGTCCTTAGACACACCCGCATTGGAGAAGTACCTTACCCCTCACAAATATGGGAAACCTGTGTTATCACCCTCCGGTCAAGAAAGCGAGTTTGACTCAAATGCGGTTGATATCCCCTTTGTGTTTTTTCATAACAATCGATTTTACATGATGTATGTCGGCTTTGACGGAAAGGGATATCAGACGGCTCTCGCAGTAAGCGACGACCTCATAAAATGGGAGCATCTAGGGGTGATTCTTCATCGGAAAAAGCAAGGGCGATGGGATGATGTTGGTGCTGCCGGAACCTGGATCCTTCGCGAGGATGACTTGTCGAGACTCCCGACCTTAAAAAAGTTTAAGGGGAAGTACTGGCTTGTCTATCATTCGTATCCTCAAAACGGCTATGAAAACGGGCCTGCTGAAATTGGATTGGCATGGTCAGAGGATGAAAATCTGCTGGAATGGAACAGACTGGATGCGCCTGTTTACTCATGGAGAGACGGGGATGAATGGGAATCGGGTGGTTTATACAAAGCTTGTTTGATTGAAGATGAAGGACAATTTTACATGTTCTATAACGCGAAGAACACCAATAGCGGCAGGTGGATTGAACAAACGGGGGTTGCAATGTCCGCTGACCTTATCAACTGGCACCGGTCGTCGGAAAACCCGATATTGCGAGTTACGCCGGACCATTGGGATAGCCAGTTTGTGTCCGATCCGTGTGTTGTGCGGGACGGGTCGCAGTTCGTCATGTACTATTTTGGATATAATTTGCGTCATGCACAGGATGGCATTGCTTTTTCCCGCGATCTCATACACTGGGACAAACATACTGAACCGATTATTCCTCATGGGAAGCCAGAGGAGATTGACGGGATTCATGCACATAAGGCTGCTGTTGTCAGATACAAGGGTGTTTTGTATCACTTTTACTGTGCATCAAGAAACTACCGAGACGGAGACCCGGCCTGCAACTTTGGAACGGAGTTTCGTTGCATTTCCCTCGCGACTTCTCATCCTCTATAGCCTGTAAGATAGCCTGTAAGCAGGTCGGGAGACATAAGAGATTGAGGTTTGATAATTTGACGTGAAATCTGGGACAAGGTGGGGAATTCATTGCAAGAATCCGAAAATAGACTTGATGAATACAATGTTGTTTGGCAGTCTCCGAGTCAAAACTCCTCTGAAAGTATGCCTGTGGGAGGTAGAGATATTGGCTTAAACGTGTGGGTGGAAGACGGAGATGTTCTTTTCTACATAGGCCGGAGTGGTACCTTTGACGAGAACAATCAGATGTTGAAACTGGGACGGGTTCGACTTCGCATCCATCCAAATCCATTCACTACCGCCGAGTCATTTCGTCAAGAACTCAAACTTCAGCAGGGGAACATTGAAATTACAAGCCGACAAAAGGACGGGAGCTCTACAAAAGTCGATATTTGGGTGGAAATCACGCGCCCAGTCATACACGCAGATGTCGTGGCCTCACAGCCGATGGTACTGGAGATTGTCTATGAGAATTGGAGAACAACAGAACGTGATCTTCCACCCGGCCGGCAGCGCCACCCGGCCATGAGCACCCTGGGATACCCAGGGGTTGTCACGACCAAACCGGATGTGGTTGAATTTTTAGACGGTCATATTGTCTTCTATCACCGCAATCAGACGGACGCATTGCTATTTGATAAGATTGTGAGCCAACAGGGACTGGAAAGCGTTCGAGATACACTCTTCAATCCGCAGATTCATCGGACGTTTGGCGGATTAGTTTGTGGTGATGAGTTTGTTGAAGATGGTACTGAACAGGGCCGATATATCGACACGAAACACACGGGATGGCGCCTGCGAAGTAAGGAGGCCTCCACGTCCCATCACTGCAAAATTGTGTTGCATACTTCCCAGTGCGAATCCTTGTCCTCCTGGCTAGACGAGTTGACCACATATGCCAATGAAGCGATTGATGTCGACGTTACAAAAATGCAAACGGAGAGCTGGTGGAAGCGATACTGGGATCGCAGCTACGTTCGGATCCTGCCTGATGCTTTAGGCAAGGACAGCGAACCATGGGAACTAGGGAGAAACTATGCTCTGTTTCGATATATGCTGGGGTGTAACGCTTACGGGGAGTACCCAACAAAATTTAACGGTGGACTGTTCACTACGGACCCAGGCTTTGTCGAATCGGAGTTAATGCATGTTTCTCCTGATTTCAGGGCATGGGGCGGCGGGAGTTTTACAGCGCAGAACCAGCGACTCGTGTACTGGCCAATGCTCAAGAATGGTGATTTTGATATGATGGAGTCGCAGTTTGATTTTTATCTGAAAATTCTTCGCAATGCAGAATTAAGGACAAAGACTTATTGGGGTCACGATGGCTGCTCATTCACTGAACAACTAGAGAATTTTGGTTTGCCGGTTGGGTACGAATGGGGATGGATGAACAGTAACGATCCTTTGCACAGACGCACTCCATTCTCCAATTCGACAGAACAATTGTCCCCTTGGGTGCGTCATTTATTTATAAACCAACTAGAGTTCTCGTTCATGATTTTAAAATACTACCAGTACAGCGGTCGGGACATTTCTGATTACATGCCCTTTATCGAGAGCAGCATACGTTTCTTTGATGAACATTACCAGTATCTACATTATATAAATACAGGGAAACGCTTCGACACAAACGGGAACCTGGTGTTCTTTCCTTCTACGGCGGGGGAAACGTATAAGGAGGCAAGAAACCCCAGTGACCTCATTGCAGGACTGCGGGCTACAGTCCAGGCTGTATTGGAGTTGCCCATTGTGCTTCTGAGCGAGGAAAAACGACGGTATTACGAATCACTAAACGACAGACTTCCCAGCATTCCGCTCAGGCAGATGAATGGTCATAACACGATTGCTCCTGCGGAGAGCTGGAGTGAGATTATCAATGTAGAAATTCCACAGCTATATGCTGTCTTTCCATACGAATTGTACGGTATCGGACGAGATGATTTAAAATTGGCCACTGATACGTGGACATTCGGAGTGGATACGGAAAATCAGAAAGACCATAAGAGTTGGCATCAAGATAATATTTTCTGCGCACGGATGGGACTAACGGAAGAAGCGAGACAATACACAGTACGGAAGATGAGCAGTGGTCCTTTTAGGTTCCCATCCTTCTGGGGCCCTGGCCATGATTGGGTTCCTGACCACAACTGGGGAGGCTCAGGCATGCTGGGGATACAGGAAATGCTCTTGCAGACAAACGGGGAGAAAATCTACTTATTGCCTGCTTGGCCAAGAGACTGGGATGTAGATTTTAAGCTGAGTGCACCGTTCCAAACTACCGTCGAAGGAAAGGTTCGACAAGGCAGACTGATGGAATTTGTAGTTACGCCGGAATCAAGAACAGCCGATGTAATTAGTGTTTGGGACGTGTAATTCGGTTCATTTCGGTGGTTTGTGGGCCATTGAGTGTAGTGCCAAAAGACAATGGCTAAATTTGGACGGCCCTAGGGTCGTCCAAATTTCGTTTCAATACTTGTTTCCTTATTGACACATTCATAATTAAAATATATTATCATATATAAAATATTGAGTATTTATAAAAGGGGGAATATTCGTGAGAACAAACACTGGAATTGGTATTTTGGCAGTATTGAGTGCGACCGCAGTCTTAGGCGGGTGTGGGTCTGCAGCACAGTCTCACCAGGGCAATACGGCTAGTAACTCCGGCAAACACATCACGCTGGAGTGGGGATTTGGCGGAAATGCAGCGGGAATCAAGGCGATGAAACAAGTTGCAAAGCTATACGAACAAACTCACCCGAATGTCACAGTCAAGATGATAACTGATGCTCCAGGCGCCTTTTTAACCAAACTTCCGGCAATGTTTAAATCAAACAGTGCTCCAGACGTCATTAACCTTAGTAATGGCTGGGTTCCTAATATTCAAGATACTTTTCACGCCCTCTTGAACTTGAATCCGTATCTTTCGAAAGATGGTGTCAAGAAATCCGATTATCAATCTAACTCGTGGAAGGATGAAACCATTGGCGGTAAGCTGTATGCGCTTCCAAACCAAGGTTACGGCGACGGAATTGCTTACAATGAGACTCTCTTTAAGAAATATAACGTACCGTTGCCTAAGCCTGGCTGGACGACGCAAGATTTCGTACGCGACGCCAAAATGCTGACGCATGGCTCTGGGCAGAAAAAGACTTGGGGGATTAGTGAAGCTGTCTACGCGCGGAACCTTCCTCAGCTTTTTGGTGGAAATCTCATTGATTATTCTACAAAGAAAGTGCAAGCAACAAGTTCCAAGGTTGAGAAGGCAGTGAATTTTGAAATAAACCTAATTAAGCAAGGGGTAATGCCGAAAAACTTGGTCTACGGCAAATCTGTAGACCCGTTTTTTACGGGTCAAGCAGGCATGGATATGTTTTATGTTGAGTATTTCCAAAGCGAGTACGACTCGCAAATCGGAAGTAAGTTCAAGTGGAATGTGGCCCCTTTCCCAGTCGGGTGGAAAGGAGTTACTCAACTGGGGGCAAATGCAGTCTGGAAGAATTCTAAGCACAAAGATGCAGCTGTGAAGTTTACTATTTGGTTAGCACAAAACCCCAAGGCGATGAAACTGGAAGAAAGCGGCGGTAGTCCGTTGTACTTACCGCTTCTTAAGAAATTTGAATCCAGTCCGCCGACTGCATTCAAGAACATAGACGTGAAAAATCCCGTGTCCATGATTTCTCGTTCAGTGTTTGTCGATCAGACAGGTACATATGGACAAATATGGAGAAATTGGCTTCAAATAATGGGCAAAGTCCAAACAACAGGAAAAGTCGCGTCTAATCTTAGCCAATTCCAAAAACAGTCTCAAACACTTTTGAGTCAATCGGGGAACTCGAGCAATTGAGTCAGCGGCAGTGAAGTCAATTGTCAAAGCAGTGCTGGACCTCGCTCCAGTTTTTGAGGATAAGTTTTGCGGGGTCCAGTCGTGATTAACCATTTTACAAAAGGCAGTCGATGATGAGATGAAGAATTCCAAGAGTTTCTATGTGTTTATTTCTCCATGGCTGATAGGTTTTTTTGGACTAACGCTTATACCAATCGGAGTATCTCTGTACACCAGTTTTACACGCTGGAATGGTTCAGGCGGAGAAAAATTTGTGGGGTTTGCTAACTATCACTACATGTTTACAAAGGACCCGTTGTTCTACAAATCCATGTTTAATACACTCTATTATGCCGTAGGAAGTGTAGCAGCACAGGTGGTCATTGCAATCATCTTGGCTGTGCTTCTCAATCAGAAATTTAGGGGTCGGGCCTTCTTTCGAACCGTGTTCTTTCTACCCTATGTTGTCACCGGTATACCGGTATTTGTTGTATGGACGTGGTTGTTCAATCCACAGTTCGGGACCTTTAATTATGCACTGAGTTTATTGGGGCTACCCGGTCTTCAATGGCTGAACAGCCAAACGTTGGCGATGCCGTCGTTGATACTCATGAGTATCACGAGCGTTGGCGGCATGATGGTCGTCTTTCTGGCCGGTCTACAAGGAATACCTGTGGAGTTATATGATGCTGCAAAGATTGACGGCGCTGGACTTTGGAATCAAACCATACGAGTTACAATTCCAATGTTGTCTCCAGTAGTCCTGTTCAATTCGGTATGGGGAATGATTGGCGCCCTTCAAGTTTTTGCTCAGCCATACGCAATGACTCAGGGAGGACCAAATTATTCCACAGAGGTATTTGCTTTATACCTCTATCAGGTGGCATTTAAAGATTTAAAATTCGGGTACGCATCTGGGTTGGCTTGGGTCCTGTTCGCAGTGACTCTCATTGTTACCCTAATTCTGTTCTTCGCTTTAGGTCGTCGCGGATATGAGGTGGATTGATGAGCTTTCGAAGGTATTTTACCAAAACGGTGATGTATGTAATTCTTGTTTTCTTTGGCATGCTGTTTCTGCTGCCGTTTATTTGGATGTTACTTGGAGCGTTTAAGAAGCCCGATGCCATTATGACCATTCCGCCAATTTCGTTTCCGCATCCTGTTACTGTTGTAAATTTCAAACAAGCATTTCAACTTGCGCCGATAACGCGCTATTACTTTAACTCACTGGTGGTTTCAGTTCTCAGCACAGTTGGCGCGTTGTTTAGCGCGACTGTCGTGGGATACGGGTTTGCACGATTACAGGGACGCGGCAAGAATGTCCTGTTTTTTATAGCGCTGTCAAGCATGATGATACCCGCTCAGGTGACGCTTTTTCCTCAGTATCTTTTGTACTACAAGATTGGTTGGGTTAATACCTATCTGCCTCTAATTATTCCAACGTTCTTAGGGGTCAGTGGAACAACTTTGTTCATCTTTCTCATGAGGCAATTCTTCCTTTCAATACCGAAGGAAATAGAGGAAGCTGCAGCGATTGATGGATGCTCAACTCTTTCAACTTTTTTCCGCATTATGTTGCCCCTTACTAAACCAGCCTTGATAACGGTTGCGTTGTTCGAGTTTGTCTTTTCGTGGAACGACTTTTTTGGCCCTTTGATCTACCTTAATAACTCGAACCTATATACCTTGCCAGTCGCGGTGGCTACTTTCTCTAGTGAATTTGGGCTGGAATTGGGCCCCCTGTTGGCTATGTCGGTACTGGCACTTGTTCCCGTTCTGATACTCTTTTTTATCGGACAAAGAATGTTCGTACAAGGTATTGTTACCACTGGACTTAAAGGGTGAGTGTTTCATAGCAGTTAAAGTGAATTTTCAATCATACTTAACGTTCGGGTGGTGGAGTCATGAGATTGTACGAGATACTGGGTTTCGTAACGGATTGGGTGTCACGGTTAGTGGTAACGACTCTACTGTGGGCCTTGTTCACTTGTGCAGGTGGAATCGTACTGGGGTTCATGCCTTCAACAACGGCAATGTTTGCTGTGATGCACAAGTGGGAACAAGGTAATTCGGAGGCTTCGATGGTCCGAACTTTTGCGGCAACCTTCAAGAAGAAGTTTATAAAATCCAATGAAGTAGGTTTCCTGTTGGTAGTCCCAAGTCTACTAGCAGGGCTCAATTTCTACTATTGTTTGAGACATCCGTCGCCGATTGCATATCTTATTTTGAGTTCAACTTTTGCCATCACACTCATACTTTGTGTACTGCTGGTTTACATTTTTCCAGTAATGAGTCACTTTGAACAATCACCTGTCCAGCAGATAGTTTTGGCCCTAGTGTTCGGCTTGAGACATCCATTTCGTTCTCTTGGCGTGATGCTGGTGATTGCTTCCTACGTTCTGTTCATGCGTGGTTTATTGTCCTTCCTACTACTTAGCTTACTCTCATTGTTTGTAACACGAATGGTCTCTCCATGTTTTGTTTCAACGCGGACCTCTTGATTTTCAAATAGAAAAAGTCATATTATATAAAAAATATATCCGGTATAATAGGCAGTGAATTGTACTTCATAATATGGATAACTTTCACTATGGAAGTTTAGAAGGAGCATGCAACATGAAGCCCTTACACAACCTGATGGTACTAGACTTTAGTCAATTTCTTTCTGGTCCGGCTGCTGCTATGCGGTTGGCGGACTTAGGCGCACGTGTTATAAAAATAGAAAAAACCGGCAGCGGGGACCTCGGTCGACAATTGACTCTATCCAATTTAAGAGTGGACGGAGATAGCACTGTCTTTCACTGTATGAACAGAAATAAGGAGAGCTTTGCAGCAGACCTCAAAAACAGTAAAGATTTAGATAACGTGAAACAACTCATCGCCCGTGCTGATGTGCTCATTGAGAACTTTCGGCCAGGGACGTTGGAGCGTTTAGGCTTAAGTCCGGATGTGCTTCGCAAATTGAATCCGAGATTAATTTGCGCGAGAGTGACGGGGTATGGGAAAGATGGCCCTTGGTCCAGAAAGCCGGGCCAAGATTTGCTTGTTCAGGCCGTGTCCGGCTTAGGGTGGTTGAATGGAAAGCAAAATGGAAAACCGGTCCCCTTTGGGCTTTCCGTCGTTGATATGTTTGCCAGCGCACATCTAGTCCAAGGAATCTTGGCACTCCTTGCAAAGAGAACAGAAACTCATATCGGCGGGATTGTCGAGGTAAGTCTGCTTGAGACCGCCTTGGATTTGCAGTTTGAGGGACTGACAACATACCTAAATGACGGCGGGAAACTTCCGGACAGAGGTACGCATAACAATGCTCATGCCTATTTGGGGGCTCCATATGGCCTGTATGAGACAAGAGACGGTTATATTGCGCTAGCGATGGGGTCCGTGGCAGAATTGGGGAACCTCATTGAGTGTACAGAGTTGGTTGAAACTTATGGAGACCCTGCGCTGTGGTTTGAAAAGAGGGACGCAATTAAAGCATTAATTCAGCACACGATTCGAGATAACACAACGGAGCATTGGTTGGGTGTTTTACAAACGGGCGGTTTTTGGTGTGCCCCGGTTCAAAACATGAAGGAGTTTGTAGACAGTGAAGGCTTTCAGGTTTTGGGCATGGTTCAGGAACTGTCCCGGCCAAACGGCGCACGGCTACAGACGACACGCTGCCCAATCCGTATTGATGGGTCTCGGCTAGAATCGTCCAAATGGGCGCCAAAACTTGGGGAAGATTCGAATAAAATTCTTCAAGAATTACAGCAAGACAAATGGACTCCGACTCCCGTTGCTTCTCTGCCGACTGCGCATGGGGATTCTTTACCTCTAAAAGGGAAGCTAATCATCGATTTTACGCAGTTTTTGTCTGGTCCTTCCGCAACCTTACGGCTTGCCGATTTGGGGGCCACGGTGATTAAAATTGAGAGAGCCCAAGTCGGTGACATCAGTCGCAAACTATATATATCAGATGTGAACTTAGATGGGGACAGCACCTTATTTCACGCAGCAAATCGCAACAAGCAGAGTGTTTCAGTCGATTTAAAGAACGACGAAGAACTGCGTCTTGTCAAGGAATTAATTAAGAGAGCTGACGTTGTGGTCCAGAATTTTAGACCGGGTGTAATAGAGCGTTTAGGGTTGGGGTACGAAGCGGTCAAGAAGTTGAATCCTAAGATTATATACGGAAGCATAACAGGGTATGGAGGAAGCGGACCGTGGAAAAACAATCCAGGTCAAGACTTACTCGTTCAGTCTTTGGCAGGGCTACCTTGGTTGAACGGGGATGATGGAGATCCGCCGGTGCCCTTTGGACTGAGTGTCGTTGACATGTTAAGCGGAGCGCATTTGTTACAGGGGCTCTTAGCATGTGTCGTACGGCGGAATCTGACCGGCGAAGGGGGACTGGTTGAAGTCAGTCTAATGGAATCTGTTATTGACCTTCAATTTGAAGTGCTGACTGCGTTCTTAAACGACGGTGGACAAATTCCCAGGCGCAGCTCTGTGAATAATGCGAATGCTTATCTACCCGCTCCTTATGGATTTTATCGTACCCAAGACGGTTATATCGCCTTAGCCATGGGTTCAGTTTCGACCATAGCTCATTTAATTGATTGCACGCCGTTAAAAGACTATCGCAAAGAGACTGCGTGGTTTGACAAACGTGACGAGATTAAGCGGATTTTGGAGGGTCATTTACGAACCCAACCAACAGCACATTGGTTGAGTATTCTGGAGCATCATGATATCTGGTGTGCAGAAGTGTTGGATTGGAATGTGCTGTCGCAGCATGATGCGTTCCGGAGTTTATCCATGATTCAGACCACGCGTAGACAGAATGGTACGACCGTCCGGACGACTCGATGTCCGTTTCGTATTAATGGGGAGATATTAACGTCTGAAGTGGGCGCACCACCACTAGGTGAATACAACGTAAAATTTGTGAAATCCCTCACTAGTATGCTTTAATACGGTTAGTTGGTGATATTAGGGAGTTTACAAGATCAAATAGTGCAACGTCTTGATTTCTGTATTTTTTGCACGCAGTTAAACCATTTTATATTATTCTTAAGTTGTTAATTCTGCTTCATTTTGTCTGTGGAAGGATGCGAAAAATGGAAAAGAAACCCGCATACCGTGCGCCTGCATTGGAGAAAGGACTAGATATTCTCGAGGCACTTTCTGTCTCTTCTGTCCCGCAAACGCTGACCGAACTGTCGAGAACCCTGGATCGGAGCCCCAGCGAATTATTTCGCATGATAGGGTTGTTAGAGAAACGGGGGTACATCATCAAGGACAACTACGGCTATTATTTGTCTTTGAAACTCTATGAACTCGCGCACACACACTCATTGGTCGGACATATCCTTCGGGCTGCCAGGCAGCCAATGCGGGACCTTTCTGTTGTCACTCGAGAGTCATGTCACTTAAGCATTCTACATAACGATGAGCTATTGGTGTTGGCTCAGGAAGAAAGCCCTGAGAAGGTCCGCTTGTCCATTGAAGTGGGTTCCAAGTTTCCTGCGTTTGAGACGGTATCCGGTCGACTCTTGTTGGCCCATTTAAACAGGGATGAGTTTGAAACCTACTGTCGAACAAATCCACAGTACTTGGATTTGACGAGTTCGCAACGGGAAAATCTGGATGCTCAACTAGACTTTATCCGAGAGCATGGTTATAGCGTTGCAGAAAATGACACACATTATGGGGTGCGTGACTTAGCGGTGTTAATCGGCAATACTGAGATTGGCGTGACGGCCGCCATTGCCGTAACGAGTCTAACTGCAAAACGTACGAAGCGGCAGTCGGACGATACTTTGGAGATTTTGAACAAGTACGCTTCAATTGCGACCGCGAACATGGGACTCAGTTCAAAACGGACGTTTTTATCATAGAAACCTAGTGTTCAGTGTTTTCCCTCCACTCGTATGATGTTTCTACCACATTCTTTCGACGATATTTCGATACGATACGCTGTACAGAGCCTCGCGATGAGTTCTACTGCTCCTTCTATCATCTCTTTCAGCAAACTCAACGACATCAGCACAAGTGTCAATGTCAGACTTTATTGACACTTGTGCTGATTATGGTATAAAATCCATATATAAAATATGATGTTGAATATAAAATATGCAAGGGAAATCGGAGTGAAGCCTGGGGGATTGATAATGACAAAGTTACGCGGTATTACGTGGAACCATACAAGAGGTTACGTTCCTTTAGTGGCTGCTTCGCAACGTTTCAGCGAAGTGAATCCAGACATTGAGATTGAATGGGAAAAGCGCTCTCTTCAAGAATTTGCAGATTATCCTCTAGGTAAATTGGTGGACAAGTTCGACCTTTTGGTTATTGACCATCCTTGGGCAGGTGCTGCGATTCGCAACGGCTATTTATACGATTTAAATTTGTGTTTGCCGCCGGAATTTATGAGCAATCAGAAAGCGAATTCAATTGGGGGTTCCCACGAAAGTTACAACGTTGACGGCAAACAGTGTGCGTTAGCCATTGACGCTGCCGCACCTGTTGCATCGTATCGACCGGACCTTCTTCGACGCTTAGGTCGGTCAGTACCGCAAACGTGGGACGAAGTCCTTGAACTAGCACGACACGGCGCTGTCTTATTTCCGGGAATACCAATAGACAGTTTGATGAACTTCTATATGCTGTGCTCATCACAGGGAGAAGATCCGTTTCAACAGGAAAATGTGGTGATAAGTACAGAAACAGGGGTTACAGGCTTGGAACAACTGCGTGAACTGGCAAGCTTCTGTCCTGAAATCATGTATAATTTTAATCCAATTAAAGTGTATGAAGCGATGGCAGCCTCCGAGGAATTTTCGTACTGTCCGTTTGCCTACGGATATTCTAATTATTCACGCACAGGCTACTGTGAACACCAATTGGTTTTCACGAATCCTGTAAGGTTGGGTAATCGGAGCCTTAGAACTACATTGGGTGGAACAGGCATAGCTCTGTCTGCACAAAGTCCCTCGAAGGACCTGGCTGCCCAGTTTCTTCAGCTTGTCGCCGGCCCTGATTTTCAGCGAACCATGTACTCCGAAGCAGGCGGACAACCTGGTCATCGAGGGGCCTGGACTGATGACAGTGTCAACCGACTGACCAACAACTATTTCCGAAATACACTAGAAACGCTAGACGGAAGTTTCATGCGTCCACGGTATGCTGGATATCTTCATTTTCAGGACCATGCTGGGTTCATTGTCCAAAGGTATCTGAAAAGTGGTGGACCACCAGCTGCAGTGCTTGAAGAACTTAATCAGCTCTATCGTGAGTCCAGAAATTCAGCGTAAATCTGTGTTTGCGGGAGGAATGTGTGAGTGGATTTGGATTTGAATTATCAGCCGAAACTGCCTCGGGACAAGAGCAAGAAAATTGCCATAGTAGGAGCTGGCGAAATTGTACGCGAGGCCCATTTACCAGCATACAAAATGGCGGGCTTTCATGTGGTAGGCATCACAGACTCTGTTCAATTGCGAGCAGAACAATTGGCCGAACGATATGCCATTCCAAAGGTTTATCAATCGGTCGAAGACTTAGTTGCTGACACCGATGTTGAAATTGTAGATATAGCGGTCGGAGCAAGTTCACAACCGAGTATCGTAGAGTCCGTTGTAGCTGCCGGGAAGCACGTCTTATGCCAAAAGCCTCTGGGTGAAACGTATGCCATGGCAAAGCACATTGTGAACATGTGTTCGGCTGTAGGGGTCAAGGCCGCAGTAAACCAGCAAATGCGGTGGGCGCCAGGGATTGCTGCAACTCGTACAATTGTTGAACGGGGATGGCTTGGACAACTCACGCAAGCCACCATACAAGTGAACGTTCATACAGCCTTTGAACATTGGCCGTTCCTTCGCCAAATTGATACCCTGGAAGTCATGTATCACAGTATTCACTATATGGATGCCATTCGTTATTTACTTGGTACGCCGGAGTATATCTATGCGGATGGAGCAAGGTATCCGGGACAGGTGAGTCACGGTGAGACGCGCACGATGATTCACATGAAATTTCCTGGGGAACTGCGTGCATTGATTCACGATAATCACAACAACTGGGCTGATGAAAGCGACTGGTACGCAACGTTTCGCTTTGAGGGAACTGACGGTATTGTCAAAGGAACCAATGGAGCTTTGTACAATTATCCGCAGGGACAAGAAGATACGTTGAGTTTTCTGTCGAAGGAGCTTCATCCAGACTTTTGGTTCAGGCCAATTTTGAAAGGGAAATGGTTCCCGCACGCGTTTATGGGAACTATGGGGGAGCTCATGCGAGCGGTTGAAGAGAACCGAGAACCGTCCAATAGTGTAGCGGACAACTTGAAGACTTTGCAGATGGTTTTCGCCGCATACTTGTCGATGGACGAAAATCGGCCTGTATGGCTGAGTGAAATCCAATAACGTAGAATCTTACAATGAGGTGATACATGTGGCGTCTATATTCTATGAAGATTATGAAATCGGTCAAACGCGTGAGACACTCGGCAGAACGATAACAGAGACCGACATTGTCATTCACGCAGGTCAGACTGGAGACTTTTATCCACACCACATGGACGCGAAGTGGAGTGCTGACCAAGAATTTGGACAAAGAATTGCACATGGGACCTTGGTTTTTAGCGTTGGGGTCGGATTGACCGCAGGTGAGATCAACCCCGCGGCGTTCTCTTATGGCTACGACAGGCTGCGTTTTATTAGACCTGTTTTTATCGGGGATACAATTCATGCGCGGGTTTCTATTAAGGAAAAACGCGATCATCGAAAACACATTGACTCCGGTGTCGTGGTTGAACTGTGCGAGGTATTCAACCAAAAAGACGAGGTTGTTTTGGCTTGTGAGCACCTGTTGTTGGTGAAGCGGAGAGAGGCCAGTTAAGACTTTAGGACGGAGGTGTAGCTATGAAACTTCGCTTTGCCGGACGCAAGTTCGATTCTTTTGAAAAGGCTCTCAGTATTCAGGTGAAACGTTTTACATCCCTCTACCCGGATTGGGATGTTGACCTGGATTTTTACGAAGTTGAAGACCTCTACCGTGTCATTCGGGAAGGGAAGAACAATTATGATGTCGTGATGTGTTCGACAGATTGGCTCCCAGAGTTCATACAAAAATCTAAGCTGGCAGCTTTAGATCCGTTTTTTGAGGTCGCCCCGATTGATGGCTGGCCCGACGACTGGACAAACAGCCTGAAAGCGCCTCAGCTAGGCCCGGATGGCAAGTGCTACGGTATCGCTTATCACGACGGTCCTGTGATGTTTTACTATCGCAAAGATTTATTTGAAGACCCAAAGGAACAGCATATATTTGAGCAAAGGTTTGGGATGCCTTTGGCAGTTCCTAACACGTGGGAGGAGTTCATTAGGGTCGCGAGGCATTTTACGCGTCCGGAACAGGGACTGTTCGGGACTGTCATTGGAGGATATCCTGACGGGCATAACAATGTATTTGACTTTTTGTTGCAACTATGGAGTCGAGGCGGCTCTCTCTTTGACGCCGACAGACGCCCGGTTTTTAATTCCGACAAAGGAATCCAAGCACTACAGTTTTTGGTGGACCTGATTCATGTTCATAAAGTGGTACCTCCGGAGGTTTTTGATTTGGACAGTATCAGAGCTGGTGAATACTACTACAGCGCAGGACGGGCCGCCATGACTTGGAACTGGAGTCACATTGCTGCATGTGCTGAACTACCTGAGCTTTCAAGTATCGTTGGAAAAAACAGTTGGACCGTAATTCCTATAGGGGAAGGCAGCGAAGGGCGAAGAACATCCGTTATTTCCTATTATATTAATGGAATACTCCAGACGAGCAAACACCCGGACATGGCTTATCGGCTTATGAAAGTGCTGAGTTCGAAAGACATGGATAAGATCACTACATTTGAGGGCGGGATTGGTACGCGCCTGTCAACGTGGAGAGACCCTCAGGTGCTGCACCGATTTCCCTTTTTCTCCATGATTGAGCGTATTCATGGGCATGCCAGAAGCACACCTCAGATGATTGAATATCCACAAATCAATCAAATTCTGAACCAGGCTGTCGATGCAGCACTGCACTTGCGCGGTGAAGTAGGCCAGTTACTAGACGAAGCTGTTGAGGAAACGCAGTCTTTGTTGTAATCGTACAGTCGTCTTTTGGCACGTCCAACAATTCCATTTCCCAAAGGAGCGGAGTTCATGCAACGCGTATTAGGCGTACAGGTATTGGAAGGACCGCGGGATTGGCAAATCATTCAACGAAACGAGTACGGTGCAGCATCTATCACATTACGAGGCACATGGAATGCCATGTCTGATGACGATGTCAACATTCAGGCCCGGATTGTCGACGAGCAGACGAACGCACCTGTCAGTGCTTCCTTGGACTGGTTAAGTGGAACCGTTGATATGGAAGAAAAGCGTTTTGAAATCGTTCTGAAGGGAGTACCTCAAGGCGGACTATATAGAATTGAAACGCGTATTCGTCGAACCGGTGAAGACCGACGAGCTCTTCGAGGGGATTATATTCATCACCTCGGTGTTGGAGACATTTACGTCATTGCGGGCCAGAGCAACGCATCCGGAACCGGTAAGGGGGTAGTGACGGACGGTCCGATGCTTGGAGTCCATTTATTTGCCAACGATGAGCAGTGGAAGTTAGCGACTCACCCGCTGGAAGATGCACAGGGTACCTTGCATCCGATTACTGCTACAGGGATTTTCCACGGGCACAGTCCCTGGCTCGCCTTTGCAAAGCATGTATTTAAAAAGACGGGTATTCCAATTGGGTTAATCCCAACGGCACTGGGAGGCAGTCCTATCTCCAGATGGATTCACGATGTTGACTGTCCCGGTGACTTGTTTGAGAACATGAAAAGCATGATGACTGCGGCAGGCGGCACCATTGCGGGTGTCTTGTGGTATCAGGGCGAAAGCGATACTGACCCGCAAGGTGTTGAAATGTATCCCGGTCGTTTTAGAACATTTGTGGATGCTGCGCGATCCTACACCTCCAATGCAACACTCCCCATTTACGTCGGCCAATTGAACAGATGGACGGATGCGAATGCGGACGATTCTTCCTGGAGTGCAATTCGAGATATTCAGCGCAGACTAGCATTGGAAATGGAACATGTTCATTTGGTGATTACAATCGATTCTTCTCTCTCTGATGCGATCCACAATAATGCTGCAAGCAACGTCGTGATTGGAGAACGCTTCGCTGCGGTTGCGCTAGAGAAATTCTACGGTTTGCCGAAAATGACTGCCTTTCCCGCTCCCGCTCGTCTCTACTTTACGGATAATAATCGAACCCGCATTCGAATTGAGTTTGTCAATGTATCTGGAGAATGGATGGCTTCATCTCCCGTTATAACGGACTTTTATGTGGAGGATGGGGGCCGTGCTGTGCAGATGGAGGCTGTCACGATCCATCCGGACAACAGTGTGGAGATTGAGTTAGACCACTCTTGTACGGGCGAAGTGGTTGTCCACTGCATGTTTGGCGGGAATCCTTCCATCTCTCTGCGGGACGACCTTGGCCGTTGCGCGGTACCTTTCTCTATGACTGTGGAAAGAGTGCTTGGTGCATAGAACGAGGGGCAGAGTGGTTGCTGACAAATGAAAGTATCGTCATCTAAAAATCTTACTACGAGGAGGGCTACGATGATTAATGAGAAACTTCCAAAAATTATATATGGCGGCGACTACAGCCCTGAGCAATGGCCGCAGGAAACCTGGGACAATGACATGGAGCTCTTTGCGGACGCGGGTATCGATGTAGCAACCATCAATGTATTCTCATGGGCCATCAATCAACCGGATGAAGACACTTACAACTTCGAGTGGTTGGATAAGGTCATGGATAAGTTGGCGGACAGGGGAATGTATGCCTGTCTTGCTACCAGCACTGCTGCCCATCCTGCGTGGATGGCGAAGCGGTATCCAGAGGTTTTGTCGGTGGATTTTGACGGCCGAAAGCGTAAGTTTGGCATGCGGCACAATTCCTGCCCAAATAGTCCTGTGTACCGAAAGTATTCACGCCTAATGGCGCAGAAATTAGCAGAACGATATCGGGATCACCCTGCACTATTGCTGTGGCATATTAACAACGAGTACATTTCTGACTGTTACTGTGACACCTGTGCCGCAGAATTTCGGAAATGGCTGCAACGCAGGTACGGTTCGCTGCAGGAACTAAACAGGGCTTGGTACACCGCATTTTGGAGTCACACGTTCTATGACTGGGATGAAATCGTTCCACCCAATGTGCAAAGTGAGCATTGGACCCCTGACAAGACTGCATTTCCAGGCATCTCTTTGGACTACGCTCGATTTCATTCAGAAAGTGTTCTGGCTTGTTATCTGGAAGAATACGAGGCTATAAAGGCAGTGACTCCAAACGTGAAAGTCACTACAAACTATCACGGCGCAGGAACCTACAAACCGCTTGATTACTTTGAGTGGGCAAAACACATGGACATTGTTGCTTGGGATAATTATCCGTCCATCGACACACCTGTCAGCCAGATAGCTTTCAGACACGATTTGATGAGGGGCATGAAAGACGGAGCCCCGTATATGATTATGGAACAAACACCCAGCCAGCAGAATTGGCAGCCATACAACTCACTCAAACGTCCTGGTGTCATGAGGTTGTTAAGCTATCAAGCTGTTGCTCGGGGGGCCGATGGAATTTTGTTCTTTCAACTAAAAAAATCACGAGGTGGTTGTGAAAAGTTTCATGGTGCTGTTATCGATCACTTACCGACCACAGAGACCCGGGTCTTTCAGGAATGCGCTGCACTCGGGCAGGAGTTGAAGCAACTCGGCGACATTCTTCTTGATTCTCGAGTATCAGCTCGTGTTGCCATTCTCTTCGACTGGGAGAACTGGTGGGCTGTAGAGTATTCGTCAGGCCCGACTCAGCAGCTAAAATACGTCAACGAGGTACAGAAATTTTATGATGCATTCTTTAGCCAACACATACCGGTCGACATCATCAGCGTTGATACAGACCTGACACAGTATGACATCGTCATAGCTCCGGTTTTGTATATGGTTAAAAACGGGTATGAGCGAAAGCTGAAAGCCTTTGTGGAAGCAGGCGGATTCCTCTGGGCAACCTTCTTTTCCGGAATTGTTAATGAGTCCGATCTCGTCACCACTTCCGGGTACCCAGGTGTGCTTCGCGACTTGTTAGGTGTGTGGGTGGAAGAACTTGACGCGCTGCGCCCAGAGGATTCAAACAGCCTTACACTGCATCCAGGTAATTTGGGCTTTGAGAGAACCTATACATGTAACATGATTTGTGAGGTGGTGCATCCGGAAACGGCTGAGACTGTTGCAACCTACAACAAGGATTTTTACCGAGGCGGGGCAGCTGTGACGCGAAATCGTTATGGTTCGGGCGAAGCATGGTATGTGGCCACGAACCCTGAACAGAAATTCATCAAGGATTTAGCTCTCGTGTTGTGTGAACAGAAGGGGATTTTGCCTCTGCTGGACAACAAGGAGGAAGGCATTGAAGTCAGCAGGCGTTATAGTGACAGCCACGTTTTCACATTTTACCTCAATCACCTCGATGAAAATGCCACCATTGATTTGGGTGCAGCAGAGGTCTTTGAACTGTTGCAGAAAAAAGCCGTATCCGGCAAGCAGCATGTGCCGCCGAAGGGTGTCTTGATTTGTCAACAACCGATTCGGTAAATTTATAAATTTCTTCGTAACGGGAGCGATACATGTGCCGCTATTTCAACCAAATGACTGGGAAAATCCTCATATGTTACAAAGAAACCGAGAATCCATGCACAGCCCCCTGGGTGCATATGCAAGTGAACAAGAGGCGAGAACATGTGATAGAAACCTCTCCAAGTTCACAAGTAATTTGAATGGTGTGTGGAAATTTAAGTTGGTCGACCATCCCGGAGAAGTTCCCCAGGGCTTCTACGACGAAGGCTACGACGTGTCACAGTGGGCAAACATTACTGTTCCGGGTAACTGGGAACTACAAGGGTTCGGACATCCCATTTACACGAATGTCAAATATCCGTTCCGGATGGACGACCCCTCGGATAGGCATTTGTTAGCGGCATCCACCGAAGGGGACCAATCACACGTACTATACCCGCCCTTTGTTCCGACGGATAACCCCACAGGCTGTTATGTGCGCACATTTACAGTTCCGGATGAATGGCACGGACGGGAGGTTTTCATAAATTTCGAGGGCGTTGAATCGGCGTTCTACCTCTGGGTGAACGGTACTTTAATTGGCTATTCGCAAGATAGTAAGTTGAGCGCAGAGTTCAATCTGACGACGTATTTGAAGACCGGGCGGAACACTTTGGCTGTACAAGTTATGCGCTGGTGCGACGGCTCCTATCTTGAAGACCAAGATTATTGGTATTTATCTGGAATTTACCGCAGTGTCCAATTGTACAGTAAGCCGAAAATGCGGATTCAAGACATCAAAGTATTTACGTTGTTGGATGACAACTATCACGACGCTGACCTGGTTGTATACGCATACGTCAATAAGATTCCCGGATATGCTGACCTGACTGTCAGTGCGAAACTCATCGATGGAACAGGACATCAAGTCGCAAAATGTAAAGCTAGGGTGGCTAGAGACACCTCGATTGATACCGCCGGATTTGGTTCAGAGGCGGGCGCAGCACTCCTTCGAACCACGGTGTCAGCGCCCGACAAATGGAGTGCGGAACACCCCTGTCTGTATACTCTAGTTTTGACGCTGGTAGATTCAAATGACACGGAGGTTGACTACGAAAGCTGCAGGGTTGGATTTCGCCGAATCGAAGTCGGCGCCGACAATGTGGTTAGGCTAAATGGAGAGCGACTGATTATTCGTGGTGTCAACCGTCATGAGCATCATCCTGACACGGGCCGTCATCTCACCGAAGAACACATGCGTAATGAAATCGCGGCCATGAAACGACTGAATTTTAACGCAGTGCGCACCAGTCACTATCCAAACGATCCCTTATGGTACGACCTGTGTGATGAATTGGGGATCTACCTTGTTGATGAAGCGAATATAGAAACGCATGGCATTCAAAGTTTACTATCCAAGGACGCAGAATGGACCAATGCCTACATGGACCGCATGACCAGGATGGTACTGAGAGATAAGAACCATCCATCCATTTTGTTTTGGTCTCTGGGTAATGAATCAGGCGTCGGAATGAACCATGCGGCCATGGCAGGATGGGTACGACAATACGATGCCTATCGAATTGTACAGGTGTTTGAGTTTGAAGGGCCTAATCCTTTGGTGACAGATATTCGTGTTCCCATGTATCCGGAGTTGGAATCGCTCGAGGAGAAGTTGACGGACCTAGCGGATAAAAGGCCCATCATCTTGCTTGAATACGCTTATGGTAAAAGCAACAGCACCGGAAATGTTCATAAGTTTTGGGATCTGGTGGAGAAGTATCCTCGGTTTCAAGGCGGATTTGTGTGGGATTGGAGTGACAAAGCACTTACGAGAGTTTTGGATGACGGAACTCGGTTTTGGGCTTACGGAGGGGATTTTGGAGAAAATGTGGTCGATCCCGTTCCCGACACTTGCCTCAATGGCGTTGTGCACCCTGACCTGACCCCTCACCCAGGTGCATATGACCTAAAAAAGGCACAATCCCCGGTGACAATTCAGTGTGAAGACATTTGGCAGGGAACAGTTCTCGTTCACAACAAGTATTTGGATTCAGATTTAAGCGATTTGTACCTCGCGTGGGAACTCACAGAGAACGGAACGGCAGTGCATTCGGGAAAAAGTCCGTTTCCTTCTCTGAAACCGAGTCAAAAGTGTGTCATGCAGCTTCCGATTGAACCTCCCAAAGGCAAACGGGGTATGGAGTATTTTCTGAATCTCTCAGTTTGCCTTAACAGAGAACAGTGGTGGGCACCGGCTGGCTATGAAGTCTACTCGGAACAATTCCAACTACCCATCGTTGCAGATCGTAATGGCGAACCACCCGTGGCGCGTAGTGACGAAACGATTGATGTGGAGGAAACTTCAGGTTTGCTGCACCTGATATCTTCAATTTTTGAAATAGACTTTGATAAACAAAGAGGCGTTATCACCAGGTATGCGATACAAGGGAGATCATTGATAGACGAGGGTTTGTTGGAGAATTTTTTCCGTGCTCCAACAGGCATTGACAGCGGTATTGGATGGGTGAGCTCAATTGCCGGGGATTGGTATGCACACGGTTTGGATAGAGTGCAACGCCACGTCAACCGTGTAGAGGTATTTTACAATCCGCATGCTGTGTGTGTTGAAGTACGTACTCTGGTAAAGGCAGACGACAGTCATGACGACTTTAACAGCTTGATTCGGTATACGTTCTATCCTGATGGTCGCATCGACATTGCGCACCGGGTTGTCGTTACTTCGTCATTGCCCAACCTGCCTCGTATTGGTGTGACTCTGACCATCCCTCTTGAGTACAGTTCTCTTAAGTGGTATGGACGGGGTCCAAACGAAAACTATGCTGACAGGAAGTTGAGCACCCATATAGGCTTGTACGACAGCACGGTGGATGCACAGCACTATCCGTATATCGTTCCCGTTGAATGCGGTGGCAAGGAAGATGTGCGTTGGTTTTCCTTAGCGAATTCAGAAGGGAATGGGCTTGTCGTCAAAGGGCTTCAACCATTCCACTTTGACGTGCATCGAAATCCAGTCAGTGACTACGTCCAGGCACGACATACTCATGAATTGCAGGCCAGAGACAAGATTTGGGTCAACATCGACTGCGTTCATTCCGGGCTTGGCGGTGACAACGGATGGACGTATTGTACGGTTCATGATGAATACCGGGTCAAACCAGGGACTTATGA
The DNA here is from genome assembly GCF_016406125.1 of Alicyclobacillus sp. SO9. Lineage (NCBI taxonomy): Bacteria > Bacillati > Bacillota > Bacilli > Caryophanales > Alicyclobacillaceae > Alicyclobacillus > Alicyclobacillus sp. SO9. The sequence continues at coordinate 3,978,718 of NZ_CP066339.1, read as the reverse complement.
ATACAGCTTTACCTTGCAACCGCTGTGATGCATCACAATAGGTCAATACTACCCTTCTAAGCTGAAATTTTCGGGAGGTGTCATGGGGTGGACCAGGATGGAATCGAGGAAAAGAGCCGCATCCTATTAAGCTATTACGGTGACGATTTTACGGGATCGACGGATTGTTTGGAAGTCCTTGCATTGAATGGTTTAGAAACGGTTTTGTTCTTTCAAATTCCAGATACGGACGTCTTACAAACTGAGTTCAAGGATGTTCAGTGTATTGGTTTGGCTGGTGTCAGTCGCGCGATGACGCCAGCGGAAATGAAAGCGCAACTGCCCGACGTGTTTCTATTCTTAAAACAGTTGCATGCAGACATTGTTCACTACAAAGTGTGCTCAACGTTTGATTCATCTCCGACGCAGGGTTCCATAGGACTGGCGATTGACATCGGTCGAGAAGCTTTTGCTGAACAAGGTATCGTACCCTTGGTCGTCGGCGCTCCCGCCTTAAAGCGATATACCGTATTTGGCAATCATTTCGCGTCAGTTATGGAGACAACCTACCGTTTAGACAGGCATCCAACCATGTCCAGGCATCCTAGTACGCCAATGCAGGAAGCCGATATACGTCTTATCCTGGGTCAACAGACCCAGTACCCAACTTCCACAATGGACATTCACAGTCTTGATGGGAATATGACAGAGGTTCGAACGCGGTTTCAGAAAATCAGCGCATCCAACCCGTCTTCAGTCATGTTGTTTGACGTGCTGGACGAGAATCGTTTAACCAAGACAGGCCAGTTAATTTGGGAAAGTGCACAATCAGGCAATCACTTTGTGGTCGGGTCATCAGGTGTGGAGTACGCACTAACGTCTTATTGGAATAAGGCTGGCCATTGCATCAAGAGGAGTGAAGATGATGGTTCTCATCCTGTATCGCAGATCCTTGTGTTATCGGGGAGTTGTTCTCCGGTCACTGAGAGGCAAATCGCACATGCCCTCGACGCCGGCTTTGTGGGTTTCAAGCTTTCACCCAGTCTATTGATTGGAGACACCCAAAAAGTAGTGCCGCGCTTGCATGAGTTGATGGGGAAAGCCGTCGCAGCCCTGGCAGAAGGAAAGAGTGTCATCTTCTATTCTGCGTTAGGACCGGAGGATTCCAGTATTGACCAGGTGAAAGCGAATGCTGCGGCACTTGGACTAAGAGACTTTAACTCAGTTGAAGCCATCGGGAAACAACTGGGGATACTGGCCCGAGAGTTAATCCATCAGACACATGTTCAGAGACTTGTGGTGGCCGGCGGAGACACCTCCGGGATAGTTGCCAGGGAACTTCACATCGACGCTGTCAGAATGTACTTGCCCATCGATCCAGGAGGACCGTTGTGCTATGTGCATTCCTCGGACAAAGCCGTGAATGGAACCCAAATTGCTCTCAAGGGCGGACAAGTCGGCGGGGAAGACTACTTTTTGAAAGTTCGAGAAGGACGATCTTACACATCTTCAACTCACGGTGCAGAGCGTCGCTAGCAGCGATATGACTCTTGTCGCGAGAAATCAGTGGTTTAAGATATTTTAGCTTGAATAGAGAGGTGCAGTGTTATGCGACTGAAAGATAAGGTTTGTCTTATTACGGGAGCAGGCAAGGGAATTGGTGCAGCCACGGCTGCAAAATTTGCTGAGGAAGGTGCTGTCGTTGAAGTAGCGGATATCGATGAAAAAGCAGGTCAAGGAACGGTGGTTGCTATTCAAAATGCAGGCGGACATGCCAGGTTTACACTCGTTGACGTGACAAATGAGTCCTCTATTGCAAATTGGATTCACCAGGTAACCCGCGTCCATAAGCGTATTGACGTCTTGTTCAATAATGCGGGAATCAGTGCTGTTGGAGAATTGCATGAGGTGTCGCGTGATGTGTGGGACAGAGTTTTGGCAGTGAATGTTACAGGGGTGTACCTCGTATCGAAGACAGTCGTTCCTGTGATGATGGGGCAGCATTCTGGTTCTATTATCAATATGTCATCGTGTATAGCAGAAATCGGTTTGGCTCAACGGGCTGCCTACGCAGCTACAAAGGGAGCCGTTTTGGCTATGACCAAGTCTATGCAGGTAGATTATGCGCCCCATGGTATCAGAGTCAATGCACTGCTTCCAGGGACGATCTATACACCTTTTGTGGAAGACTACTTGAAACGTTCCTACGAGGACCCGACGGCTGCTATTGAGCAATTGAAATTACGGCAACTTGGCGGTGACCTAGGTACACCGGAAGATGTGGCATTTGCAGCCCTTTACCTCGCCTCGGAAGAGTCTCGGTATGTCCTAGGAACTGGTTTGTCTGTGGATGGAGGAGTTGTTGGAGGAAAGTCTGTCTAGTCGTTCTGACCCAATCTAGGGACATCCTGATAAACGTTTTTACATCCACTTGCGGGTTGCCATTTGTTTTATATAGAAACAACGATTTCATACTTGACAAAGCGAGTGTGGGTTTATATAGTAATAGCAAGAAAATCAGTACTGTCTATTCTGAAAATAGATAGACCGTCAGAGTGTTATCAAACTCACCCGCGGCGTTGGCCCAGGTGATGCGGAAGCAGAACCTGCAGTTATGAAAACGGTATCTAAAAGGGGGCCATCTTGAAGTGAGTGCTTTAGAGAGTGACATCCGACCCGTTGGGCAGCGAACAGTAAAGAAAAAATACTTTTCCTTCCGAGGTTACGGGATGCTGCTTCCAGCATTTTTGTTGATGCTGGTGTTCAGTTACTATCCTCCGATAATGGCGATTATCTTTTCTTTCAGCCATTGGGATGGCTTTAATCCACCTGCCTTTAATGGGCTTCAGAACTACATTTCCGTACTAACCGACCACCTCTTCTGGATATCTATGTTTCACTTGGGTGTGTGGTCTTTCTTTAAACTGATTCTCGAGATATCGATTCCGTTGATAGTTGCGGTTGTCATATACCATTTGAAGAGTGAGCGGGCAAGGTACATCTATCGTGTGCTGTTTGTGATTCCCATGGTTGTACCAATGATAGTTCAATTGATGGTCTGGTCCTTCATTTACAGCCCTCAGATTGGCATGCTAGATACGTTTCTAAAAGATATTGGGCTTGGAATGTTAACTCAAAATTGGCTGGGAGCACCTCACATTGCCTTATATTCTCTAGTCTTTGTTGGCTTTCCCTTTGTCATTCCATTTAATTTGCTGATATTTTATGCAGGATTGCAAAACATTCCGGACAGTGTTTTCGAGGCTTCTAGACTTGATGGTGTTTCCCGTATCCGGCGTTTCTTCACGATTGAGGTTCCCTTAGTTCTGGGTCAGATTAAACTACTCATGATATTAACCATCATAGGCCTTTTACAAAACATCGCATTGCCGCTGGTTTTAACGAATGGAGGACCTGGCTATTCTACCTACATTCCAGGTTTGTATATGTACTTTACGGCGTTTACGAACGGTGAGCTCGGATTGGGTATGGCCATCGCTATGATATTATTCATCATCGTTCTTGCGCTGACGCTGCTTCAGGTGAAGTTTATTAAACCTAGTACCGAGTTTGAAGCGTAGGGGGGAATGGACATGCTCAAAACGTTACGTCGGGACTTACCAAGTCATATCTTTCTTATTTTCCTGGTTATTGTGTCCGTATACCCGTTCTTCTTCATGCTTGTCACTTCTGTGAAGAACAACGCTCAATTCTACAAGAGTTTCTTTGGCATCACGTTTCCACTTCACTTTGGGAACTATGCAAAGGCCTGGGCCGCCGTTGCACCGTACATGTGGAATACGGCTTTTGTCGCGATTGTAAGTGTCAGTATTATTGTGGTTGCGGCCTCTCTAGCAGCTTATGCTTTTGCTCGCTTACGCTTTCGCATGAAGGGCCCGCTCTACATTGCCATACTGTCGTTGATGATGATTCCTGCTGAGCTAACACTGATTCCTCTCTTTCTAGAAATCAAACAGTTGGGTTTAATGAATTCGTTGTGGGGCTTGATTCTGATTTTTTCAGCTGGCGGTCAAGCGTTTACAATTTTCGTCTTGCGCCAAGCATTCGCCTCTCTCCCAGAAGAAATCTTTGAGTCCGCACGAATCGACGGTTGTTCTGAATGGAGGGCCTTCTGGCGGATTGCGTTGCCTCTTGCCAAGTCAGTCATCGGCACAATGGCAATTTGGAACCTGCTTGGGGTGTGGAATTCGTTTCTCGTACCATTGGTCGTTTTAAATAACCCTAGTAAATATCCAATTACCGTAGGTTTGTTGCAATTTCAGAGTCAATTTGTTTCCCAGATTGACTATGGTCCCATGTTTGCTGGGTACACGATTGCCGCTCTGCCGCTTATCATCCTATTCGTCTTCACAATGAGAATGTTCTTACGCGGGTTGACTTCCAGTGCTATCAAGTTCTGATGGAGTAGAGCTTTGTTAGAAATTAAATAACATAATATTCAAAATTTACTGAGAGGAGGTGGCGTAGAACGTCACGGCCAAATCGGAGTATGTTCAAATTTACTATATAAGGGGATGTTCAATGATGAAAAGGCTAAAATACGGTATCGTTTCTGTCGCTGTAGTTGTGGGCGGTTCGTTACTCTTGTCAGGATGTGGGTCTACAAATTCGGCACAAACCAGTAATTCCTCTGGAGGTAAAAACAAACCTTTTAAAGGGACCATCACCATGTATGCTGATCAATACGGGCCGAGCGCTAAGGTAAAGACCACCAAACTAACAGAACTGGCCAAGCAGTACGAAAAATCTCATCCTGGTATCACAATCAAATTTATACAGGTACCAGCTGGTTCTTCATACGGAACGTGGGTGAAAACAAAGGCAGCAGGAGGGCAATTGCCTGATATTTTGTGGGAACAATGGTTGAACGTGAACAGTACTCTTCCTAAAAACATTCTCGTCAACTTAAATCCGTACTTGAAACAAGCGGATCCCTATGTTTCAGGGAAAACATGGGAGCAAGACTTAAATCCCAAACTGATGGCTCAAACAGCTGCTGCCAATGGCGACAGCTATTTGGTTCATGGTGACTATGTCGGGCAAGGCATGTTTTACAACAAAGCCGATTTCGCAAAAGTAGGTATCTCTCAGCCGCCTAAAACGTGGGCTCAGTTCATTTCAGATTCGAAAAAGCTGAAGAACGCCGGTATTACTCCAGTGTTTTTGGACATGTCAACCAAAGGCGAGGGAGAGTTTACCTGGTTTTCTCGGTTAATCTATACAAATC